>RFGV01000492.1 GCA_003696605.1 Chloroflexota bacterium | reverse complement strand
GACAAAGCGAAGCATGACATATGCACCGGTGGGATCCGGGATTTCATCCGTATTGCACACCGGTTCCGGCACAGCCGTGGGTTCCAGGGTTGGTTCTTCAGTCGGTACGGCCGTTGGCTCTTCAGTCGGTACGGCCGTTGGCTCTTCAGTTGGCTCTTCCGTCGGAACGGCCGTTGGGTCAACAACTTCCTCCATCGGGGTTGGTTCTTCTGTGACAACCACGATCGGCTCAGGTGTTGCCGGTGCTGTTGGGTCAATAACAAGATTGCCATTACTACAGGCAGCCAAACCAAAAGCAAACAGCAATAAAACGATAAGGGGTAGTTTCTTCTTCACTTGAATTCTCCTTTTACAGTGAATAAATATTTTGCCAGACGCTCGGTCTGAAGCTGAATTGTATTATCCACACCAAACGCTTCCAAAACGCTTCCAAACATTTCACCCGCTTTTTATGTGGAAGCGGTAGTGGTTTTGCAGGGCAAAATTTGATTATTGGCAGCGGCGTGGCTGACCCATTGTTCCCGTTTGGCTTTGGGCTGGAAACGCCATAAGGGAGACTGCATGTAGCATCTTCTATCGGCCTCAATTTCCCTGGTGCTCTTTTCCTGAGCATAACTACCTATTACAATAAGGATATGCCCGCAACAGGTACATCCACCCGGCCACAGGCAGTATCAGCTCTGCGCGAAATTGCGCGGGCGTTGTCTTCTGCCTGGGACCTGGACACCACGCTGGATTTGATTGCCCGCAAGACGACAGAAGTGATGCATGTGGATTCCTGCACCATTTACTTGTTGGATCCGGATGGTGAGTATTTGCGGTTGCGCGCGTCAACTGGACTGGCAAAACGGGCTTTGGGGCGGGCAACGCTGCGTGTGGGGGAGGGAATGACCGGGTACGCGGTGGCTGTGAATGAGCCAATTTATGCTATTGACGCGCAACATAATCCGCATTTCAAGATGGTAGATGAGGCGGAAGAGGGTGTGTTTCAGTCGCTGTTGGCGGTGCCGTTGGTGCTGGATGATCGTCCTATTGGGGCGATGAATGTGCAGACTGTGCAGCCTCACGCATTTACGGGTGATGAGATTGAGGTGTTGTCGCTGATTGGTGATTTGGCGGCAGGGGCGTTGGTTAAGGCGCAGTTGTATGACCAGCAGCGGCAACAGATTGAGGAGATGCGGGCGTTGGCACAGGTGAGTGAGGTGGTGACGTCGCCTCAGTATCTGGATGATATGCTGGATGTGGTGACTTCGATGGCTGCGCAGACGATGGGGGCGGCTGTGTGTTCTATTTTTTTGCTGGATGAGTCGGGTACGAAGCTGGAGTTGCGGTCGGCGAAACGAACAACGAGTCCTTATCGGCATCGGCCACCGTTGGCGCTGGGGCAGGGGGTGATTGGGCGTGTGGCTCAGACGGGGGAGTCGGTTTATATTCGGGATGTGCGGGAGGCACCGGAGTATTTGAGTCGGGAATTGGCACGGGCGGAGGGGCTGGCGTCGTTGTTGGCGGTGCCGTTGAGTGTGCGTGATCGGGTGATTGGGGTGCTGAATTGTTATACGGCCGTTCCCCGTACGTTTACGGCCGAGCAACAGGCGTTTTTTGCTACGTTGGCCAATCAGACGGCTTTGGCGATTGAGAATGCGCGCCTGGTGACGAATACGGCCGTTATTCGGGAGATGCATCATCGTATTAAAAACAATTTGCAAACGGTGGCGATGTTGATGCAGATGCAAATTCCTGATGCGGAGCGGCTGGATACGGCGCAGGTGTTGCGGGCGAATATTCACCGGATTCACAGTATTGCGGCTGTGCATGAGGTGTTGTCGGAGCGCGGCTTTCGGTTGGTGGAGGTGAAGGAGGTGTTGGAGCGCATTGCCCGGATGACGGCGGAGATGATGACTGCGCCCGGTCAGCAGGTGGAGATTCGTGTGTTTGGTGATTCGTTTGCTTTGCCTAGCCGGGCAGCAACGGCGCTGGCGTTGGTGGTGAATGAGTTGGTGCAGAATGCGTTGGAACATGGGCTGGCAGGGGGGCAGAACGGCCGTATTATGGTTTCGTTAGGGCGCTCGCCGGATGAGCTAATTGTTTTGGTGCGGGATGATGGGGTGGGATTGCCCCAAAATTGGGAACGGGGGTTGGGGCTGGAAATAGTGGAAACATTGGTGCGGGATGATCTGAACGGCCGTATCCAGTTCCACCGGTTGAAACAGGGAACTGAAATCAGTGTGCGTATTCCGAGAGAGGATATGACCCCGCAGTAACAGGTTGGACAGCTGTATGAAAATCTTGATTGCAGACGATGAATCAATCATTCGCCTTGGGTTGAAGAAGATGTTGGAGAGCATGGGGCACGAAGTGATAACGGCCGTAAACGGTCGCGAAGCGCTGCGCCTGGCACACCATCATCATCCCGAAATAGCAATTCTGGATATCAAAATGCCATTTACGGATGGGTTACAGGTGGCCAAAACACTCAGTCGCCAGCAACCTATGCCTATCTTGTTGCTTACAGCTTTCAGTGAACAAGATCTTATTGAGCAGGCAACGGATTTGCCCATCCAGGGCTATCTGGTTAAGCCTGTTAATCCCGAAGCGTTGATGGCCGCTATTGCTGTTGCCCAAAAGCGGTTTGCTGAAGCGCAAGCACTGGCTTCTCGTGTGGATGAATTGGCGGAGACTTTGGCGCAGCGCAAACTGATTGACCGGGCAAAGGGTAAGCTGATGGCCACCGGATTAAGTGAAGAAGAGGCGTATCGCGGCTTACAGGTATATGCCCGCCAAAATCGTATTTCCTTGGCAGAAGCCGCGCGGCGTGTGTTGAAGCAACGGTAGTATGGATATGCAAAAATTGAACAAAAATGTCCCCTTTCAGTCCTCTCCGGGTACATTATATCGGCTATTTAAAAATGAGCCGGAATGGCTTTCTGGTAATGTGCGGCAGATTCACCTGAAGCCAAATGAGGTGCTGTTTGAACAGGATGAATCAGGGAATAGTATGTATGTTTTGATGGAAGGGGTATTGGGTGTGCGCCGTGTGACAGATGAGGGGCATGTGCTGGAGCTTGACCGGTTGGGTGAGGGGGCGTATGTGGGGGAGATGTCTCTGGTGACTGGTCAGCCGCGGGTGGCAACTGTTTATGCGGTGGTGTCTGCACGATTGGTTGAGGTGACACGCGAGTTGTTGCTGCGCTTGATGCAGGGTTTCCCGGCGCTGAAAGATGAATTGATTCGGGTGGTTGAGCCGCGAATTCAGCGAACGCAGTTGGCCGGGATGCTGGCTGATCTGATTGGAGAAATGGACCCGGTGTTGCTCCGCCGTTTGCAAGAGGAGTTGGTTTGGCGGCATGTGCGTGCAGGGGAGGTGTTGATACGGCAGGGGGAGGTGCTGGAGGGGGTGATGTTGGTGGTAAACGGCCGTTTTCGGGTTATTTTCCCGCGTGCCAATGATTCGATCGTGGTGCGGGAAATTATTCCTGGCGAGTTTATTGGTGAGTTTACCGCTGGCGAAAAAAACATCCATACGACCACAGTTGTTGCCGTGCGTGATTCGGAGATTTGTTTGCTCAAACAGGAAACATTTAACCAGTTGCAAGAAGAATTCCCCCACTTGCGTAACCAGTTGGTGCATTCTCTGGTGCGGCGAATTCGAGAGTCAATTACCAGGAGTCAGCCAACAAGCAAGATGGCATTAGCTGTTGTGCCGCTTGTATCTGGCTTGCCTATGCCAGAAATTGCCCAACAGGTACAGAACGCCCTGGCAAAATGGGGGCTGACTTTGATGCTGGATAGCGAGCGGTTTGATGAGATGTTTGGGCTTCCTGGGGCTTCTGAGTTGCCACCGGATCATCCTTTTGCGCCGGTTGTGAATCGCTGGCTGATGCAGCGGGAGCAGGATAATCGCTTTGTGGTGTTTGTGGCTGATGAGAAGTGGACAGAGTGGAGTTCTCGGTGTCTTCGAGGAGCGGATCGTGTTTTGTTGGTGACCAGGGCAGGGGAGCATGTGGTTTATTCGGAGGTGGGGGAGCGGTTGAGACATGAGCGGTTGTTGACGCAGCAGGATTTGGTGTTGGTGGATGCGGATGGAGAAGAGGTGGGAGAAACGGCCGTTTGGCTACAACACAAACCGTTTAATGCCCGTCATCATGCCCGGTTACATCATGAACAAGATTGGGAGAGAATCGGCCGTTTTCTCACAGGCAAACAACGCGGACTAATATTAAGTACAGGCGGTTCCCATGCCTTGGCACATATAGGAAGCCTGCGGGCTATAGAAGAACAAAACATATTCATTGATTTTGTTGCTGGTGTAGGCATGGGGGCTATATTAGGGGCACTATATTTGTGCTACCCAGACAGAAAAAAGCGAGAAGCCTGGTTACCACGTTTGATAGCAGCAATACAGCCACTTTCGCGCTCCCTGATCCCCTTCTCTCGTGGCTACTATTTGCGCCAACTCCTGCCATTGTGGGAAGAAATGTATGGTGACACACGGATAGAAGCCATGCGGATACCATTATGGTGTTTAGTAGAAATAGACAGTCAGGGAAAGCCTGTTTTTATGGAAAAGGGGCGTTTAGCGGATGCCCTGAACATGAGTTTACGGTTTTCACTCAATTTCGGACAGTTTGATAAGGTACAGAAATTGTTAGTAAAGCAATTTTTACCATGCGGAAGCCTTATTTTGTTTGACGTCCTAACAGGTTATGGCAAACATTGGCCACGCTGGGTTCATTACTTTAGAAAAGGGCATTTTCTGCACAACCTGGCAGGCCGCTTGTTTTCTATCAAAGAAACTGATTTTAATACACTGTTACAGCAAGCCAAAGAAGATAATTTGTTAATTCACGTACCTTTGTCAGATGTACCTCTCGTGGATTTTGGCATGGTGGATGAAATCATTGCTCGTGGGTATGTATATACCCTGGAGCGTTTGCAGGCGTGGCAAAAGGATTATTTGTGATGTTTGTCATATTGAATTGAGGATAAATAACATCCCAATTTCCATCCGAGAAATTTTACAATTTCGGTTGGAGATTGGTCATGACAAAAAAAAGGGTATGTTATCCAGAAAGTAGCTGCTTCCTAAAAATTTGGGCTTGTTTACTTTTGTTTACTTTATTGTTAATAGCATGTCGCCAGGAGGAGAATTACCCTTATGTAGAAATAAATCTTGATACACAAGCTGCTGTTGTGGCAGCTGAACTTTCTCCTGGCAAAACCCCATTGCGAGTTGCTGTGGCTGCGGTAATTTCCCCCAAAGCCACGTTCGATACTTATAGCCCATTGCTTGATTATTTGGCAATCAAATTAGATAGGCCAGTTGAGCTTTTGCAACGGCCGACTTACGCCGAAATTAACGAACTGTTGCGGACAGGGCAGGCGGATATTGCTTTTGTGTGTGGAGGCGCTTTTGTAGAAGGGGAGCGTGAAAATTACATGGAACTCCTTGTCGTCCCGCGAATTCAAGGGAGAACGACATATCAAGCACTGATAATTGTGCCAGTATCTAGTGAAGTCCAAAACTTTGATGATCTTCGTGGTAAACGATTTGCTTTTACCGACCCGCTTTCCAATTCTGGTCGTTTGTATGTGCAATACCGATTGGCAAATATTGGAGAAAGGCCGAGTTCTTTCTTTGGGGACACCATTTTTACTTATAGTCACGATAATAGTATTCGTGCAGTTGCCGAAGGTATTGTTGATGGGGCGTCAGTAGATTCATTGGTGTACAATGCTTTGATCCAGGCAGAACCGGATCTAAAGGATAAATTACGTATCGTTGAACAATCTCCCTTTTTTGGTATTCCACCTGTTGTTGTGCATCCCCAGTTGAATAAGGAATTAAAAGAGTCGCTTCGGGTTGCTTTGCTTGAAATGCATCATGATGAGCGGGGTAAAAAGGCTTTGCAGGTTTTGCGGGTGGAAGAATTTGTGCCGCCATATTCCACAGGATATGACTCAATTCGTGAGATGGCTGCGGCTGTGCGGGGGTGGCCGCAACCGTAGTGTATTGGTGGAGATATGAGAGGGTTTTCGTTTGGGCAGTGGCGTCAATGGAAACAGTTTTTTTGGCGTAAGGTAACTGGTGTCTCTATTCGTTACAAGTTGCTGGGGATGGTCCTGCTGGCAATTTTGGCGTTGGGAATTGCTGTAACGTTATTGGTGCAGGCTGAACTGGAAGCTAATTTGCGTCAAAGTTTGGAAGAGCGGGGTGTGGCTATTACCCGTGATTTGGCTGAAGATGCCACAGATTTGATTCTCACTCAGGATATTTTTGAACTAAATCAGGAAATACGCACTACTTTGGAAACGAATCCGGATGTTCGTTATGTTTTTATTGTGGATGCACAAGGGCAGGTGGTGGCTCATTCTTTTCCTGAACGGGTTCCTTCTGGTTTGTTTGCTATTAATCATGTGGATGGGGAGGGCTGGGGGGTACAAATTATTCGGACTGATGAGGGGTATATTACGGATATTGCTGTGCCAATTTTTGAGGGTAAGTTGGGGGTAGCTCGTGTTGGGTTATCGCATGAGCGGCTGGAAACGGCCGTTTCTGATATTACCCGCCGCTTGCAAATCGTTACCTTAATCACCCTCTTTGTAGGGAGCCTCACTGTTCTATTATTAACTCGAATTCTCACCCGTCCTGTTTTTGATTTACTTAAGGCTGTGCGTGCAGTTGGGCAAGGCGATTTAACCATGCGCGCTCCTGTTCATATGGAAGATGAAATAGGGGAGTTAACAATTGCTTTTAACGCAATGACAGACGATTTGGCTCGCTCTCGTAATGAATTGCTTCAACAAAATCAACAACTTACAGTTCTAAATCAAATTGCCTGGGTAATTTCAGGTGCTCGTTCTCTTCGTGAAGTAATTGATGCAGCTTTGAGGGGGGCATTAAGTGCGTTAGATTGTGATGCGGGTTGGATTGTCCTCTTGCAGGAAGATGGATCTTCTCAGTTTGTTGGAAGCAAGGGGCTTTCTGAAGATTTCCTGGCCAGAGAAACACGAGAGGATATAGAAGCCTGTTATTGTCACAAGCTTATGCACACGGAAGAGCCATGGCAACAACCTAGGATTCGAGAAGATTGTCCTCGCTTGAAGCGGGCATTGGCTAGGGGCGAGCCTGAAGGGTGCTTTAGGCATCATCTGACAGTGCCGCTGGTTTCTCATAACCAACCGATTGGTGTGCTAAATTTGGCTTTTTCTCCGGATAAGGTGTTTTCTTCAGAGAAACTTAAACTGGCGGGGGCTATTGGTAGGCAGGTGGGGGTGGCTATTGAGGCTGAATTAAATCGACAACGACTGGTAGCTGAATTAGAGGCGCGGGAAGCTTTGAGGGGGCAGTTGTTGGAAAGGGCTTTGACCGCACAAGAAGAAGAGCGCCGTCGTATTGCCAGAGAGTTGCATGATGAAGCTGGCCAGGCATTGACATCGCTGATGGTGGGGTTGCGTTTGCTAGAACAGGAGGCGGCTTCCCCAGAGGCTATTTTGCATCGTACGAGTGTATTAAAGCAGATGACGAATGATGTACTTGAAAATTTGCACCGATTGGCAATGGATTTGCGTCCGGCCAGTCTGGATCATGTGGGGTTGGCGGCTGCTCTGCGGCAGTACATTGATTTGTATCGGCACCAAACAGGCCTGGATGTGCAGTTGGAAGTGGTGGGGTTGGAAAGGCAACGTTTGCCTTCGGAAGTGGAGACAACGCTTTATCGAATAATTCAGGAAGCGTTGACGAATGTGGCCCGACATGCGCAAGCCCGGCATGTGGGTGTGTTGTTGGAGGTGGGTGCGGAGCGGATTGTGGCTATTGTGGAGGATGATGGCGTTGGGTTTGATCCTGAAATATCTCAACGAAACGGCCGTTTAGGTCTTTTTGGTATGCGCGAAAGAGCAGAAATTATAGGTGGGGTATTCACGATTGAAAGTGCGCCTGGTCGGGGAACAACGGTATTTGTGGAGGTGCCTCATGTCTATTCGTATTTTAGTGGCTGATGATCATGGCGTATTACGTGCCGGGTTAAGAGCCTTGCTCAATGCAGAGCCGGATTTTACAGTAGTGGGTGAGGCTGAAAATGGTCACCAGGCTGTTGCACTGACACGTGAACTTAAACCAGATATTTTATTATTAGATGTGAGTATGCCCGGGTTAGGGGGCATTGAAGTCACGAGGCTGGTAAAACAAGCGTGTCCGAAAACGCGCGTGCTGATTCTTACTGTGCATGAGGATGAGAGTTTATTGCAAGAAGCAATTCAGGCAGGTGCTGCGGGCTACATTATTAAGCGAGCCGTAGAGGCAGAGTTGATTAATGCAGTAAATGCTATTTGGCGTGGTGATTTGTATGTGCATCCGGCCATGACGCGGGCATTGTTAAAGGGGATACGGCCGTCATCCTCTCAGATGGATACACTGGTAGAACCGCTCACTCCCCGCGAAAAAGAAGTTCTCACATATATTGCTCAAGGGTACACGAATCAGCAAATTGCTGAACAATTGCAAATAAGCGTACGTACTGTGGAAAGCCATCGCGCCAATCTTACCAGCAAGTTGGGCGTAAAAAGTCGGGTTGAATTGGTGCGGTATGCTCGTCAGGCTGGATTGCTGGAATAATCCCCAATTCTGTTTAGATATTGACCCCAAAATCGCTGAATCAAGTTTTATCTGACAAAACTCCGTAGTTTCTACGGAAACGGCCGTTTTCCACCTTCGTAATTTCCCCTGTTCTTCTTGCCAGAGCAAACCGGTAATTTTTACGGTACATCTCCCCAGGCATCCTTCCTATACTTAAAACAGCACAGAATATCGGGTGTTTGTCACCTGAAATCACATTTATTCCGGCACAAACACTTAAAGAACCCAACCTTTTATTATTCCAAGGAAGGATTGCTATGAATGATACAAAAACTGCTTCCAAACCCACCAGTCTTTCAGTGCAAGAATCACGACGCCGGTTTTTAAGCAAATTCGTCAGTCCTGTTTTTGGTGGGCTGATGGCTCCGGCAGTGGAAAGTATGGAGCAAGAGACAATTATGACGCTTGCAGAAGAACCAACCACAAAGGTGGCGGCTTCTCCTGCGAAGGCAACTCCGGGTATCTCCCCAATTTCTGGTGAGAGTAGCGTGATCGATCAGATGCTGGCCGATTTGCAACGCGCCCTGGAAAAACGGGAGCGGGGCGAAAAAGTTCGTTTTGGTATGGCTGTGGACTTAAGAAAATGCACCGGTTGTCGGGCATGTACAGTCGCATGCAAAGCTGAAAATATGACACCACCTGAGGTTTCTTACAACGTTGTATTGGAAGAAGAAATTGGCACATATCCTAACGTGCGGCGGGTGTTTATGTACAAACCGTGCTTCCATTGTGAAAATCCCCCTTGTACGCCTGTGTGTCCAGTAGGTGCTACTTACAAACGGGAAGAAGATGGCATTGTTGTCATTGATTACGATGTGTGCATTGGTTGTCGTTATTGTCTAACGGCCTGCCCTTATGGGTCCCGGTTTATTGATTTGGGCAAAACATACACTGATCCACCCCAACCATATGAGAGTTCGGCTTCGCCAGAGTATGGTGAAAATCGGATTCGCGTGGAAGGTGGATCCCCGGTAGGAAATGCCCGCAAGTGCCATTTCTGCATCCATCGGGTTTATCGTGGCATGTTACCCGCTTGTGCGGAAACGTGTATAGGGCGAGCAATCCACTTTGGTGATTTGGATGATCCGGAAAGTGTTGTGGCTCGTTTGATTGCAGAACGGCCGTCTATTCGGCTTAAGGAAGAGTTAGGAACTGAGCCAAATGTATATTACCTGCTTTAGTTCATGCACTACACACAAACAGTTGACTACCGAATTCGGAGGACCAAAATGCAACAAGCACAACGATTTTTGAAATTGACAGCCTGGGGAGCGATTGGGTTAGTTACGTTAGTTGGTATGGGCGCTGTCGTCATTCGTGCCTTAAACGGCTTGGGAGTAACTAATCTTAACTTCATCGTTCCCTGGGGACTTTGGGTAGCATTTTACATCTACTTCATTGGGTTAAGTGCCGGCTCTTTTTTGATGAGCACAATGGTTTATGTTTTTGGCTTTAAGAAACTGGAGTCAATTGGGCGGCTGGCATTGTTCTCCGCGCTCATTTTTCTTATAGCCGGTATGAATTTCGTGCTCATTGATCTGGGACGTATGGAACGTTTCTGGACGGTTTTTGTGAATCGTAATCTCTGGTCTGTACTGGAGATAGAGATTCATTTTTACGTTCTTTATATTGTGATTCTGACTTTGGAATTGTGGTTACTCATGCGCCGGGATTTGGTAGTGTGTGGACAGGGGAACGACTGGAAAGCACGAATTTGCCGAATTTTGGCGTTTGGCAGTAAGGATGTATCGGATGAATCTGTTGCCCGTGACCGTCGGATTGTACGTGTCTTGGGTATTATCGGTTTGCCAGTAGCGATTGGTGTTCATGGCGGTACGGGTGCATTGTTTGCTGTGGTTAAGGCACGGCCGATGTGGTATGGGCCGCTTTTCCCAATAATTTTTATTGTGTCGGCATTGGCTTCTGGTTCAGCACTGCTTACGTTTGTGCTTGCCTTTTTTGCCGGAAAGGGTATGGCCAAGCAAGAGCGTGATGAGTTGGTGTTGTTGTTGGGAAAAATCACGGCTGGTTTTTTGGCGTTTGACTTGTTGTTGCTTTGGTCAGAGTTTTCGGTGGGTATTTATGGCAATATTCCAGAAGACCTGGAAGTGATGCGGTTGATTTTGTTTGGGCCGTTTTGGTGGGTTTTCTGGTTTGTGCAGATCATTTTTGGTGCATTTGTGCCTTTGCTTATCATATTTTTGCCAGCTACCGGCAAAAATCCCAAGTGGGTTGGTCTTGCCGGTTTTATGGTAGTTGTTGGCATTATTGGTGTTCGCCTCAATATTGTGATTCCGGCTTTGAGTATTCCTGTGTTGCCGGGGCTGGATGAGGCATACACGATGTTACCTGCTCCAACGCAGGCGTTCACAACATATCCCCCTGTGATTTTGACCTGGTTGAACCGTTTTGCAATTTTAGCAGCGCTGGGGACTTTTGGGATATTTGGTTTGATTGCCCTGCGGCGCTTGCGGGGACAAGAGGCGTACCGATTCCAGCGGGGGTTGGTAAGTATTGGCACGGCCGTTGCTGTGTTGGCAATTGCCTTATTCGTATTGCGTTGGGTTGGCGGAACGGCCGTAACCACTCTGGGCCTTGGCATTTCCGGGCTTGACCTGACCCAAACACCCATTGGTGGCATTTTGGGACAAACAGAACTTCATTCTTTCTACATTCCCAGTCCTAATGAATGGCTGAGTAGTGCCGGTTTGATTGGCATGGCCATCATCATGTTTGCTGTGGGTTATATGGTATTGCCTCTTGAATCAAAAGAAGGACATTAAATCTCAGGTATTTGCATAAAACAGTCAGGAGTGACTAACATGAGCGAGATAACAAGACGAGAATTTTTGAAAGCGGGTGCATTTTTAGGCGGAACGGCCGTTCTTTCCACCTCCGTCAACAAAGTGTTCGACCAACTCCGAGCACGTCCAGACGGTTTAGGCTTATTACAGGATAGTGAATACGTCAACAATTTACCGGAAAACATCATCTATTCCACCTGTCTCAATTGTCATACAGCTTGCACCATCAAAGGCAAAATTCGGGATGGTGTACTTATCAAAATAGATGGTAATCCCTATTCTGCCACTAATCGCCTGCCCAATTTGAACTACGACATGGATCCCAAAGAAGCTGCCCATTATGAAGGCAAAGTGTGTCCTAAAGGCCAGGCAGGTGTACCAGTACTCTATGATCCCTATCGGATACGAAAAGTCTTAAAGCGGGCCGGTAAACGTGGTGAGAACAAATGGGTTACCATCGAATGGGATCAATTCATCGACGAAGTTGTCAATGGCGGAAACCTGTTTGGTGAAGGACATGTTCCAGGGTTAAAAGAATTATGGAAACTGCGTGATCCGGAACTGGCAAAGGAGTTAAAAGCAGATGCGGCAGCTGTGGCTTCCGGAGAAATGACAGTTGCTGAATTTAAGGAAAAACATGCGGATCACCTCGATGTATTGATTGATCCAGATCATCCAGACTTTGGCCCCATCAACAATCAATTTGTATTTTTAGGTGGGCGTGTGGAACATGGTCGGAAAGAGTTTTGCAAGCGTTGGATATATGATGGATTTGGTTCTACCAACTTCTTCCTCCACACTACTATTTGTGAGCAAAGTCATCATATTGCGTTCAAGATGGCCTCTGGCAAAACACACATGAAGCCAGATCTGCTCAATGCTGAATATGTCATCTTCTTTGGTACAGGTGCGTTTGAAGCCAACTTTGGGCCGCCTGCTATTGCCGAGAAAGTAACCGATTCATTGGTGAACCGCAAAAACTTCCAGATGGTTGTCGTCGATCCCCGTCTGTCTAAAACTGCGGCACATGCTGATCGTTGGGTTCCTGTTCGCCCAGGTAAGGATGGTGCATTGGCATTGGCTATGATTCGCTGGATTATTGAAAATGAACGTTATGACAAACGTTATTTAGAGAATCCCAACAAGGAAGCTGCCAATGCGGATGGTGAACCGACCTGGACGGATGCTACCTGGTTGGTTCGAACAGATGAAATGGTGTTTTTGCGGGCAGAAGATGTGGGTATAGAAATTTCAGATGGGCAGATGCCTTATTTGGTAATGACTGACGAGGGGGTATCCCTGGCAGAAACGGCCGTTTCCGGCAAGCTCGAAGGAGAATTCACCCTTAATAATATTCCCGTCAAACCAGTATTTCAGCTACTAAAAGAACGTTCATTTGAATACACACTTGAAGAATATGCTGAAATTACAGGCGTTGACCAACGAGTTATTATCGAAATGGCCGATAACTTTACCTCACACGGCAAAAAAGCAGCAGCCGAATTCTATCGTGGCCCGGTGCAACACACCAACGGTTACTACAACGCCCAGGCCATCATCGCACTAAACACCCTGATTGGTAACTGCGATTGGAAAGGAGGGATGACAGTTGGTGGTGGTCACTGGCATGAAGACGGTTCTCACGGCGGTAAATTTACCCCAGATCAGGTCATTTCTGCCCCCAATGGATTACCCCACTTTGGTATCTACCTGAGCCGAGAACGTATCGCTTACGAAAAAACCACACTCTTCCAGGAAAATGGCTATCCTGCCAAACGCATGTGGTATCCATTCAGTGATGAAGTCTATCAGGAAGTCATCCCATCAGCAGCAGAAGGCTACCCATACAACATCAAAGCCATGCTAATACATAAAGGAACACCTGCTCTAGCCATTCCCGCAGGTGACAAGCAGATACCGATGCTGATGGATACAGAAAAAATCCCATTGCTTTTGGCGTGTGATATTGTCATAGGCGAAACAACCATGTACGCCGACTACGTCATTCCTGATTTGACTTATATGGAGCGGTGGGGAACTTCTCATGTTTCGCCAGATGTATTGGTAAAAGTCAGCAAAGTTCGTCAGCCAATGGTTGCCCCCATCCCGGAAACAGTAGTGGTAGATGGAGAAGAAATGCCCATCTGCCTGGAAACCTTCTTTATTGCTGTGGGTAAAAAATTAGGTCTCCCTGGCATTGGGAAGGATGGATTTGGTCCCGGGTTGAACTTTGACCGGCCGGAGGATTACTTCCTCAAGCTAATTGCCAACATTGCCTGGGGCGATCACGAAGACGGTTCAGATGCTGTGCCAGAAGCATCAGACGAAGAATTGGAGTTGTTCCGCAAGGCACGACGTCATCTGCCTGCTGCTGTTTTTGATGAGGAAAAATGGAAACGAGCTTTGGGTAATGATGAATCTCTTTGGCGGCGGGTGGTATATGTTTTGAATCGCGGTGGTCGCTTTGCACCTCTCAGAGATTCTTATGAAGGTGATTATTTGAAAAAGAAGTTTGGGGGGATGTTCCACTTGTATGTAGAACCCGTTGCCAAAGCGCGAAATCCTTTTACGGGAGAACGTTATGATGGGCTTCCGCGCTATGAAATGCCCAAGAATAGTTTGGGTGAAGTGGCATATGATGAAGAATATCCGCTTCATTTGATTACATTCAAAGAAATTACTGGTGGTCAGAGTCGTACCATTGCCTCATATTGGCTTAGCTCTATCTTGCCAGAGAATCCGGTTTTAATGAATCGGCGTGACGCCGAAAAACTGGGCGTTAAAGATGGTGATTTGGTTCGTATAACCAGTAAGGACAATCCGGATGGTGTCTGGAATTTGGGGCATGGTATGGTGCGGCCAGTAGAAGGGCATGTCAAGGTAATAGAGGGAATTCGCCCTGGTGTTGTGGCTGTGTCCTGGCATTATGGGCACTGGGCATACGGTGCAAATGATGTGGTTGTGGATGGACAGGTTATTCCCGGTGACCCGCGTCGAGGTACTGGTTTGTGTACAAACGCAGTATTGCGAGTGGATGATGCCACTGGTAATACGTGTCTGAGTGATCCGATTGGTGGAAGTACTTCCTTTTATGATACACGTGTCAGAGTAGAGCGTGTTGATTAGTCTTGCGGTTGAGTGGCAGGTTTATTCTCCTGTTCACTTACCCTCCTGTGCAACGGCCGTTTCTCATTGAGGAACGGCCGTTTTTCTTTCCCTCACAAAAATCCACTTTCCAAATTTCAAAAGTGCCAGATTCTACTTGATATACTATACCCCCCTGTAGTATAATTCCGTTCAAACTATTTGAGGAGGATGCTGTCCGATGCCCATGTACAGCTTCATTTGCCAGAATTGTGGACATCCATTTGAGAAAAAACTACGCATGTCCCAATCCGACGTTCCGCAGGCATGCCCTGCCTGTGGCAGCGATAACACCCGCAAACGTATTGGGGCAGTCGCCATGCTGGGTAGTAGCAGCCGCACAGCGAAAACATCATCAACACCACCAGTTAGTAGCCCATTCACCTGAGCGGGTGGATGCTAGGCAAGCCGGGTGCTTGTCAGAGTGAGGGAACGATGAAACTACAATCAAAAATGGTTAAACAAGAGATGCAAACCAGATTGCGCCGTATTGAAGGGCAGGTACGTGGTGTTCAGCGAATGTTGGATGAAGATCGGGAATGTCGCGAAATTGTGCAACAACTGGTAGCCATACGAGCTGCTGTGCAAAACGCAACGGCCGTTTTTATGCAGGCCTACGCCAAAGAGTGTCTGCTAGATACTGACAACCTCACCGAGCTGGAGCGTTCCGACCTGGTGGACGAACTGATGAGCCTGCTGGTAAAAACCGTTTAGACAGTTTCTTCACATCCACTTATTCAAAAACCCATTAAACAAACAGCCCACTGCTATAAGTGGGCTGCTTGTTTTCATTTGGAATGTTCCAGTAAAAGCTGGCAGTTAGACCGCTCGCGTTGTCAACTCCCCATTATTGTTCACAGTTACTTCAAACAAAGAGCCATTAGGCGACCGAAGCAAAAGCGCACCTGTTCCCCCATCCAGTCCCGCTCGAACAACGCCGTTTTCGTCTTGAGCTTTTACCTTGCCATCGCTCCCATTTCCGCCAACTCGTGCTGTGGCTGTTTCTGCATTCAATCGCAATACAATGTCACCGGTTGTATTCTTGAGCAGAATTTGGCCGTTTGAGATTCCTGAAGGCGCACCGCCAACGGTAATTTGGGCATTACCACCACTTAGCCGGATTACCTCGCTGCCAATTTTGTCATTGATGATCAGATCGCCATCGTTTTCATTTTGTGGGTTTAACCCACCAATTTTAATGTTGCTGGACTCGGCATCAATGCGAACCACTTCGTTGCCATGTCCGTCTTTGAAGATAACGATTGCTCCGTTTCCATCAAAATTGTATCCCCCCAGTTCCAGGTATCGGATATCACAATCTACTTCGGCGATTTGATGGCCGTTTGTGTCCTGATAAGTATATTTTGTGTGGGGTGCAATAATGGGGGTTTGGTGATTGTGTGTCATGGAGAATCTCCTTTTAGGTAGCCAGTTGGGCGTTGTTTCTGGCTGTTTGCTATGGTTTGATTGATAAATAGTTGTTTGTGTGTTTCTGTTGTTAGTGTAGCATGTGACCGTTACACCAGCGTGACAAGGTGCATTGCAGCCATAAAAGCCGGGTGAATGGGGAATCCGGTTTTGTTTGTGGTTCTACCTTAAAGAAGTGTGAATTTTGCCTGCCGGAACGGCCGTTTTGCCCATCATTTCTCCTCCGCGGGGTTGTATCCTGTTTTCTTTCCGTTAAACTGTTAGGCAGACGAAGGAGGAGAGAAGATGTCCATGTTCGCGGTTCATGCGGGTGAACACTCGTCGCGTTCACCCGTGCGGCAGCTTTCCTGGGGGGCACGGTGGAGTTTGCTTTTATTGCTGGTTACTTTACCCTGGCGGTTTCGGTTATGGGAATTTGAACAACCAGCACCACCAATTTATACAGATTTCACCAATCTGCTTTTTACGCTCAGCGATCTGTTTTTGCTGTTGTTGCTACTCTTTTGGGGGAGTCAGCTATGGCTAACTGGTACACGGCCTCGTTTGGGGCCCAGGTTCATTGTCTGGCCACTGGCAGGAGTGGTGATAACGGCCGTTTTCAGTGTCCCCTTTTCCGTTTCCCCCCTTCTCTCTGGCTGGCAAGCCTTGCGGCTAATACTCGCATTTGGCCTCTACCTCTACATAGTCAACGAACCATTCGACTTCACCTGGTTAGGGTGGGGTGTTGCCGGAATGGCCTACTTGCAAGCTGTATTCGCCATTACCCAGGTGTGGCAACAGGCAGATTTGGGTTGGCAATGGCTGGGAGAACGGCCTCTGGATCCATTTGGGGGGAGTGCATTCGTCTGGGCAGCAGGGGGGCAGCGGTCATTACGAGCCTACGGCCTGACTGATCACCCAAACATTTTGGGCATTTCGTTGGGGATCGGGTTGTTGCTGTTGCTGATTTGGTTATTAACGGCCAACAAAGAGGCAACAGGCTGGATGTTATGGGGAGTGGTGAGCGTAACGGCCGTTGCCCTGTTGCTTACCTTTTCCCGGCGGGCGTGGGGCGCTTTTGCGTGGGGTGTGGCTGGTGTAGCCATGTTACTATGGGTGCAGGGACAAAAACGGCCGTTTCGCCAATGGCTACTCCACTCAGGCTGGTTACTTCTCATCCTGCTTCCCTTCGCCTGGGGCAATCTCCACTTCCTGCGTCCCGGTCAGGACAATGCCACGCTAGCCATACACATTCAGGAGCAACAATTCATTCACAAAGAAGAAACCGCCCTGCTTCAGGCCGCCAACACCCTTTTCATTCAACACGCCGTCACTGGTACAGGCATTGGCACATTCCCCCTGGCACTTCAGGCAATCCGCCCTGATTTCCCCTACGACTATCAACCACCACGCATGGCACTCCTTGCTGCCGCCGCCGAAATCGGACTATTTGGTGCGCTATTTTACACCCTGCTTTACGTGCTACCCTGGGCTTTCTTCTGGCTAAACCGCCAACACCACAAACAAAACCTCTTGCTCATCGGCCTCACTGGTACACTCATTGCCTGGAGTCTATTCGCTTTGGTAGATGCCTACGCCTGGTTCAATCCTGCTGGCCGCCTCTGGCAACTCATATTATGGGGGGTATGGGCAAAACATTGGGACAAAAAGGAAGTGGTTCATGGTTGATATTTTGCTAATTCCGTTGGCAATGTTGTACTTACTGGTAGTGGGAATGCTGTTTGTGTATGGCATTAATTTCTTTTATATGACATGGTTAGCCTGGCGACACGGACACGCCAATAGCCAAAAGCCCAAAACCATGACAAGTACAACCATGTCAGACTGGCCTCTGGTAACAGTTCAGATACCCATCTACAACGAGATGTATGTTGCCGAACGGATCATCAACGCCGTTGCTCGCTTTGATTATCCCGCCGATAAACTGGAAATCCAGATTCTGGATGACTCAACGGATGAAACAGTGGACATTGTGCGGATGGCCGTCGCCCACTGGCAGGCACAAGGGGTTAATATTTACCATATTACCCGACCCAATCGTGATGGCTTCAAGGCGGGCGCATTGCAAAACGGGCTGGCGCAGGCCAAAGGGGAGTTTATTGCCATGTTCGATGCCGATTTTGTGCCTCCGCCCGATTTTTTGCAACGCACATTGCCTTACTTTGAGCCAGATATTGCCTTTGTACAAACACGTTGGGGGCATGTGAACCGGGATTATTCGTTGCTTACGTTTCTTCAGTCGTTGGCGATTGATGCCCATTTTGTGGTGGAGCAGTTTGCCCGGTGGAACGGCCGTTACTGGTTCAACTTCAACGGCACGGCGGGCATCTGGCGCCGACAGGCGCTGGCAGATGCAGGTGGCTGGACGGCCGATACCCTCACCGAAGACCTGGACATCTCCTATCGGGCACTTTTACGTGGCTGGCGTGCCCGCTACTTGCGTGATGTCGAAGTGCCCGCCGAACTACCCGTGAGCATTGTTGCCTTTCGGCGACAGCAACATCGGTGGGCACGGGGCAGCCTGGAATGTGCGCTCAAGCTGGGGCCACAAGTTCTTGCTGCCGAACTACCACCTATGGTCAAACTGGAAGCCATCCTCCACCTCACCGGCTACTGTGTCCACCTGCTTCTGTTTGCATTGTCATTACTCTACCCGGCTGTGCTGCTTGTTTCCCGGCAATACCCCCAACTCATTACCCTTTTTGGCATTGCTTATGTTTTTAACCTGACCGCTTTAGCTCCGACGACCTTTTTCATTGTCGGACAACAACAGCTACACCGCCGATGGTGGCACAGTTTGCCGCAAATTTTGTTCATAACGGCCGTTGGTTCCGGGTTAATGATCAATACCGTGCGGGCGGCCTTACAGATTCTCGTTCGGCGTCAGGTACAGTTTGAACGTACAGCCAAGTTTGGTGTGCGCCGTCGCGAAGAAGACTGGAAGACCAAGCGGTATCAGTTACGGCTGGATGGCATCGTTTTTTGGGAATTGGCTTTTGCTGGCCTGAACGGAACAACCGTCTGGTTTGCCATCCAGCAACATAACTGGGCAATTGCATTTTACGCCGGCATATTCCTGGTAGGGTTGCTATACGTTTCCGGGCTGACTATTTTTCAGGCGATTGCCGTGTATCGTCGGCAACGGGCGTTCTGGCTGGCACATCGCCGCCGCCCAGAGACCCCAGTAAACCCAGCGCAGTAGCCGTCCTTGTGCCCATCCCCAGGCGTAATAGTCGAACAGGTCAATGGCCGCCCAGCCAACCAGCGCCGCAGTCAGAGCGGCTGCCCACAGGCTTAACTGATGGTGTCGGAGCCGATAGAGGGCGTATCCGGCAGGGAAAAGCATGAGCCAGACCCAGAGCAGACCTCCGGCAATCCCCAATTCGGCTGTGAGTAATAGGGGGAGATTGTGAACAGGCTGGGGAGCCACACCTGGCCGATGTACCAGCGGAATGAGGTAGATGGCAAAATTGTTGCCGCCTGTTCCTTGCAGTGGATTTTGTCGGATGAGGTTCAGGCTGTGTTCGATGAGGGCCTGACGTTCGCCAATGGAGCGGGTTTCCAGTTCGTTGTGGCCAGTTTGCGGGGTAAAACGGGTCAGGAGCAGGTCGCGTTGCCACCAGGTGAAGCCAGCCAGTAAAAGGAGGGCCAGGAGCAGAAGGGTGAGCAGGACACGGCCGTATTGCCACCACGCCCGTTCCAGTAACAGTATCCCCAAAAAATACCCGCCACCTATTACAGCCCCCAGCCATGCTGAACGGGAAAAAGTGACCAGTAATGCCCCAGAACCCGCTACCCATACGCCTGTCCAAAACAGTTTTTGGGGCCAGGGAGTGGTTAGCAGGGGGGGGAGCAATGCCAGCAAGAAGACAGTCAGCACACCCCCCAGAATGTTTGGATGTGGCGTCAGTCCGTAGGCGCGCAGCCAGATTTGTGCGCCGACAACCAGAATGCTGTTGCCGCCGGGTAGCGGGGCAATGTCCAGCTCGCCCAGTAGTCGTAACCCGGTATCGTCCTGGCGGAGGAACTGGAGCAGGGCAACGGCCGTTTGCAGCAGCAGGCTCAGAGAGATAGCCCGCATGATTGTCTGTTTGTCTGGTTGCCAGATAACTATCCCCCAAAAGATGGCCAGGGCAAGTACCAGATGTGCCAGCAATTGCAAGTGAAGGGCGACATCGAATGCCCAGGTGACACCAACGGCCGTTATTCCCACCAACCCGGTGACGCCCCATGTCAGACCACGGGGAGCGGGTGGTATGCGGCTGCTGTTTTTCCCATATTGCCACCAACCGACAGCCAGCCACAACAAGGCTGCCATCTCACCGATATAGAGGCTCAGGCTGGTGTATTCGTAGTAAACGCCCGGAAAGTCCCGCCGAATCAAAATCCAGTGGCGGGGGAGCGGCAAGGCCAAAAAGAAAAGGGTCAGTGTGATGGTTGGTAAATAGGTGGTGATGGCCTGTAATCGCAGGCAGGCGGAAAACGGCCGTTTTCCCATCTCAACTCATTCCAGCAAAAAATAATCAGCCAGCGGATCCGAATAACCCAGCGGCAAATATTCCCCTGTCCGTCGATCTACCACATACTCCCCGTCATACTCACCCCGCACAATCCGCTCCAGCATCACCAAAAAACGATCCACATCCTCCTGATTGTTATAGCAGCCAAAACTCACACGCACCATACCCGGCATTTCCGACTTGTCTCCGGCCAGCATCTGATTGCGCCAGCGGGCAGCTTCCGCCTCATTCAGCCCCAGCAAATGCACCACATACGGATGCGCACAAAAACAGCCACTCCGCACACCAATACCACCTTCATACCCCAGAATGGCCGCCACCTTGAAATGGGACATCCCCTCCACATTGAAAGGAATCACACCGACCTTTTCATGGGCACGCGCCGGATCAGTCTCCCCGTAAATGCGCACACGCGGAATCTGACGCATTCGCTCCAGGGTGTAGGCGAGCAGCGCTTCTTCGTGCGCAGCAATGGCCGCCATATCAGCTTTCATCAACGTTTGGGCGGCCACAGCCATCGCCACTGCCCCAACAACATTCGGGCTGCCAGCCTCATCCCGGTCAGGCATACCGGCCCAATATACCTCATCCGGCGTAACAATATCTACTGTGCCCCCGCCGCGATATTCTGGCGGGCCTTGCAGAAAGATCGCTTTGGGGCCGATCAGTGCCCCTGTGCCAAATGGGGCATACATTTTGTGTGCCGACATCACAACAAAGTCCAGGTGTTCCGGATCATCGTCCGGTTTCATGTCCACGCGCCGGTGGGGGGCTAGCTGCGCCGCATCTACCAGAATCATGGCGCCAGCGGCATGTGCTTTGCGTGCCAGCCGATGAATGGGCTGCAAGAAGCCGGTGACATTGGATGCCCCAGTGACGGCAACCAATGCGACTCGTCCGGCGTGTTTTTCCAGTTGGCGGTCAAAATCTTCTTCGTCCAGACGCCCTTCTGGTGTGGCCTTGACATGAACAACATGGGCTCTGTGCCGCCAGGGGAGATCGTTGGAGTGGTGTTCCAGGCTGGTGGTTATTACAACGGAGTCGGGTTTGAATGGGAAGCGGTAGGCCAGTTTGTTAATGGCTTCGGTTGTATTTTTGCCAAAGATGACGGTGTTGGTGGTGAGATCGGCGCCCACAAAACGGCCGATAATTTCATGTGCCTGATCATAGGCCACTGTGCTCAGGCGGGACTTGAAGCCGGTGCCTCGATGCACGCTGGCATAGTAAGGCAGGAACCGGTCCAGCGCTTCCATGACATCAATTAGTGGTGGGGTACTGGCCGCATTGTCCAGATTGACATAGGTTACCAATGAGCCATCCAGCAAGGGCACAAGCCTGTCCAGCCCCAGCACACGCTCACGCAAGTTCAAATGGGGAATTGCTGTTGATTGAGACATCATTATCTCCTTGATGGGCGGGTGATTAAGTTGACAATTTAGTAACGATACAGGCCCGGCAACGAATTGGACTGAAAAGCACGCACCATTCCTGAATCGTTACGGTGGTTATTATACCAGTTTACCCATTTATCTGACGGTTTGGCTGGTAATAAAAAAGAGGGTGCCTGCACCAGACACCCTCTTTGAGATCATGTGTTGTTCAATGTTTATGCTCGCTGGCGACGTACCAAAGCGATGCCTGTGGCTAACAGGGCAACGACCACCACACCCAGGAGGGGCAAAATGGTCCAGTTGCCTTGTTGTTGGGCGGTGACACTTTGCAGGGAAACGGCCGTTGGGCTGCCACAGCTAATGTTAACACTACCTGAGTCTGGTAAGTTATCATCAGGATTTGTGTCACCACCATCATAATATACAACTATAGGGATACTGTTTGGACAAATGCCACTACCAAATCCCAGAAGTGTTACTGGTACACTTATTTCAACTACGGGAGTTGAAGCTGATGGATTGTAGCCTAATGTACCAGCCCCCAGCCAAGTTTTTGGATCTGTTGTCGCATCGTATACATCTACAAGCAATGAGCCGTTACTTAGCCGGTAAGCCTCAATGATTGTATCAATACCATCTACTCCTGTGCTATAGGAACAACGATTTCGGTCAATTCCATTGGTGGCCGGAATAGTGGTTGATGAATTCGAATCAGTATCTAGACAAATATCAATAGGTGCTAGTACAGGCATTAGAGGAGCAGTAGCGTGTACATCTATCAAAAAATAAAAGTTAGTTTGGTCATTTGTCCACTGAAAGGTCTGGATATCCACATTATTATTGATACCACCTTCATCAGGATCGCCTATGCTTCCAGGTGTTTGAGAACCACTCCCATCCCAAAAAGGATCTCGATCTCCATCTATGGCAATTGTAATGGCATAGGCAATTGATGTTCCCAAAACCATTACTAATACCAACGCTAATATTGCTATCGCTTGTTTTTTCATAATTTGTTGCTCCTTTTATAAAAGATTGAATGGCAAAAGGCTTTTAAACCGTGGTTATGCTGATTATACTTACTTTTTCAATGACATTTGGTTCGGATTTGGTTAGAAAATTGGGGTGAAAATAGTACTGGCGTACTGGTCAGGATGGGTGGAGAAGGGTATTATCCGCAAGATGATGACAGTTTGACTGAGATTTGGAGGTAAGCAATGACCCAACAAGCGCAGCCGCAGGCAGAGAAGCAGCCGGAGGTACGGGAGGAAACGGCCGTTACCCACCATGTCATTACCATCAACGGCGAACAAATACCCTATACCGTCACCGCAGGCACAATCTTGCTCAAAGAAGAAACAGAAAAAGAAGAAAAAGCAGAAGGCTTCAAGCCCAAAGCCTCTATCTTTTATGTGGCCTACACCCGAGATGATGTGGAAGATGTAAGCAAACGGCCGATTACCTTCTCATTCAACGGTGGGCCAGGCTCCTCCTCTGTCTGGTTACACCTGGGCGTATTGGGGCCACGCCGGGTAGAAACTGACGAAGTCGGCAATCTGTTGCCACCCCCATACCGACTGGTAGATAATGAATTTTCCCTGCTAGACAAAACAGACCTTGTCTTCATTGACCCCGTCAGCACTGGTTACAGCCGGGCTGTGCCGGGCGAAAAACCGCGTGAGTTCCACGAATTCAAAAAAGACATAGAGTCTGTGGGTGAATTCATCCGGCTATACACAACCCGCAACATGCGCTGGCTTTCTCCCAAATTCCTGATTGGCGAAAGCTACGGCACAACCCGCGCCGGCGGGCTTTCCGGTTTCTTGCAAGAAAAATATGGCATGTACCTGAACGGCATTATGCTGGTTTCTGCCATCCTCAATTTCCAGACAGCTTATTTTCGTCCGGGGAACGATTTGCCATACATTCTTTTTCTGCCCACCTACACGGCCACAGCGTGGTATCACGGCCGTTTGGATGACGAACTCCAGGCCGATTTGCGACAGACACTGGCAGAGGTCGAAGCATTTGCTCTGGGAGAATATACGCTGGCTCTGATGAAAGGAGATACCCTGCCGGCAGATGAACGGGCGAATATTGTGCAAAAACTGGCACGATATACAGGCCTGTCGCCGGTGTATGTGGAACGGGCTGATTTGCGAATAGAGATACACCGTTTTGTAAAAGAGTTGTTGCGGGATGAGGGGCGCACTGTGGGGCGGCTGGACAGCCGATTCAAGGGGATTGACCGGGATGCGGTTGGTGAGCATTATGAGTATGATCCGAGTTATGTGGTGATTCAGGGGCCTTATACGGCCGTTCTCAACGACTACGTTCGCCGCGAACTCCAGTTTGAAAGCGACCTGCCCTACGAAATTCTCACCAGCCGCGTATGGCCGTGGCGCTATAAGGAGTTCGAAAACAGTTACGTGAATGTGGCCGAAACATTACGCAAGGCCATGACCATCAACCCTTACCTCAAAGTATTTGTGGCCAACGGCTACTATGACCTGGCTACGCCATACTTTGCCACGGAATATACATTTAATCATCTGGGATTGGACAGGAGCCTGCGCGGAAATGTGTCTATGGCGTATTACGAAGCCGGGCATATGATGTACGCACATCAGCCCTCGCTGGCCAGGCTGAAAGAAGATCTGGCGGCGTTTATAAACACGGCCGTTTCCCAGTCGCTATTTACCCCATAACACTTTTCCCTGCTATCATCGGGAGCACTGCCTTCGGATAGTCACCCGCCGTTTTCAAAAGGCAGTGCTCCCAATAATTACCAACAACAACCCTGTATAAATCCCCAAAGTTATTGACTATTCTCCCCAATTTCGTTAACATGTGTTTAAGTTAACAGCTTTCCGTCGCGAAACGTGCATACTTATAAATGTAAACAAATGGGTGGAGCCATAGCAGTAACGGTATCAGTTTCATCAATGCTTTCAACGTACCCATGAGTTGTGCCAGAGGGCCAAGGGAAGCCTATGTTGCAACAAAATATTATATCTAGTAGTAGTCCGAAACAGCGTCGTTTGCGGGTGATGATTGCTGACGACATTCAGGAAACACGCCGCAGCACGCGCCTCATGTTATCCATGATTCCAGGTGTACGTGTTATTGCCATTGCTCATAACGGCCGTGAAGCAGTCCAGTTGGCACGCAAATACCGGCCTGACATCGCCATTATGGACGTCAATATGCCCCAGGTAGATGGTTTACGAGCCATCCGCGCCTTGCAACAGACAAATCCTGATATGGTCTGCATTGTTATGTCTGCCGAGCGTGATAGTCAGGTTATGTCAGAAGCAATGGCCGCTGGTGCACAAGACTTTCTGATAAAACCGTTTACGCTGGAAGAGTTGGAAGAAGCCATCCAGAAAGCAAAAGAGATTATCAAGGAGAAGCAGGCCCGCCAACAGAAACTGGAAGAACAGCGGGCACAACGAGAATTGTGGCTGAAGCAAAAAGCCAACCAATTTATTGAAGAGCGTCGCACAGATAATGAGGCATTACGAGTGTTTGAAGCATTGGCAGCCGATCCCCAGTGTGAACCTCGCTGGCTGATGTATTTGGCTGTGATTTATGTTTTTCGTCAGCAATGGCGCAAGTTGCGGATTTTGGCAGAGCGATTGGAACGACAAACCAGAATTTCGGCATAGTCTCATTTATCATTGACCCAAAATGAAACAGGAACAGGGGTGGCGGTCGTAGAAGCTGTCACCCCTGTTTTGTTATCATGTTGGCCCACGCCTTGGGGAACAAGCTGCGTAACAGGGCGGGTTGGCCATTGGCTGGGGGCAGGTAGATGCCGATGCCCAGGGGGTGGTTTGCAAATCGGGCGATGACGTAGCCTTGTCCGGTGCAGTGGGTAGTTTGGGCAGGGGTGAGGCGTATGTCCTGGCGGGTGAGGAAGGGGTAGATTTGTTCTGGGGTGAGGGGGATGAAGTTTTGGGTAGCCCAGTGGCCACAAAAGAGGGCAGCGGCTGTGGTGAGTTTGGGAAAACGGCCGTCTGTGCGCATGAAGAACATCCCGCACGCATCCGGATTGGGGCGGGCAGGTGGTAAATGGTCTCGGTTGAGCAAGTACACGCCCCGCCGACTGCGGCGAATAATGCGAAACGGGGCAAATTTCTGTGGGGGAATGCCAAAGCGAGCACACACAATGTTTAGCCAGGGGGTTGGTTCTTCGGTGGTGTGGGGGGGAAGTGGTGTGTATGTTGGGGGGACGGTTTGGTGAGTTTCTTTTGTTTTTGCCAGCACAGCCACATAAAAGCCGCCGGTATCGTTTTGGTGGGGCCAGATGCGGCGGGTGTGGGCCAGGGAGGGGTGGAGAGAACGGCCGTTCCACTCTGTCACCCCGGCTGCCATTCGTAATCCCACATCTGCTACAGGCACTACCTGGATTGCTTCGCCAAACTCCGCCAACACGGTATCCACAACCAGCTCATTTTCTTCCGGTGCAAACGTACATGTTGCATACACAATCCGCCCGCCTGGACGGCACAACTGCACTGCTTTGCGCAAAATTGCCAGTTGCGTACCAGTCAGGGTCCTGATTTCCGCTTCTGTGGCCGATGTAATTGGTCCGCTGCCTTTGCGACACGTTCCCTCACACGAACAGGGTACATCGGCCAGTACCCGGTCGAACTGGCCTGCCTCGCGGGGAAAGTTGGCCGCGTCATAGGTGGTGGTTGTGACATTTACCAACCCTAGCCGATTCAATGTTTGGCGGGTGGCTTGCATACGGCCGGGATTGCGATCATTGGCCACGACTGTGCCTGTGTTACGCATGGCCACAGCTATTTGTGCTGTTTTGTTGCCGGGGGCAGCACACAGATCGAGTACCCGTTCGCCGGGTTGCGGGTCTAGCAGACACACTGGCAGCATGGCTACTTCTTCCTGCACCTGATATAAACCGGCCATGAATTGCCATTGGTGTCCTGGCTTGACGTTGGGGGGCAGACGAAATGCGCCGGGATACCAGGAGATTGGTGCCGGGGTGAGATTGGCTTGTTGTAAGGAGTGTTGTAGTTGTTCTGGTGTGATTTTGAGTGAATTTGTCCACAGGGTGACCGGAAGCGGCCGTTTTATGCTATCCTGAAAAGCATTCCAATCATCCACAATATTTCGGTAACGGCTAAATGGAACAGGTTCGATTGTTTGACTCATGGAGTGTAGGATACCCATAGCCGGGCAGATGGGCAACCGGTGAGAGAAGAAAAGGGTTTGCTGGCAATCTGTTCTGTGGTTTATTTTCAGGTTCAGGAGGAGAGGGCATGGTTGACTGGATTGTTTTGTTGTCGTTGCTGGGGTTGTAT
>RFGV01000491.1 GCA_003696605.1 Chloroflexota bacterium | reverse complement strand
CGCTTTCGTTTTCATTGTTGTTATTGTTGTCCGTTAATTTTTTGGCGGCCAAACCAACGGCTGCACCTGTTGCCAGGGCTGGCAGACCGACACATGTACCCATTGTCAGGGCAGCGGCGTCGGTTTTGCTGATGTTGTTGGCAAACCAGACATAAACACCACTGGCGGCGGCCAGGTAGAGTAAAGATGTTGCACCAACAACGTCCAGGCAACCCCAGCCGATCCGTTCGGCTATGTTCTCGACCGCGCCTTTTGCTTGTGTTAGCCGTGACAGGTCACTCATATTCATTATTCGCTACCCCCTTTACCGTACCGAAAAAACATCGCCCGGCGCGGTTGCCCAATTTTCAATGTAGCATGATGGAACGGTAAACGTCTCTCCATCATACAGACCGCCAACAATAGCGACGGTGGCGGGCTCGTTACAGGCAAACCGAAACAGGCCGCGATCAATCTGGATGACGCGGTACGTGCCGCCACTTAACACCTGCGTTACCATCACTTGGGTAGCCTCATCTTTTCCGTTTTTGAGTTCAATATGGCCTAATGCCTGTAATCGCTCAAATCGGGTCTTTTCAGCCGCCACCATATTCTGTAATGCACCGGCGGCGGCTGGTGATAATGATTGCAAACGTTCCGCAATTGCCAGTACCATCAACTCGTCCCCGTTGGCGATAGCAGCGTTGGCTTCCTGGATTAACCGCTGCGTTTCCAGTTCGTCTGCTGACGGTGTTGGCATCACAACATCCGTTTCGGGAAATTGTGTGACCCCTTGTACCTGTGTTACACCTTGCGTGCTTTGTGGCGGCTGTGGCGCCGGTGCTGGTTCGGCTGTATCGTTATCTGTGTTGATACCCGTCAGCGTCTCGATAAAATCAAAATCTGTGTTGGTGGTGGTATATGGTTTCCCGTTTACCTCATCCCAGACGGCCGTCCAGGATTCGGTAAATGTGGGTGCGGTAGCCAAAATGTAACGGGGTAACCAACTGTTAATAAACACAGTCACCAGCCACATCGCCACAAGAGCGGCGATAAATGCACTGAATACTTCCCGCACTGAAAACAATCGGTAGCGGAACACTACCCAGATTGTGCTTGATACAATCAAGATATAAACAACCATTAACACGTTCATTTTTCCCTCCGCTTAAAAAGGTAATTCGACTGGCTGGCCATGATTGAATGCAACCAGCACAGCGTCAACATATTCGCCCGGTTCGTAACCCAGCAGTTTGGCCGCCAGCATTTTTCTCGTTTCCTTGTTCCCGTAAATGTCCATGTAATCCGCATAAACATTTACACAGGGTACATTTGCTTTGACCGATTCCAAATCAGATCGTGCGCCTTCCCGCATAATAAAATAGATAAATGCCGGCTTGTGTGTGTTTACCAGTTCAGTGAGTTCTTCGATGTTTTGAACAGGTAACAGGTGAATATCATCGCCGTTTTTTGGGCAGATAACCGCTTTGTCCCCGTCAATTACCATGAT
>RFGV01000043.1 GCA_003696605.1 Chloroflexota bacterium | reverse complement strand
GATGGAGCTATGAAAACATTTCGCTGGTTGTTGGTCGTGGTTTTGGCCCTGCTCACCGCCTGCGGCGGTGGCGGTGGGGATTTTGGCATCATCCTGCCTGACAGTGCAGGGGGGGGCGGCATTGACAACGGTGGCGCTGCTGGTGGCATAACTCCCCTCGGTGTGTCGGGGGTTGTAAAGAGCGGTTCCCTGGTTGGAGCGACAGTTTTCGCCGACTGCAATGACAACGAGTTGCTCGATGTTGATGAAGTCTCGACCCAGACGAGCGCGGGTGGCCAGTTTACCCTGGAAGGCAACAATCTCGACCAGTGCCCGCTGGTCGCGGTGATTACTGCCGACACCGTGGATGAGGATACCGGCCAGCCCGTCGGCAAGGACTACTCCCTGCGCGCCCCGGCCGGGTCCACGGCCATCTCTCCCTACACCGAGCTGGTGCGTGTCTACATGGAACAGGGGCAGCTCACCCGAAGCGCCGCCGTTGGTGCCGTGATAGAGGCTCTCGGCCTTGCCCCCAACACCGATATTTTGGGCGACTTTTTCGCTTTAGATAATGGGAATTTTTACGTCATCGGCCAAAAACTGGCTGCAATATATGCTGCGGCGTTGGAGGAGGCCAAGGCGATTCTGTATAGCGCCGGTTACGATTTGCCTGACAGTAGCTTCCCAGCTGTGCAGGCCGAAACCCTTAGGCGGCTACAGCTGGATAAGAGTTCCCTGGCTCAAATTACTAACAACAGTGCTCAGGGCCAAGAAACCCCAGAGCAGGTCGCCGCAGATTTCGTTAATAATTATTTTAGTGACAAGGACTTTTCTGTATTTGCAAGCGAGTTTCTGCAAAATTTTTCTTTTATACCTTTCACTCTTCAAAGATTCGACCAAATGGTTTGGTTACAAGAAAGGGTTGAAACGAATACTGTTCCAAAATATGCAATCTACGTTTTTAGTAGCGATGGGAGATTAGAAACCTACACAAGTTGGTGGAGAGTAGACGGCTATGATTCTGCCGAAACATGGGAAATTGACGTTGATGGAACCCTCTTAAGGCACTGGGGGTGGAACCCAAATCATAATATGAGTTACCATCTCGGCCATTACAACCTCTTGGAGGAGGATGAGTCTGGATATTGGTTGAATTACTACATCCAGCAAATGGTGGATCCAAAATACCCCATACTGGGATATCTGACCAAACCTGAAGAGGTGGGGGTTCTTCACGTCAACAAATCCGCCCCCTTT
>RFGV01000490.1 GCA_003696605.1 Chloroflexota bacterium | reverse complement strand
TCATCTTGAACACCTTGCCCGCAGAATCCATTGAAGAACTGATACGCCAACGCCTGAAAGTTTCTGTTTTACCAAAATCAGTGGTCGAACTGGTACATAGCCGGGCAGAAGGCAACCCATTCTTTACTGAAGAAGTTGTCTTCATGCTGCTTGATCAGGGAGTGATTCGCATACGAGACAAGGTGTGCGAAATAGTTTCACCCGATCTCAAGCGATTACAATTTCCCTCAACGGTACGGGGAATTATTACCAGCCGTGTGGACAAGCTGGAACCCCGTGAACAGTTGACATTGAAAGTGGCCAGCGTAATTGGTCGTGCGTTTTCGTATCGTGTATTGTACGATGTCCATCCAGTGCCAGATGATCGGCCTTTGTTGCGTCATTATCTGGACGATTTGCAACAACGAAATATCACCTTGTTGGAAACACCAGAACCGAATTTAAGTTATCTGTTTAAACACGCAATTACATGGGAGACAGTGTATGACCTGATGACATTTTCCCAACGACACGAGTTTCATCGGCAGGTGGCGTTGTGGTATGAACATACCTATGCCGAAAATTTGACCAGTTACTATCCCCTGCTGGTATATCACTGGCAACGGGCAGAAGATTGGGAGAAAACACGCGATTATTTGGAAAAGGCGGGCACACAGGCATTGACAAACTATGCCAATGAAGAAGCGGTCCAGTTTTTCTCGCAAGTGTTGGAATTGGCGGATACAGGGCGTGTACAGGTTTCTTTGGCAACTAAAGCAGAATGGTTGGTTGCTCTGGCAGAGGCACTGTTTAATTTGGGAGATATTTTGGAGAGCCAGAAAATTCTGGAGAAAGCGTTGGCAGCCCTGGGCTGGCCAGTGCCGGCAGGAAACGGCCGTTTTGCTTTTTCCCTCCTAAGCCAAACCATCCAACAAATCTGGCATCGCTTGCGTCGTTATGGATATCATAATCGCCTCTCCTCCGAAACACAGCAACAAATACGACGCGCTGTCTATGCCTACGAACTTTACGGCCGTAACAGCTACTTTATGGATGACACACGCCACCTTCTCTACGCCTCCATCAGAGGACTCAATCTGGCTGAACAAGGCGGCCCTTCTTTAGAACTGGCACGCGCCTACAGCGTTATGAGCGTTATTGCCGGCGTTATCCCCCTGCACAGGCTAGCCCGCTTCTATGCTCAACGAGCAGTAGAGATAATAAACTCCACACATGATAAAACCACCCGTTCCTTCGTATTATCCCGTGTGAACATCTACAACATAGGTGCTGGATTGTGGTCATCTGTACGTGAACAAGTTGCACAAGCCATTCAGGATGCAGACGAATTAGGTGCCAAAACCCAATGGCTGGAAAGTGTTGGTATTTTGGCCTGGTTTAACAACTTTGCCGGAAACTATGACGATGGCTTTCATTGGGGACAGGTTTATCACCAATGGAGCGAAACAATTGGCAATGAGCGGTCTATTGTGTGGGGGCTAACACTGCAAGCATTTGCCCGATTACATCAGGGGAAAATTCAAGAAGCCATTCCCCTGCTAGAAGAGGGATATGCCTTTTCTGGACAGCACGAAGACCGGATTGCCCAAATTATCAATCAAGGCGTTCTGGCCCAAGCCTATTTTTTGGCAGGCGATGTGGACAAGGCATGGAAGATAGGGCACAAAACATTTGCCCTGATGTCCGAATCTCCTCTACCAGCAGCTTTTACCGCGTTTGATGGCTATCTGGCATTGGCAGAAATGTTATTGGATTTACAAGAAACTTATCAAGAATCTGCGAAGCAAATTCCAGCGTCTGAACTGGATTCTATGATAAAGCAAACAAGTAAATGGTTGAACGGCTTTGCGCGACGCTATCCAATTTGTGTGCCAGGTGCGTTACGAATAGCCGGGCGTGTGGCCTGGCTAGAGGGCAATCGGCAAAAGGCATTTCGCTTGTGGCGCAAGAGCCTGGCACGAGCAACAGCAATCGGGATGCCCTATGATGAAGGAATAGTACATCTAGAGCTGGGGCGTCGTCTGGATGTATCGAATTCTGCCCGTATTTACCATTTGCAAATGGCCTATGAGAATCTGGCGCGTATTCATGCAGACTACGGATTGCGGATGGTGGAAAAATCGCTTGCGTTAGAGAGCAGATAAAAACAGAAGGTGGGTGCTTTCTCTAAGCCCACCAATTGGGTCCACCTACCACTTTTTCCGGAAATGGTTTTCCCAGGTAGCGACGGGTTATTGCCTGAGAAGTTAACATGCCCGACATAACGGCCGATTCCACACACCCTACATTCAGGCCATTATAGATCCAATCTCCCGTCACAAACAGATTCTCAAATCCAGTTTCATCCGTTCGCATTCGGTATTTCGTGCTGCCCGGCACAGACAACACATACCGCTCCGTTGGATCAATATTTGCTCGCCAAAATTGGGCATCAAACCGTTTTATTCCCTCCCTCTTTAATGGATCAACCACCAACTCCCAATCAAGCCCATTTGGGTGTGTTGGCGTTGGACGAATAGCCTTTGGCCAAAAGTGCCGCATATAGTTATTTAGCAAGAGCAGGCTATTTTCCTTCACTCGGCGAAATTGTTGCCAGGGAAACTCATGATCATCCGAGGGAGGTAAATTTTCCAGACCTGGTCCCAACAACGGTCCACAAAAATATGAAATCTGATTTGGATAATGATCATCTGGCCAGCACTCTCGAATAAGCACTTGTGTCATATCCGACCACGTATTTAACCCTGCTTGGGCTGGTGGAACATCTACATTATATTCGCTCATAATGGGTGGTTCAGTGCGCCAGTATGGCCAACCCATCCCGGCTATATCCGGTCGAAACCATATCTGAAAAGCCTGTGTCTGATTGCTCTTGACAAATGTCATCATATTTTGCCATTGGGTATTTTGCTCAATGAGATCGGCACAAATGGTGCGTAATGCTGGTTGCGAAATCCCTAGCACAATGTCATCAAAATCTTCTCCTGCGGTCAACGTTACTTCGGCAACATCTTGCCAGGGTGTCCAGTAGGATTCCAGGTTGTATTTGGGTAATTCTTGTCCGGCAACTGTATGTCGTTTTTTTAACGCTTTCCCTTCTACAAGCTGGTCATACAAAGGTTCTGCGGGCCAGCAAGGAAGCCCCTTGACGGTGATGAGTGGATTGTAGCCGCCATGAGTCTGTTGGGCGTCGGTGATTGTGGCTTGTTGGCCAATGATGATTTGGCTGATTGATTTGCCATCGGGGGAGAGGGTTAGCTTTTTTACCCGATGAAAGAAGTGGAATTTGACGCCTCGTGCTTTGAGAACTTGGTAGAGGGGGGTGAAAATGGTGTCTCCCATGCCAGCTTGCATCCGCCACATGTAATGTCCTTTGTATGTAAGGAATGCGCGGATGATGCAGTGCAGGGCAACACCAGCAGCAAATGCTGGTTGACGAATGTCTCCATTTTCGTAGGCGAAGGCAAGGTCGTACATGTATTGAACAAGGACGGAATGAAGGGTGATGTCTCGAATGTTGTGTGTTTTTAGCCAGGCTCGATAGTCTAGTTCGTCCAGGTGGTCGAATCCTTTGGTGAGTACATGGTCGGCCAGTGCGCCACGAATGTTGGTGGCCAAAAAGTCCATGAGGATGAAGAAGCGTTGGGCGTTCAGGTCTTTGTCGAGGTCGTCGGCGAGATGTTTTTCCAGCCAGTGGATGGCGCGTTCCAAGAGGGTGATGATGATGTTGTGGCGGTGTTGGTCGGGGAGGAGGGTGTCGTAGGTGTCTGGATTTTGTGAGAGGTGGAGGGCTATTTGGAGGAGTTTTTCGCCAAAGCTGAGGCCGGCCAGTTCCAGTTCGGTGGTGAGGGTGTGGAGGAGTGTGCCAATGATGCCGTTGGTGTCTTCGTCGTGTTGGGGGTGGCGGCGGTTGTAGAGGTATTCGCGGAAGGCTTCGGCCAGAAGTTGGAGTGCCATGCTCAGGTAGTCGGCTGGTTGTAGGAGTTCGCTGCCTTGGCCTGGTGTCTGGTTGTTGGTGGGGAAGTGGATAAGCCAGTGGTCCCAACGGCCGTTTAGGTTTTGTTCGAGGGTGTTGATGTTGAGTGGTTTGAATGCTTCTTCCCAGGTGGCCAGGGGTTGGGTGAGAGGGCGGTTCATTTCCTGGTAACAGCGTTGAATCATGTTGAAGGCGTTGTAATAGAAACCAAACCAGATGTGGAGGCCGTGTTCTTCGATGCGGTTGTGCATTGTCTGGTTGCGACCGCTAGCGCCTTTGCCGCCAAGACGCCAGCCCATTTGGTAGATGGTGATGTCGTAATGGTCTTGCCAGTTGGGGACGCTGGTGAGTTCAAAGGCGGTCGTCATGGCGGATACGCCGCCGCCAAGAACAACGATTTTTTGTTTTGTGGTGGGGGACATGGAAGCTCCTTTGGGTGGGATTGGGAAACGGCCGTTTCACAATCGAGATAAAAATATTTTTAAGGCAGGTAATACATTTTCACTGGAAACGATTGCCCCTTCTATAGAGGGTGTTTCCATATAATCGCCGGCAAAAAAGAGTCCGGGTGGTAAAGTCGCTTTCAGTTCGGTTTCAAATCTGTGCAGCGCGTGAATGTAGCCGGGTGTAAAGCGGGGTAATGCCTGGTGGACACGGACAATTTTGGAAAACAGAAAAGCTTCTTGCAGGTTTGCGTGTTTGAATGGGTAATATTGTTTAAGTTGCTGGAGAATTGTCTGATTGATTTGTTCATCTGGTTGGGTGATCAAATGCTGGCTGAAAGGGCTGGATGGAAAGACGGAAATGATGTTGTGGTGTTGGCGATAAGAGAGTGGATCTTTGTTGTCTTGCAAGACAATAGCTGACAAATTGGGGACCTGGTGGGGAAGATAGAAGAGATGGGCGAATGGTGGCAAGGAGAAGCGTTGATTGAAGAAAAGGTGGGTGGTTGTGTTGGTGGTGTAGTTGATTTGTGCAAAATGTTGGCGGACTGGTGGCGGAAGTTGGGGGAAGATAGCATTGATGTGGACGGCAGGGAGTGTACAAAGGATGGCTTTGCTGGTGAGGGTGGTGACGCTGTTTTGGTGAGAAACGGCCGTTTTCCATGCCCCTTCCCCTTCATCATATACTACTCGCAATACCTCATGCCCTGATTCCACTGGCACATGTTCAGCGAGCGCTTGTGCCAAACGGCCGATACCACCCCGAAGCGTATATAACTTCATCGCTGGTGCATATCGCATTAAAAAGTACAACATAGCCAATGTGGTTGAATCTGTATTCCAATAAAAAAAGCCCCGAAATAAAGGAGCTAGCAAATTTTGCAAAAGAGAATTATCGAGATGTTGTTGGGCAAACCGGGTAATAGGCTCTGTGTCAAGAGGCAGACTTTTTAGAATATCATCCACATCTATTTGAGAAGCTTTGAGAAAAACATCTGCCATAAGGCGTAACAGCCGTAGCCGACTGGAGACAGGCAAAAGAGAACCGAAGAATAGAGAAAAAGGTGTCAGGGAATATGTATGTTCGTCACGGATAACGGCCGTTCCATCCGGAATCAGACTCAGCAAATCAGACATTCCCAACTCATCCAGCAGCACCATCGTCCGCCGGTAAAACGACGCCAAAAACTGCGCCGAGAGATCCACACACAAACCATCCTCACAAAAAGAACGCGCCCTTCCCCCCGGCCACAAAGACTTTTCCAACACCACCGTTTGCCAACCAGACATCTGCAAGCGAAAAGCTGCCGACAAACCAGCCAAACCACCCCCCAATACAACAACATCGGGTGTCATCCTATTCCCCTTTCATGAACCTGGCAAAACATGGAAAATGCACAATAAAAGCAGAGCGACAAACACATTGTACTCCAGGTTGCCTCAATTAAACAAAAATACAAAATCCCGGCCAAACTTGCCTTGAGCAAAAGCCCCGCATGTTCTATACTTAATGGCTAAACTTTGTGATTAGGACAAGATTCTATGACGACACCTGAAAAAGAGACTTCCGATTTCATTCGCAACATCATCAAGGAAGATATCCGGGAAGGCCGTTTCGGTGGACGGGTACATACCCGCTTCCCACCCGAACCCAATGGTTATCTGCACATAGGCCATGCCAAAGCCATCGTCCTCAATTTTGACGTAGCTGCAGAATTTGGCGGCCTGTGCAATTTGCGATTTGACGATACCAACCCCAGCAAAGAAGATGTAGAGTACGTAGAAGCAATCCAGCGCGACATTCGCTGGCTGGGATACGATTGGGGCGATCGTCTTTATTTCGCTTCAGATTACTTTGAACAATTGTATGAATTTGCCGTCCAGCTTATCAAAGAAGGCAAAGCCTATGTGGATGACCTCAGTCCGGAAGAAATTCGGGAATATCGCGGTACACTGACTGAGCCGGGGAAAGAAAGCCCGTATCGCAATCGCTCTGTGGAAGAGAATCTGGATTTGTTTGAGCGAATGCGCGCAGGTGAATTCCCGGAAGGGTCGCGAGTGTTACGCGCCAAAATTGATATGGCCTCCCCTAATTTGAACCTGCGGGATCCGGTTATGTACCGCATCATGTATGTGACACATCACCGCACTGGAGATAAGTGGTGTATTTACCCGACTTATGATTGGGCGCATGGCCAGTGTGATTCTTTGGAGGGGATTACTCATTCGCTTTGTACACTGGAGTTTGAGAATCACCGACCGCTTTATGACTGGTTCCTGGACCAGCTTGGTATTCATCACCCAAAGCAGATAGAGTTTGCTCGCTTGCAACTGAATTACACAATAATGAGCAAACGTAAGTTGATTCGGTTAGTGGAAGAAGGGCACGTGTCTGGATGGGATGATCCACGGATGCCTACGTTGTCGGGGATGCGGCGGCGTGGCTATACACCAGAGGCGATTCGGAATTTTTGTAATCGGATTGGGGTGGCTAAAAGTAATAGTGTGGTGGATTATGGGATGCTGGAACATGCTGTACGTGAGGATTTGAATGCACGTGCGCCTAGAGCAATGGCGGTATTACGGCCGTTGCGCCTTGTAATCGAAAATTATCCCGAAGACCGTGTGGAAGAAATTGAGCTGCCTGTTTATCCACAAGACAAAAGCCGTACTGAAACCCGTGTTGTGCCTTTCTCACGTACACTTTACATTGAACAGGATGATTTTGCAGAAGTCCCGCCACCTAAATATCGCCGATTGTCACCTGGTCGCGAAGTACGCCTAATGGGTGCTTATTACGTTACATGCACTGATGTCATTAAGGATGAAGCCACTGGAGAAATTATAGAAGTACGCTGTACATATGATCCGGAAACAAAAGGTGGACAGTCGCCTGATGGCCGTAAAGTAAAGGGTACTATCCATTGGCTTTCGGCTGATCATGCTGTGCCGGCTGAAATTCGCCTTTATGACAAATTGTTCCTCAAGGAAAATCCGGAAGAGGTGGATGAGGAAGGTGCCGATTTTACGAGTAATCTCAACCCCAATTCGTTGGAGATTTTGACCAATGCGTTTGTAGAACCTGAACTGGCCAATGCAGAAGTGGAGAGTCGGTATCAGTTTTTGCGCCATGGGTATTTTTGTGTCGATCCGGATTCGCGCCCTGGGCGGCCAGTTTTTAACCTGACGGTTAGCTTGCGTGATACGTGGGCTAAAATTTCGTCCTGAGATTGGTAACAAAACTCCCTGATTTGTGGTTGGTGTTTTTCACTTGTCAGTTTTTGGGGGGCAGGCCGCTGGCTTGCTCCAGGCTGTGTAGCACTTGTCGGGCAGTGGTTTCCCAGTTAAAGCGGCGGGCGTTTGTTTTTCCGGCCATAATGAGTTGCTGACGCAGGTCATTGTCGGTGGCGATTTGGATGAGTGCAGCGGTGAGGGCATTGGTGTCTGTTGGGTTGACATAAAGTGCGGCATCGTTGGCGACTTCGGGTAAAGAGCTGGTATTGGCGCAGAGAACGGCCGTTTCGCACACCTGCGCTTCTAATACAGGAAACCCAAACCCCTCATAGAGTGAAGGAAATACCAATGCCGTGGCGGCCGAAAGCAACGCCCCTTTGTCTTCTTCATCCACATATCCAGTCAGACACACACGGGCGGCAATTTCAGCAGGCAGTGCTTTTATGGCAGCCAGAATTGGACGAGAAAGCCAGCCGGGATTACCTGCCAGAACCAGTTGGTGTGGCAAATTGGCGTGAGCATACGCTTCAAGGAGACGGATAAGGTTTTTGCGGGGCTGGAGTGTGCCCAAATAGAGAAGATACGGTGGTGTGATGCCATATTTGTGACATACGGCCGTTATTTCTCTCTCATTCGTTATCGGCCGTAAATTCGGATCAACAGCCGGATAAATCACATCAATCTTGTCCGGGCGAACACCATAGAACCGCACCAGATCATCCCGTGTCGCCTGCGAATCAGCAATAACCCGCCGACTACGACGACAATTGTGCCGAGTGCTCCACTCAAGATAGACACGTTGCCAGCGGGTATGTGCCTGTGGAAAATACCGATACCCCAAATCATGTACAGTAGCCACAGAACAACCAAAATACATTCCTGGAATCACATGGGCTGGTGTAAAAAAAACATGCGGCCTTTTTTGTTGTAAAGCCATTCCCAGCCGTACATGCGTCCATAAGCGAGGAAACGGAATCACAATCAATTCCGTTTGGTCGTTTAGAGGGAAAAAGTTGGGTGGAGGGGCCTGGTGACAATAGAGTTGAACACGATGCCCTCTGGCAGTGGCGAGAGGAATCAGTGCCCGAATCAAAAAAAACGCGTAGGCTTCTGTGCCTGTGCGACGAGTAGTGATTGCGCGGCTGGCGTCAATGCCGATGATCATGCTTTTGACAAATTATTCACAACCAGCGCCGATCGTAATAAAATCTTGCGCCACCCAGCCTTCTTCAGCAAATACAGTACGTACTTTGCGCCAGACAAGCCCGTTGGCTTCCACAGGCGCATCTTCCAAAAGGGTAAGGATAGAGCCATCTTGCAGAATGGTGATTTCGGCGCCCCCTGGTGTTTCACGGAGCATCAGGCCAGAACCGGCCGTACCATCTACCACAGCCCGACATATGATAGGTGTGGGGGTGGGGGTGGGAAAATCCACGATAGGGGTAGGTGTTTCCAGAGGGGGGAACTGTTCAACAACGGGAGTAGTAGTTACAGCAACGCCTTCTGTTGTCAATTCTTCGGCATCTGGCTCTAGCGCAGCCTGTTGCTGTTGTTGGTCGTAAATGAGTAAACCGACAGCGGCCAGAAAGAAGAGCATGCCGAGCATCATTGTATAAGTGGCACGGCGCAAAATGGCCTCTCGTTCCAGGGTGTACACCCGGACAGCTCCTTTGCGGATGCCGCGATAAGCAGAAAATATGGCGCCGATACCGGCGACTGTGAACAGGATAGGGATTAGAAATTCGCTCATAATTCCAGGTCTATAAATTGGCTTAGTGTCTGGGCCGAAACAGGACCATGACGCAGGATTTTGGGTTTGGGTGTGGTTAGGTCGAGAATGGTGGATGGAAGCGCCCCCGGGGAACGGCCGTCATCAAGGATAGCAGCCACACGGCCTTCCAGTTGTTTTAGGGCATCTTCAGCAGTTTGGGCAGGTGGTTGCCCAGAAATGTTGGCGCTGGAGGTGGCAACAGCTCCACCCGCGGCACTGATCAGGGTACGTGCCACCGGGTGATCAGGGACACGGACAGCGACATTTTTATTAGGCGAGATATTTTCAGGTAGATCCGGGTGGCGTGGCAAGATGAGGGTGAGTGGTCCTGGCCAGAATTGATGGATAAGGGGCATGGCTTCCAGTGGGATGTGTGTGACGATGCGAGAGAGGGCGGTGGTGTGGCTGATGAGGATGGGAATGCCTTTGGATAACGGCCGTTCTTTCATGGCATATAGCTGGTCAATTGCCGCCGGGTTAAAAGCAGAAACACCCACCCCATATACTGTATCAGTTGGGAAAACCACCAGTTGCCCCTGGCGTAAATATTCAGCCGCTTTTGTCAGGTCTGTTGGCTCACTGCTTTTTAGCAGTTGAGTGATTCCGGTCAAAGTCATTTGCAATACTCAGGTTGCCAGGTCGATCTGTACAATTCGATCGTGTCCGGCATAATCTGGCAATACGTTAATATATGCTTCTGGAAAATATTGTGCGGCTAGTGTTCGCACCGCTGCCCCTTGTTGCCAGCCTACTTCCAAAAAGATTGCACCACCTGGTTTCAGTTTGCGGGTGGCCTGGGCTAACAGGTTTTGTATCAAATCCAGCCCTTTTTCTCCGGCTGTCAGGGCAATTTTAGGTTCGTACAATTTTACCCCATCGTCAAGTTGCGTCCACTCGCTGTCAGAGACGTAGGGAAGGTTGGCGATGATCATGTCTGGTGGGTGGGGTAGTGGGGTGAGTAGATCGCCCTGATAGAAAAGAACGCGGTCAGGGGCGTGGCGAGTTGCGTTTTGTCGGGCAATGTTGAGGGCATCGGGGGAGATGTCTACGGCGTGAATAGTGGCATGTGGGAGAAGGCGGGCCAGAGTGATGGCAATGCAGCCACTGCCTGTGCCGATGTCGGCAATATGTTGGGGATGGTGTTGGTTGGCCCAGCGAACGGCCGTTTCCACCAGTTGCTCTGTTTCTGGTCGGGGTATCAGAACAGCCGGGGAGACCATGAACGCCAACCCGTAAAATGGCGCATGACCAATAATGTAGGGGATAGGTTCACGGTGGCGGGCACGCACAATCACTTGCTGGTAAGCAGTTACTTGAGCTTCAGTCAGGCGTTGGTCGTCATGAGCAATGAGATAGGGGTGATCGACTTGCAAAATATGTTGCAAAAGCAGGCGGGCATCCAGATCAGGAGTTGGAGAAGTTTGGGCAAGTTGGGAACGGCCGTATAGCCATGCTTCCTTTATTGTCATCATATCCCTGTTTTACCACAAAAAAACAGGATGGAAGGTTACTTTATACCCTCCATCCTGTTTCAATAGCCCAATAATACTTAAGCAGGTTCAGTTGCCGGAATCAGCCCACGCTTCTCCAGTTCCTTCAAAATAAAAGCTGCACTTTCCTCCGGCGTTTGCTGATCAGTTCGCACATGAATATCCGGATTTTCTGGTGCTTCAAACGGATCAGAAATACCGGTAAAATTGGGAATTTCCCCAGCCAATGCCTTTTTGTACAATCCCTTCACATCTCGCTCAATGACCACTTCCAGCGGTGCATCCACAAAAACTTCCAAGAAGTTTGTTGTATTTTTGCGAACGTAATCACGCACAGATTGATACGGGGAAATAAAAGAGCAGATGCAGCCAACACCATTACGTGAGAGTAATTTGGCCACAAACGTCACACGCTCAATATTTTTGCGGCGATCTTCAGCCGTAAAACCCAGATCTCGCGTCAGGCTTTCACGTACTACGTCACCATCCAACCGTTCAATTTTCAGGCCACGTGCCCGTAACTCCTTCTCCAAAATCAAGGCAATCGTGGTTTTGCCTGCGCCGGACAGGCCGGTCATCCAAAGGACAAATCCTGGTTGCTCTTGTGTATTTGTTGTCATACTTACTCCTTGTTATGTTTAGTATTCAATGATTTTTCCCTGCATGTCGGCCGGAATGGGCAGGCCGAACAAATGCAGGACAGTCGGTGCAAAATCCATTAACTGGGCGGCAGGAATGCGCCGCCCCCCCAGATTTTTACCAGTTTGAGCATAGATCCAGATGCCATTTTCGGCATGATTGGCATCATCAGGACCGGTATCATTATCAAAAGTATAAATATCTTCGTAGCCAAAGCTGCCTACAGACCGCCAACGCAGATCATCAAAGTAAACGATGAGGTCTGGGGCAACGCCGTGGACTTCACGGTAAATTTCCTGGGGTTTGAAGATGCGGTTTTCGAGTGGTGTGCCGTCTGGAGCGGGAATTTGCATAAGGTGTTCAGTCAGTTGGTCGCGCACGGCTTCGTATTTGTCAGGGGGGATAATGCCATTTGGTTCGCGCCCCTGAACGTTGAGGAAGATACGGCCGTAATAGCCACCATCACCCCAGGCAATGGTTTTAGACCAATCTACTTCTACCTTTTCAAATGATGCTCGATAAGTGGTGGGTGGTTCATCCAGCAGAGTTAAATACCCTTCACGGCGCAACCATTCATTAATGCAGATACCACCTGTCATAGGCTTGACCCCATGGTCGGAAACCACGATCACATGCGTATTTGCGGGCAAACGGTCTAACAGTGTGCCTATTTCCTGATCAAGGTACAGGTAATACGCTTTAATGGCGTCTTTGAATGGGTTGTCTGGATCGTGTTTGGGGTGAGTTGGGTCATGATGTGCCCACAGGCCATGATGGATTCGATCGACACCCATTTCGACAAACATAAAGAAGTCCCATGGTTTGTTGTCGAGCAGGTAACGCAGTACCTGGAATCGCTTGCGGGTCATATCGTGAATTTGTTGGAGCAGGAAGGCTTTGTTTTCGGTACGGAACTGGTGTACGTCCACATCGTAGGTTTCGGGGGCAAGCAGCTTTTCAATTTCGGTACGCAGGCTGGCTGGATATGTCCATTGTGTGTTTGGGTTGGTGGTGCTGGGGGTGAGGAAGCTGGAGATGAGGTGGCCGTTGATGGGCTGAACAGGATAGGTTTGAGGGACGCCGACGATGATGCATTGCTTGCCGACCGCGCCCAGAATGTCCCAAATGCGGGGTTCTTTGACGGCCAGAGAGGTGGCGATAAAGCGGTTGTCGTAGGTGTAGTCACGTCGGTTGCGAAACCCATAGAAGCCGAGGACGCCGGGGTCTTTGCTGCTGGTCATGCTGCTCCAGGCGGGAACGGTGATGGCCGGGATGGAGCTCATGAGTTCGCCGTAACGGCCGTTGCGGACGAGTTGTCCCAGGTTAGGGAGTTCGTCCCGCCATTGGTCGAAAATCAGCTCTGGTGGGGCACAATCAAGCCCAATGACAAAGACTTTGGGATCTTTTTTGGGGCGGGAAAGCAGTTTTTTGAGCACAGCTACCTCTACAAATAGTGTCAGCAAAGCGGGGTGGGATGGAGATTGGTTGCTGGAATAACGGTGGATTAAAAACGGCCGTTATTCCAACAACCATTCAGATTTCACACAATTATTATTCTTCTTGATCCTTATTCTGCTGCTTTTTTGCCCGCATGCCCTCAATCAGCACTTTGGAAACTTCCGGGCGTGTAAACTCTGGTGGCAACATTTCGCCCCGTTCCAGCATCTCGCGAACCTGTGTACCACTTAGATAAATCCAATGCTCTTTTCCATGAGGGCATGTTTTTGCGCTGACCACCATGCCGCACTTTTTGCAATAGAACGTGTAATCAAAAGGAAGAATCTCAATACCAATTTCTTCTTTTGTAAAGTTATCGAAGATGCGTTGGGCGTCATAAGTGCCATAGTAGCCACCCACACCAGCATGGTCGCGACCAACGATGAAATGCGTACAACCATAATTTTTACGCAAAAGCGCATGAAAAACAGCTTCACGCGGCCCTGCATAACGCATGGCTGCCGGGAAAACACCAAGCAAAACGCTCTCGGCCGGATAATAGTCGCGCAAAATTGCCTGATAGCTGGCAATACGCACATCGGCCGGAATGTCATCTTTTTTCGTTTCGCCAACAAGCGGATGAATGAATAATCCATCTACGATTTCCAGTGCAGTCTTTTGAATATATTCATGGGCGCGGTGAATAGGGTTGCGTGTCTGAAAGCCGACAACCCGTCGCCAGCCACGCCGGGCAAACATGCGCCGGGTTTGGGCTGGGGTATGACGCAATTCGGGGAATTCTGTTTGGGCAGCCATGGGTAAATCGACAACCCAAATGTCTCCACCAAGAAGATAGTCACCCTGGGCATATAGCCGGGCTACGCCGGGATGTTTGTCTTCTGTGGTTTTATAGACGAGTTCAGCTTCCCGTTTTTTGTCGTAAGTGTAAATTTCGTCAATTTCCATGACGGCCAGAACACGGCCGTTTTCACACAACGCCACTTCCTGACCGGGCTCCAGAGAAACGGCCGTATCTTTATCTACCGGCAATGTAACCGGAATCGTCCACACCAGCCCATTACTCAGCCGCATCTCCTCCACCACGCGATTATAATCTGCCTGGCGCATAAAACCGGTCAGCGGACTCATTGCCCCATTGGCAATCAGTTCCAAATCTGACAAATTCATCGGACTAAGATCAATTTTAAACAACTTTTCAGCCCGTTCCCGTACCGCCTGACGCATTTCACCACGCAGCATACGGTTAATCAAGAGTCCCCCATGAGGGGGAATTGTATCCATCGGTATATTACTGTTTGACATAGAATCCATTTTACTACCCTTAAATTAAAATGATCACAAAGCTACATATCTTATTGAATAATTCTCAGTTAGGCAAAACCCTGTACAATTTACACGCTGTTACTTACGGTTTAGATTACGGTAAAGCCACCATAGTTAGTGTAATATGCCCTGAATGTGAATACTATGGGAAGTAAGTGTGGAAAATAAAAATTTACCAAAGTGACAAAAATTCGGATCATCTTATAATCCAGAAATGCCTGGAAAATACTATGATGACAAAGGGGTTGAAATTTCTCATGAAACAAAAACTAACAGTATTTCTTGTTGGAATAGGGTTACTGATTTTTATTACAGCATGTAACAATTCACAGCCAGAGTCAGTTTTGTTCTCTGAAAACCCAAATAGTTCGAACACTTCTACTGGTACAGGCAGTGGATATCCTGTATCAGCTTATCCATCTGCACAAGAACAACCGACGGAAGCGACACCAGTACCACTCAATGTGCCGAAATTCTCAGGGCAAATCGCATTTCAGACTGAGCAATTTGATGGTAACTTGCAAATAGCCGTTTTGGATGGGGCAACCGGGCAGACCCGGCGAGTGAGTCAGAACTTCTTTCAGGCAGCTGAACCTACCTGGTCGCCTGATTGTCGGGAGCTGATTTTTACAGTCGGATTAGGTTCGGATGTGGATTTTGAGTTGTATCGTCAGACTGTTGGGGAGGATAATGCCCGCCCCTTTTTGAATCATAGTGATTCCTATGATTGGGCAGCGGCATGGTCACCAAATGGGAATGTCATTGCGTATCAGAATAATATGGGACAGAGATTGAATGTCTGTTTTGTTGATTCTCAGGGAAATGAGTTGGGATGTATGCCTGAAACAGGTTTTGACAATGCCATGCCAGCCTGGTCACCTGATGGTTCGCGGCTTGTGTTTGCCAGTACGCGCGATGGGAATTGGGAATTGTATGTGACTAATTACCCGGCAATGGATGTGGTAACGCGATTGACGAATCATGATGGTTCTGATTTTGATCCGGCCTGGT
>RFGV01000489.1 GCA_003696605.1 Chloroflexota bacterium | reverse complement strand
GCATCGTATTTTAAATCTGCTGGACTTCTCACCAGAAGTCTATACCCGCTTGACTACCAATTTTGTCAAACCACCATAAAAAATGAGCGAACCATGAGTTCAAAGTTTAAGGTTTAAGGTCATTAGTCACAAGTTAAGGGCTATCAAGAATTGTCAAATTGAGTAGAGACAAAGCAGGAGGTTTTCGTTTACGTTTAATCAAACCGAATAATTTTGCGTTGGCGACCAGATGGCTGACCGGATCAGTAGCATCACCCCGATGGATGGCGTTCACACAGAAATAAAGGGAGCGATAGACCATTTCCAAGGAGATGTCAGCCAGGGGCACCTTCAGTTCCCCGGCCACTTCATCACTCAAATCAACCAAGACGGCATAGAGCAACCAGGTGGCCCATAGTTGGAGCGTGACCCCATTTTCTGAACCGACCCAGAAGTAAGCCAGGCCCAGCAACCGTTTGACCAGTTTGTAGGCATCTTCAATTCGCCACCGTTGCCAGTATAGGGCGATAACATAAATCACGGGCAAACGAGTAGGGTCAAGTTCATTGGTCAAGTAGCGATACCAGCGGCCGTGATAGAGCACTTCGACCAGTCGCAGGGTCACTGGTTGTTTGTCAACGGTGATGACAATCAGATAATCGTGAACGTGGGCCGACTGTTCAAGGACCTGTTTGAGTTGATAAGACAGATTTTTTTTGGCCCGGGTGACAAAGGTGACTTGTTGCTGAATCAGGTGCAGATACTGTTTAAAGTTGGTGAAGCCCAAGTCAAATAAGAGCAAGGTCTGCGCAGGAATGGCGGATAAAATATCAGGCCAAAACCGTTGGTCGTGGGCCTGACTGTCATCGGTGTACCAAACTCGCTGGGGTAGCCGACTGCTCACATCCAGAATTGCCATCATCCGGCCGGCCAACGGCCATTCCGGGAGATTACGCAATAAACCAATCCGGCGCACCAACCCATCCAAGGTGGAGCCATCGACTGCCCAGACCCTCTTATAATGGACCAAAGCCCACGCCAGTTCAGCCGGCAACGGACGCTCTCGTTGCGCCCATCGTTGGTGCATCTGCGGTAAAAGGTCGTTCAAAACTCGTTCCAGCAATTCGGCTGGCAGGGTCCGTAACCGTTCTGAAATTGCTTGTTGGCTGACTTTCACCGGTTCGGCCCACAGCAAGCCTTCCTGCTGCCACACCCGCAGGGCTTCACTGACCGAACTGAATTGTCGCCAGACCAGACTCAAGACCAGAGCGGTCATCAGCGGTAAGGTCAAGGTCCGCTCCCGCAGTCCCAATTGATGATAGTAGCTGAGTTGGGCCAGGGTTGCTGGATGGACGATCTCTTTAATCCGGGCCGCAGTGACCTCATCCGGTGGTGGCGGTGGTTGTTTACTTTGCCGGGCCAGTTGATTGGACCGGGTGTGTCGAACTGTACTGGGTTTGTTTTTTCGTTTGGCCATTGTCACATCTTAGCTGGCATCCAGTTCAACGCAAATTATTCAGTTGTTAATGACCCAACGTCAATTTGACTTTTTCTATCAATGCTTAACTTGTGACCAATGGTGT
>RFGV01000488.1 GCA_003696605.1 Chloroflexota bacterium | reverse complement strand
CTTAAGCTGGGTTATGCCAACCTTGCCGCAGCCAGGCGCATATTTGATGCCAGGATTGCGGCACAGATAATGTGATGGGACGACTACTGAAAAACCATGAATATGCCCGTAGCTGTAATGACAGGCGTAAATGATTGGGTAACATTGGTTTTGCTGCAACTATATTGGACTGCTTCACCTGTTGCCAGGTTGTTTGCTGGTGATGTACAGTTGGTGTCAGCTGGTGAACTGGTCAGATTGAGTGTAAGGGGGACGGTGCCGGTGTTGGTGATGGTGGCAGTGAAAACGGCCGTTTCTCCGGCAAGGACAATTTGTGTTGGGGGCGAAAGTGCCAGACTGAGGGCAGGGGTGATGGTAACCACATATACCAGATGTGTGTTACTGACGGATGTAGCAGGCACGTGCGTACCGGCCACTGTTATGTAATTCAAAAACGAATTGGTGACATTATCAAGTGTGCAGTTATACGAGTAGCTGTTATCGGGAAGCAGGTCTGGCACAGTCTGACTGCAGGCAGGTGCGAGTGGGTCATCAGCTGTGATGTTGCGCCAGCCAGCATTGCCAGTGTTGGTGACAAAAATGGTGAAGTTGACGGATGAACCAGAGATGATGACTTCGGTATCGGCCGTTTTTTGCACCTGAACAGGCGTACAAGCAGGGGGATTGATATTTGCCACCAGACTTTTTTGCCAGGTGCGGGCCATTCTAAAATATCCCAGGTCATTGGGATGGGTGTTGTCAGCCATGTCCAGAATGTAATCGAGGCTGTTTTCCATATCAACCAGAAATAGCGTGTCTGTAGTACGGGCAGTAGCAGAGATAGCGAGGTTGTTGTTGAATTCGGTAATAGTGGGGTCGGGAGTGGCGTTGTTGATTACTTGTGCCAGCAAGACGGCAATGTTGATGCCATTGTCTTGTTCGTAGCGGTCAATTTCGTCCAGAATGTGCATAACGGCCGTTACGTCAGCATTGTTCTCATCAGGGCCTACGTGCAGCAGGATGATGTCGGCCGGATTATTAACCAGATAGGTGTACACGTTGGTAGCGATAAGGTCAGCTGTCCAGCCGATGTGCCCTTCATGGTCTGTGTCGAAGGCAGGAACGGCCGTTGCGCCATCTTGCTCACCACCAACAAAAACCACGTCATATCCCACCCCACGCAATGAGTGGTACAACACTTGTCGGTAACCTGTGTTTTGGCTACTCCCCACACCGACAGTCAATTCATCGCCCAGGGGCATGATACGGACAGGCGCATTGCAGTCTAGCAAGGGCAGTTGGGGTGGCAGAGCCGCAGCAGTTAGCGGGGGGCCTGCAACAAAGGCCAGCCGATACAGCACCGAGATTAGCCAGCCGGATAGCAGAAGCGTTATGAATAGAGAAAAGAGTCGTGCTTTCATGATTTGCGCTCCAGATTGTTATGGTGGGGGTGGGGGTGTGCGCGTGGGCAGTTGTGTAGGCGGTG
>RFGV01000487.1 GCA_003696605.1 Chloroflexota bacterium | reverse complement strand
TTTATGGACACTCCCCTACATATTCCACCCTTCGATATAGCACCCCCATATCTGGGAATAATGCCTGAAATGAATTCAGATAGTTATCCCCAAAAACATCAAGTTATCCACAACTTTAGCCAAGTTATCCACAAAAAACAGGGATTTACCAACAAAAAAGCCGGCTCTTAATGAACCGGCTACCTTTCATCATCCCCGTATTTTGGGGTATTTTTCAGGCAAACGAACTGTTTGCTTCGTACAAAGCGGTTTTAATCGCCAGAACATCACGCCGCACATTTGCGTCCACATCCAGCATGGCCGCAATTTTGTCATGTCCATACATAACTGTCGTATGGTCACGGTTACCCAAGAATGCCCCGATTTGTGGCAATGACGCATCCGTTTCTGTGCGGGCCAGATACATTGCCAGTTGCCTGGGGTAGGCGATTGCCCGACTGCGGCTGCTGCTGGATAATGCTTCTGGTGTTACATTGAAATAATGGCAAACGGCATCAATAATTTGCTCGATAGTTACTTGCTCCGGCCGGTGAACCAGGTCGGACAGAGCCATGCTTACCAGCTTGTCATCAATAACGCCTGTGCCAGAGAGTTGGGCGTAGGCAATAACTTTATTGAGTGCTCCTTCAAGTTCGCGGATATTGTTTCGAACATGATGTGCAATCAGGTCAAGAACATGGTCGGGAACAATGACACCCTGATCTTCAGCTTTGGCTTGCAGAATGGCTTTGCGTGTTTCAATGTCGGGTTGCTGAATGTCGGCCATCAGGCCCCATTCAAACCGAGATTGGAGTCTTTCTTCCAGGGTAACCATTGCTTTTGGGGGGCGGTCGCTGGAGAGTACCACTTGTTTGCCGCGGCTATGTAGTTCGTTGAAGGTATGGAAGAGTTCTTCTTGTGTGCTTTCTTTGCCGGCAATGAATTGGATGTCGTCAATGAGGAGAACATCTGGGGTGCGATACCGTTCGCGGAACTCGGTCATGGTTTTGTTACGAATGGATTGGATGAGGTCGTTTGTGAAAGTTTCGGAGGAGATGTAGCAAACGGTGTAGCCGTCTTGTTGGCATTTGTGTCCGATGGCGTGTAAAAGGTGGGTTTTGCCAAGGCCAACGCCGCCGTAGATGAAGAGAGGGTTGTAGGTTTTTCCGGGGTTTTCGGCGACGGAAAGGGCGGCTGCATGGGCCAGCCGGTTGCTGGGGCCAACGACAAAGGTGGCGAAGGTGAATCGGTTGTTGAGTGTAGAGCCGGATGGGGAAACGGCCGTTTCCCCCCCATATGCCCTCCCAGGCAATCCGCCATTTCCATTCAATACTGGTGGTGGTGGCGCGATCAACTCATCTGACCACACCACAAACCGCACAGTCACTGGTCGGCCGATAATGGCCGATAGTGTCCGGACAATGATCGTGTTCAGCCGATTTTCCAGCCAGTCTTTGGCATAATCATTCCGAACACCAATAACGAACTCATCATTCTCACAAGCCAGCAACCGCGCGCCCTTCAGCCAGGTATTGAAAGTGGCCTTAGTCATTTGGAGTTCTAGTTGTCCCAATGTTGCTTTCCAGGCTGTTTCAGGTGACATAGGCAACACTTCCTGCAAAATACTAGTTGGTTCATGCAGCAAACAGGCGCACGAAACCCGTGGCTATGCGCCACATACCTTATCTAAATTGATGGCGAAGGGGGTACCCCGTTGTAACAAAATGAAACCTTCTCTGCTGAGCCCCTCTACTCAACAGTATTTCATTCGAACCAGGGCTGGCTCCAGGGAACCCAACTTTGACGACCCGTGGGTTTGACCCTTTGCTTTACTGCATCGTTACAACGGTTCACACATTCTAACAAATGGTGTGAAGGAACGCAATGCAATTAGGGTTCATTTGTCTTAAAACGTTGCAAGTTTTTAGAAATACAAAAGTTTAAAAAAAACCAGTTTTTAAGGTTTTAGACTTGACATGATTTTATTACCCCTGTTTACGGGGGATGGGCTGATTTTGAAGGCAATATATGGGGGTAATGGTCGTGTTTTTATGGAAAGTGCCAGATATGATGGTTCACAACTGCCTCGTATAAACGCTTTTTTTACGCTATTCTTTGTGCAACATTGTGCATTTACTAATTTGGGCACCAGTTTGGTGGATTGCTTGACAACCACCTGTAAAATTGTCTAGAATTTGAGAAGCCCTGGTCATTATTCTCTCATTAAAGTACCAAAACTACCTGGATCATCAATGAATTAACCTGGAGGCCCATCATGAACATAATTAAAGTGTCTGCTCGTTCACGAACGGCGGCGGTTGCTGGAGCAATTGCGGGCGTTATGCGGGAAGTGAACCGGGCGGAGGTACAGGCTATTGGCGCTGGCGCCGTCAACCAGGCTATCAAGGCAATTGTTATTGCTAAAGGGTATCTGGCTGAGGAAGGAGTGCATATAGTTTGTGATCCGTCATTTGTAGAAGTTTCAATTGACGATCAGGAACGGACGGCAATTCGAATTGTTGTAGAACCGCGTAATTCCTGAAGTATAAGAGTGTGAAGAAGAGGAGGGCACGATAGGGGTGTCCTCTTTTTCTTTATCTCCTGTTTGTTTGTGCCAGCAAATGTATCCGCTTGGTTGAATTGTGGTGGGCGTTTATTGGTGCAACTGATTTTGGCTTGCCTTGGGTTTGCTTTTTGACCTATTTTTCCCCTTTGATTTCTTGCAGTTTTTGAATATGCTGTTTGGCAGGCCAGTTTGGAAATGTGCAGGCTGGTTTGTCCGTCTTTGTGTTGGCAGGTGAGTGTGGGGTAGTGTATCGGATTTTGATGTGTAATTGTTTCCTATAAGACAGTAAATCGGGAGGTGGTTGCTTACAATGGGTTGGGGAGTAGTAATCCTGATTTTTGGCTCAGGTGATTGTTAACATGGGAGAGAATTGAAATGGATAAAAAATGGTCGCTTGTTTTTGTTTTTGTTTTGGCTGTTTCGGCCGTTTCTGTATTGGTTGGTTCGCTGCGGCAGGGTGTGTCTCCAACGGCCGTTTCCCCCACTACCTTACGTCATTTGCCGCCGTCCACTGCCGAGATGCTTTCGGTGGCTGACCCACAGTTAGAGACATGGCAACAACAGATTTTGGCGCAGGAATATCAGGCGACGTGGCAGAAGGATACGACGCTGATGCCTGATACGGCCGTTTTACAGGCGCCTAATCGAGCCAACCACTTGCGTACTTATTTTCTTGACAATGGTATTGTGGTGACACCACGTACCGAAACATCTGATATGTGGCATATTGGCCTGGAGTTGGTGGCATACGGATATGGGAGTAGCCTCACGCCAGCAACGGCCGTTCTCCCACAACCAGCCGGTACACGAGTTTTATACACCCGCCCCGAACTGACCGAATGGTACATCAATGACCATCGGGGCATAGAACAAGGCTTCACCCTATTTAACCCCCCATCCCGTACCGCAGAAACGACCTTCCGACTTCAATATGACATCGAAACCGCACTACTGCCTTATGACACAGGTCAGGGCATTCAATTTATGACGGCAGACGGCCGTTTCATCCTCAACTACACCGGCCTGCACGCCTTCGACAGCCAAAACACCCCCTTGCCAGCTACCATGCGCCTCATCCCCGGCCACAAAACCGCCTATGCGATTGAGCTAACCGTCGCAACAGCCGCCGCCCACTTTCCCGTCACCATTGACCCTGTCCTCACACCCGCCCCCGGTTGGACACAAAGCATCGCCCAAAATGCAGACTTCGGTTTTTCTGTCGCCTCTGCGGGTGATGTAAATGGTGATGGATTTCCCGACATCATTATCGGCGCACCACGTTACGATGGTGGACAGGCAGACACAGGCGCCGCATTCATTTACTACGGCACGGCCTTTGGTCCCGGTAACAACCCGGCCCACATCCTGGAAGGCAGCAAAGGCGCTGCTTTCTTTGGTACGGCCGTTAATACCGCCGGCGATGTCAACAATGACGATATAGACGACATACTCATCAGCAACGGCCTAGAAGAAGTCTTCCTCTTCCTCGGCTCAACCACTGGCCCCGCCGCTACCCCCACCCAACTCCTGGCCGCACCTGTCCCTGGCAGCGCATTCGGCCAATCCCTCGACACAGCCGGCGATGTCAATGGCGACGGCTTCGACGACATCATCATTGGTGCACCCGCTTACGCCGGTACAATGGGCGTCAACCAGGGACGCGCCTACGTCTATTATGGATCCAGCACCGGCGTCATTGAACCATTTGGATGGAGTGCCGAAGGCCCACATGCCAACGATTACTTTGCCTGGAGTGTCGCTGACGCTGGCGATGTCAATGGTGACACTTACGACGATGTCATCATCAGCATAGATAGTTACGCCCCTGTCACCACCCCCCTGGGAGCGGCCGTTGTCTTCCACGGCTCATCTACCGGCCTGCCAGACCCCAATTCCGACGGGAAAGCCACCATCACTGAAGCAAACTGGCTGGTTGTAGGCAGCCAGGCAAACAGCTTATTCGGCTTCAGTGTCAATGCTGCTGGCGACGTCAACGGCGACACCTACGACGACGTCATCATTGGCGCACCAGCCTACACAGGCACCTTTATGCAAGAAGGGGCTGCCTTTATCTTTACCGGCAGCCCCACCGGCCTTGCCTCTGACCCATTCTGGAGTATAACCGGTGGTAAACCTGGTAGCGGCTTTGGTACATCAGTCGCCTCTGCCGGGGACATTAACGGTGATGGCTATGACGATGTGGTTGTGGGGGCGCCCACCTACCTGACCGGTGCCGGACCACTACCAGAGGGCATCTTCCGCGCTTACCTCGGCGCACCGATCAGCATGTCCCCCACACCCTTTATGGAAGCCACCGGTGCCCCTGATTCCCTGTTCGGGCATGTGGTGGCCTCTGCGGACGATATCAACAACGACGGCGCGGCCGACATCCTGGTGGGCGCACCCGGCTACACCACCACTGCCAACTTCCGCGGTCAGGCCTTTGTCTATTATGGTATCGCCCCAATTAGTAGCATGAAGATTATTTCAGATGGTCATGCTGTCATGGGGCAACCAACAAAACTCACAGCCCTTGCTGTGGGGAGTCCTCCCTTCACATTCACCTGGAATCTGGGGGACGATAACTTTGCTCTGGGTGCGACGATTATTCACACCTACACCAATCCCGGCCTCTACACCATTTATGTCACAGCCACCAATCCGGTCAGCACCAAATCAATTTCTGCTACCCTGGCCGTTGCTGTAGAAAGCAGCATTAACCCTGATACGGGTGGGTCTGTTTCCTTTGTGGATGGTAGCGGTCGCGGCGTCAATGTGGGCGTGCCCGGCGGCGCCGTCACCAATGCCGTGCGCATGACCTACACGCCAGTGGAAAAAAGCGAATTGACTCAGCCAGAACCAGCTGGTGGCCTGGGATACTATTTTGACCTGAGTGTGGTGCCACCCAATCTCTTGTACCTGCCCGTAATCGTGAAGAATAGTAGCAGCCTGGCAACTGCCGGCGAGGAAAATAACCTGATATGGACACCACCTGCTCATGCGAATGCTGCCACCCGCAACACGGACAGCTATTTCTTCCTCAAGCCGATTACCGTCACCGTTGTTTATCCTGACAGCCTGGTGGTGGGGCAGGACGAGACAAAACTCAAGCTGGAGTTTTGGGATACCGCCCAGCAAATGTGGATAGATGCTGCCACCAGTTGTTCACCCGTTTCCACCTATAACTACGATCCGGCCAACAACCGCTTTACATTACAGGTTTGCCATCTAACACGGTTTGGCCTGGTTGGCGCCAATTAACAACATCGGGATAGTATGTGCCGTCGCGGTTTAGCATGGTTGGCGCCAATTAACAACAGCGCAGATTGACGGGGATAGCATACAGGGACAGGCGGAAAAACCTGTCCCTTTTTTGATGGCAATTGCCTGACAGATCTCTGGCAAAAGTCACAAATCAGCCAGGGGGCTGAGAGGCAGGTTTCCGGCAGTCGGGCGGGGGAAGGGGATATGAATATCGCGCCACGAGATTTTGTTTTCTGCGAAAAGCGAGGGGCACAGGTGATTACTGGCTATTGGTTGTCCGGGGCAGAGGCAGGCGGGGTGTTTGCCCGGGCAAAGGTGCGGATACGCTGATAAAGTTGCCGGTGCAGGGGGTGGTTTTGCAGGTAGTTGATCTGGGTTTCTTCCCCCATGTGGGTTGTCTGAGCCTGGACATAACTGGTTGCTTCATTTAGCAGGTGGCGCGCTGCTTCCATTTGATTTCCGGCCATGAACACATCAATCAACGTCAGATAGACTCTGAGCGGGTATTCAATCCCGTCAACCCCCTCTGTTTCCAGCCACGCCTGAATCTG
>RFGV01000486.1 GCA_003696605.1 Chloroflexota bacterium | reverse complement strand
CGTAAATACAATATCAATATCTCGTCCAGGTTCTAAACCCGAAAGCTTAATCATATCGCGGGCCAGGTCAGCAATACGAACAGGATCACCCATATCCAAAACAAATACTTCTTTCCCCTTCCCCAAAACTGTGGCCTGCAAAACCAATTGTACAGCCTCCGGAATTGTCATGAAAAAACGCTTCATCTCTGGATGTGTAACGGTGACTGGACCACCATTGGCAATTTGCTGTCGAAAAGTAAGGACAACACTTCCCCGACTGCCCAGCACGTTACCAAATCGCACAGCCACATACGGCCGTCCACTTTTGCGCGCAGCTTGATGTACCAACATTTCAGCAACACGCTTGCTAGCCCCCATCACATTGGTCGGGTTAACTGCTTTGTCAGTGGAAATCATCACAAATCGCTCTACATCAACCTCCAGAGCGGCATCAAGCACATTTTTTGTGCCTAACACATTGTTCGTAATTGCTTCCGAAGGATTTAGCTCCATAAGCGGAACATGTTTATGAGCCGCTGCATGGAAGACAATGTGAGGGCGATACCGTTGAAAAACAGAGCGAATACGCTCCGGAAAGCGAATGTCAGCAATGACAGTGACAATTTCTGGCATGTCATAACCAGCAAAAACTCGACTTAACTCCTGATGAATCTGAAAAACAGAGTTTTCGCCATGCCCGACAATAATCAATTGTGCTGGCCGGCAATGAAGTACTTGCCGACAAAGTTCGCCACCAATCGAACCACCACCCCCAGTAACCAACACTCGCTTGCCGGCTAATAACTCCCGAACGGCCGTTACATCCGTCTGTACTGGCTCCCGTTGTAACAAATCCTCTACATTCACTTCTCGTAACTGGCTGACACTAACACGGCCGTCCAGCAATTCATAAATCCCAGGGATAATTCTGATTTGCGCTGGCGTCCGTTCACAAATTTCCACAATCTCTCGAATCACCTTACCCGATGCCGAAGGAATAGCAATAACCACTTGCTGCACATCCAATTGACTAACCAACGCTGGAATCTTATCCCGCCCCCCCATCACAGGCACACCATGAATCCGCATCCCATGCTTGGTGCGATCATCATCAACAAACCCCAGAGGCAACATCCGCAACCCCGGATTTTGCTGCATCTCCCGCACAATCATTGACCCAGAATCTCCAGCACCAACAATCAATACCCGCTGCACATTAAGGCCTGCTTGTCCTCGTCGTTGATAAAACGCCCATAATCGCACACCCAATCGAGGTAAACTGGTAATACCCAAAGACACCATTAGAGCAATCAACGGAACCGAGCGTGGCACCACCCAATTAACACGAAATAACCACTGTATAGAAAGTATCAATCCACCAGCTACGATTGTACTAATAGCAACCGAACCAGCCAGTAATAATAACTCTTCCAAAGAAGCATATCGCCAATATCGGGCGTACAATCGGTTCATCCAAAATACGCCAATTGTGACCAATGTTAACAAAATGGCGTAATAAGTCATCCCGGCAAGAAATTTTGGTTCAAGAAAAAATCTTTCCAGACGCAATACATAGCTGGCGTAAACAGCCAAAGGCAACAAAACCAAATCCAGAAAGAAAAAATACCGGTTACGAATATGTTGCAACATGATTAACTTCCTTGATGAACGCTGCAAATAATCTCTACAATTCGCTGGCGTTCATCATTAGTCAAACTTGAACCAGATGGCAAGCATAATCCATCCCGAAAAAAGGACTCAGCTACTTGCCCACCAACTGACTCATAAGCAGCAAATACAGGCTGAAGGTGCATGGGTTTCCAAACGGGGCGCGATTCAATATTTTCAGATTCTAATGCCAGGCGGACAGTCTCTCGATCTGCTCCAAATTCTTCTGGGTCAATAGTCAAAACTGTTAACCATCGAGTATGTAATCCCCATGGGGCTTCTGGCATGAACTGGATACCAGGCAAGTGTCCTAAAGTTTGTTTATAAAATTTGAAATTGGCCCGACGCGCAGCCACCCGGTCGGCTAAAACCTGCAGCTGCCCCCGGCCAATTCCGGCCAGTACATTGCTCATCCGATAATTAAAGCCGATTTCGGAATGTTGGTAATGG
>RFGV01000485.1 GCA_003696605.1 Chloroflexota bacterium | reverse complement strand
TGAGAATAACTCAGATTCAATATACAATAGAATCGGAGGAAATCATGTCAAAACCAAGAAAACGATACACACCAGAATTCAAACAAGAAGCAGTGGCGCTCTGGCAAGCCAGTAAAAAGTCAGCAGCCGAAATCGAGAATGACCTCGGCATCACAACCGGGATGCTCTACCATTGGAACAAAGAGCTGAAGAAAAAGGCAGCAGCGACAGCCGATGGCAGTGCTGCCGAGGCGGCGGAGATTAAACGACTGAAGAAGGAACTGGCTTTGGTTAAACAAGAACGAGACATTCTAAAAAAGGCAGTCAGCATCTTCTCCAAGCCAAACGAGTGAGATTTCAGTTCATCGATGACCATCGAGACCGCTTTTGTGTGCGGCTGATGTGCCGCCTGATGCGGGTATCACCCAGCGGCTATTATGCCTGGCGGCGACGGGGTCTATCGAAACGGGCAGTAGAAGATGCCGAAATAGAACGAGAGATTGTCAAAATGCATGATGAGTCACACCAGATATACGGCTATCGGCGCATTTACAAAGAGCTGTTGGCGGCAGGTAAAAGGGTCAGTCGGCGACGGGTAGCACGGTTAATGAGAAAGCTCAAACGACAAGGACGGCAACATCGGCGCTATGTGGTGACCACCAAACCAGGCAAACGGCTGCCTGAGGTGCCCGACTTGCTAAAACGGCGGTTTGTGGCTGAGCAGCCGAACCAGGCGTGGGCCGCAGACGTCACCTATATTCGCACAGGGCAAGGTTGGCTCTATCTGGCTGTGATTCTGGACTTGTTTTCACGCCGGGTGGTTGGTTGGGGGATGGCTCCCACCCTGGGTCAGGAGCTGACGCTTGCAGCTTTGAGAATGGCGTTGTATCAAAGACGGTCGTTACCAGGCGTGATTCATCACTCTGACCGTGGGGCACAATACACCAGCCGGGATTACCAGCATTTGTTACAAGCCCATCAAGTGCGGCCTAGCTTTGGCAAGGTTGGCTCTTGTTTTGATAATGCAGCGATGGAGAGTTTTTTTGGGTCACTCAAATCGGAATGGTTGTATTTTCAGCGGTTTAAGACGCGTCAACAGGCGGTTACCAGTATCTTTTATTACATCGAGTCGTTTTACAACCGAAAACGGCGACATTCAGCCAACGGGTATCTCAGCCCGCTTGCTTTTGAGCAGGCGCTGGCGGCTGTGCAAAAGAACAATCTGAGTTATTTTAGTGTCTACTAAAGTGGGTTCACGTCACTTGTCGAACATTAATAGCAGATATGTATCGTTCATATGATATCAATGTCACTGTCTTACTGACAGGCAACGATGAATTAGCGGATGGTTTAGCGAGTATGATACCAGAAGGGATCGCGGTCATTCGTGATCCGCTCGCTCATCAGGTGGCATCATCTCTTCAAATTCAAAGTACCCCTTTTGCGGTTATTGTCTCAGAGGGTCAAATTCAGAACAAATCTTACTTATTCTCGCACCAGACACTCATACAATTAACGCAAAATAGAATACCCTTAAACCTCGCATAGTTTGAATGGAGGAAAAATGATTAACTACGAACGAATCAACGGCTCGGACATTGATTTAGGGCGAGTGCCCTTTGGTAATAATAAATTCTTTAAGCGGCTTGGAGAAGCATTGTTTAAAGCGGCTGTGCGTCTGCAAAAATCAGGAGTGGCTCATGCTCACCACCAAGGTGGCGTTTGGCCTTGTTGGGGTCTGAATTGGTGTCATGGTTGCCAATCCAGCGCACAATGGTCTTGTTCTGGCTGTTCTCCAGCTTATCTAAACTGCTACAGTGCAAACGGCCAAAATTGGGGTCAATCTGGACATTGTTGGTATTCATATGTTAGCCCATATTTATATATTTGTTGTGACTATTCGCAAAACGGGGATTACTGTTTGTGTAGAAGTAGCCACTACGTGTGATATATATTTATGTTAATACAACAAAGCGTTCTC
>RFGV01000484.1 GCA_003696605.1 Chloroflexota bacterium | reverse complement strand
TGGGTCTACCAATCCAACGGCTACTAAACAAAATCTCAACTGCCACATCGCCGAACAGGTAGAATCCACCCCCTACACCACGACCCGCCTCAACCTGCCGGAAACCTTCACCGGTGGGCGGACCTACGCCATCCAGTACGGACGGCGGCTGGTTTTCAGTGGGTCGGGAGAACAGACAACTACTATACGCGTGCCTGCAAACGCTTTCACTAATGTTAATCTGGACACATTGGTCAGTGGTGTTGGTTCCGGGAGCCTGACTATCAGACTGGATATTGGGAATGACGGCTCTTGGGATTGGCAGGCCACCCGGAATGTGGACAATGCCGCTACCCTTTCCAGTCTAGATCTGTCCGCAGCTTTCAATCAATACTGGGTTGCACAAGGTGCACCCATAACCGGTACCATTGATGTGCCTATAAAGGTCTATCTCAGTAAAGCTGGCCAAGTACTACTCACTAATATGACAATGTACTCTGCTGGTAGCAAGCCCCTATCCGTTCGTTTGAATGCCCAAAATTACAGTAACGTGACCTTAAACTTCGATGTAGACCAATATACCCTTTTGTACGATGACTTCAAGGAGTTTGTACCTAGTAGATGGACATTAACAACCGGAACCTGGCAGGTAACAGGTGGGGTATTTGATGCCGTGGGTGCCGGCGGCGATGCATGGGCCTATGCTGGAGACCAAGCTTGGACAGACTACTCACTTTCAGCTCGTATAAATATGATAAGTGGCAACGGCGAACTGGTCTTCCGGAGTACAGGACATTGGCAAAATGAGTATCGGCTTAGTGTATTTTCAGCAAATTCCCCCAGCTATGCAAATAGAGTGTCACTGGGACGCTATACAAACGGAGTCTTCACCAAGTTGTGGGATCAAACGTTACCCATTCAAATTCCAGACGCCGTAGATGTCAGGGTAGATTTAGTCGGAGACCAAATTCAAGTTTATATTGACGGAAAAAGGTGGGTTGATATACACGACCCGGACGGATTGACACAAGGAAATATTGGTTTAGGAGTAATTTGGGACTGGCATGCACAATTTGATAATATACGTGTCGTATCACTGACAGATTCACTTGGTTCAGGCTCCGGGGTGAGCAATCCTTCTTCATATCCTCTTGCTGTGGGAGTTGATATCGGCGATGATGGTTTAATGGATTGGGCGTACGCTGACAGTTCAACATACCCCGTCCACTTG
>RFGV01000483.1 GCA_003696605.1 Chloroflexota bacterium | reverse complement strand
AGTAAATATTATGACCAATAACATGTGGGTATGCTTCAATACGGTATACATAGGAAAGTAATTTTCAGTAAATATACATTCAACTCTGCCAATAAATGATTTTTATCTTACCAGAGTAACATTGCCGGAAACCTCGATTAGTTCATTATCCCGGTTGATTGCTTTTATCACGTAGACATAAGTACCGACCTCCTGGGGCTCTTCCCTGTAAGTGCCATCCCAGCCACGGGCCGGATCATCGGTTTCAAATACTTTTTCGCCCCAGCGGTTATATACTTCAAATGTTATCAGCTTTTCGATGTTTAAAGTACGGATGATGCGGAATATGTCATTGTGCCCATCGTGGTTTGGTGAAAATGCGGAAGGTACCAGTATCAAATCAAGTGCGATAACATGAACAACCACCGTATCAAAATCATGGCATCCATTTGCATCGGCAACTTCAACAGTGTATGTTGTTGTGGAAAATGGGCTGGCTAATGTCTGGGCATCATAAGGGTTTTCCAGGTTTTCTTCGGGTCTCCAGTGATATTGAATACCTCCCGTAGCATTTAATAGGGTGGTTTCATCGCGGTATATCGTTCGGTCTTCCCCTGCATCGGCAGCTGGCAGCGGCAAAACATCCACGGTAACCGCAGTGGTATCCGAGAAACAATCGTTAGAAACGGCAAGGATATATGTCTGGCTGTTCGTGAGCGATATGGTGGCATTACCTGAATTATCGCTGAAAATGATGCCATCATCCGGAAGCCATTGATAATAAAGCGCATGGGAAGCACTTATTCCCAAATGAAGGCTATCGCCAAAACACAGCGAAGTATCCAGGGTGGCAGGGGCATGCACCGGCTTCTGCACAAAAACCCACACGGTATCTGAACGCGCACAACCGGGGATGTCACTTACGGTGACGATGTAGGCTGTTGAATCCGAAGGACTGGCAATGGGATCAGGGCATTGCAGGCATGATAATCCGGTTGATGGAGCCCATTGATAGCTGGTGCCACCACTGGCGTTTAACCGGACGAAACCACCGGCACAAATCATCGTATCCGCACCTGCATCGGGTACGGGTGGCGGAAATACATATAGTACAACCGTATCCCAGTTCCGGCAGCCATTGGAATCGGTAACGGTCAATATATAAGCAGTGGTCGTATCAGGCAGGGCAAGCGTATTTGGATTAAAAGGGTCGAGCAATCCGGTATGTGGCTGCCATTCAAACGTGCCGGTGCCGGTGCCGGTCATCAATACGGCATCGCCAAGGCAAAGATTGCGGTCACTGCCAGCATCCACCCCGGGCAAGGGATGAACCAGCACAGTTACCGTGTCCATTCCGGAAAAGCAATAATTCGATACCTGAACGATGTAGGTGGTTGTCGTATCCGGAAAGAAAAAGGGATATTGTGCATGAACATCACTGATGCCATGAGGTGGCGACCATGTGTAATCCGTGCCACCGGCAGCATAAATCCGGATGGAATCATACCTGCAAACCTCACGCATATCTGCCACCACCGGATTGATTACAGGATTGTGCACATAGATAGTTACGGAATCGGTGTTGGTGCATTGATTTGTATCGATTACTGTTACAATGTAAGTGGTGGTATCCGGAGGTGTGGCTATCGGATTGGGGATGTTCGCATTGTTTAGGCTGCCGGAAGGCTGCCAGGAATAGCCTGCTCCACCTGTGGCATTGAGCTGAACACTTCCCCCTTTACATACAAAGGTATCCGAGCCGGCATCGGCTGGAGGCAGGGGTAACAGGTTGATTTGAACGAATGCGGAATCGACACAGCCATTCATGTCTGTAACGGTAACGGAAACCACGGTATCCCGGAATGTGCTCATCTGGGTTGCGGCTGCGTTGGCATTGGTGAAGAGGGATGGGGGCTTCCACTGGTACATCACCCCACCCGAGGCATTCAACTGTACCGGAAAGCCGGGGCAAACCGTTGTATCCCCGGAAGTAGAAACCACGGGCAGCGGGTGTACCGTCACCGGGGCAGTAAATGTATCACGACAGCCATGCGGAGCTATGACGATTAAACGCACCTGGTAGGTGCCGGTTGACTGGTATACATGCCCGGGGTTCTCCAGCGTGGAGGTGCTGCCATCACCAAAATCCCATAGCCATTGCCTGATTCTTCCTGAAGAAATCGTTGTCAGGTTGTTGAAACTGGTAACTGCATTCACACAGGCACTTCCCGTAGTGAAATTCACCT
>RFGV01000482.1 GCA_003696605.1 Chloroflexota bacterium | reverse complement strand
CAAACCTTTGATGATGTGGTAGTTACGCAAACTGGTCCCTTGCTGGGGCGGGTAAGGCAATTGTGGGGTAAGTATTAGCAGTTCGGCCATATAACTCTCATACATTCACTTCCACTCAAACTTAAAACGAACACCATCTGGCGTTTTCAATTCCCGCCAACCAAACTTACTCAACGTCACATCACCACGTTTACCAAACGAACGCATCATTTCCGCCATTTCTGGCGAGGCATACTCAGCCGCTGCTGCAAACAATTCTGCCGGATGAAAGCCCAACACACGAGCACAATGATGGTATACAGCCAATGCCAGTTCTACACGCCGTTTCTGGGGTATCTGGTAGTTAGCAATAGCGGCACCAACCAACGCATACAACAGAGCTTGTCTCCCCAACTTCTGGCGTACAGCCAAAGTCGCCGCCCGATGCCCGTAAATACCAAACAGTGCCCGCTGCCGATTTGTCAGTGAGCGCAAAAACTGCTCGCGCTGTTCGGGCGTGGCAGCAACAAAACGGCCGACTATCCCAGCCATCTCTTCATCAGTCGGCGAAGGCAGCGGCTCTTGATAGTACTCCACACTCTTTTTACCTTCCAAAAACCGAACTACATCCTCCACAAATGCTGTAAACTCCGTTCCGTTTTGCATCATACCCCTCAACCCCTCAGTCAATCAAACTGTGGCCTGTCATTTCTGCCGGTTGAGCCACCCCCAACAGCGAAAGTACAGTTGGGGCAACATCAGCCAAAATACCTCGTGGCCGCAGGTGATAATATGCCTTGCCAATCACAAAAAACGAGACAGGTTGTGTTGTGTGATAGGTATGAGGATTACCCGTTTTAAGATCAACCATAATTTCACAATTACCATGATCGGCAGTAACCAATGCCACTCCCCCCTTCGCCACAATCGCATCCACCAGCCGCCCGGCACACTCATCCACCGCTTCCACTGCCCGAATTGCTGCCTCCAACACGCCAGTATGCCCTACCATATCCGGATTAGCATAGTTAACCAAAATAAAGTCATCATCATACTCTTGCAGGCGTGCCAGCACTGCTTCGGTTAATTCATACGCGCTCATTTCTGGCTTTAGATCGTAAGTAGCCACTTTGGGCGATGGTTCCAAATGGCGTGATTCTCCTGCAAACGGGGTTTCTCGCCCACCATTGAAGAAATAGGTGACATGCGCATACTTTTCAGTTTCGGCCGCGTGAAATTGGCGTAACCCTGCCTGGCTTAACACTTCGGCCAGTGGATTGGTAATTTCTTGCTCTGGAAAAACGACCTGAACCGGAAAGTTTTTTTCGTATTCAGTCATGGTAACAATGGTGAGGTTGGGGATTGGTTCGCGTGCAAATCCGTCGAAATCAGGCAGGGCAAAGGCACTGACGATTTGTCGCATGCGGTCAGCACGAAAATTGTAGAATATGAGGGTATCACCGGGTGTGACGGTCACAGAACGGCCGTTTGCGTCTATGGCTACTGGCTTTACAAACTCGTCCGTCACATCTTCTGCATAAGATTGGCGCAATGCTTCGCTGGCAGAAACGGCCGTTCGCCCCTCATACCCCTCATGGTACACAATCACCCGATACCCCAACTCCGTGCGTGACCACCGCTTATCCCTATCCATCGTATAATACCGACCACACACCGACGCAATCACCCCTGGGTGGTCATTCAGGTACGCCTCCAACTCCATCACATACTGCAAACCACTTCGTGGCGGTGTGTCACGACCATCTGTAATCACATGCACAATCGGCTCCACCCCCTGCTGCTCTGCCAATTTCAGCAACGCATATAAATGCCGACTATGACTATGCACACCCCCTGGTCCCATCAGACCAATCAGATGCACTTTGCCACCTTGCACCCGTGCCCGACTCATCGCCTGCACCAACACTTCATTCTGAAAGAACGTCCCTTCCCGGATAGACTTATCTATACGGGTAATATCCTGGTACACAACTCGACCCGCCCCCAAGTTCAAATGCCCTACTTCAGAGTTACCCATCTGGCCATCTGGCAGCCCTACCGCCTCACCAGAAGCATCCAGAATTGCCCGTTCATATTGGCGCAACCAGCGATCATAATTGGGGGTTTTTGCCTGCACCACAGCATTCCCCTCTTCCATTTCACGAATGCCCCAACCATCCAGGATGATGAGCGCAACCGGTTTCTTTGTATTCATGCCAAATTCTCCCTGCCTATCAAGGTTTACGTCCACGAGCATATCGTGCCAGCCCGTCGAGTGTCGTTTTACTCTGGAATTCTACCAGACCTGCCTGCAAAAACATCTCGGCCAGTGTATCCGGGTCCCAACGTCGGTTTGCTTCGGCAATACCCGCCCAGTTGACAATATGTTTCTGGGAAAAGCTATCCATTTCATCTGCATGTCGGGCTGCATACTCAGCAGCAGCTGCCTGACTCATTGCTTCACTGGGATTCCAAATAGTCACCACACCACCTGAGCGTGTTACACGTACCATTTCTTGCAACACACGATGAGGATCTGGCAAGAAAAAAAGCACGTTACCGGCCAGGGTAGCATCAAACTGATTGGCAGAAAAGGGAAGATGTTCGGCAGACCCAACCAGAAACGGCCGTTTACCAAACTCTATCCGTGCCCGCTCCAGCATCCGAAAGTTGCCATCCAGCCCAACGGCCGTTACATTCCCCCCCCACAAATGATTCACCAACCGCCCAGGTCCACACCCCACATCCAGCACCTTCATCCCCGCTTTTACACCAGCAAAACTCGCCATTCCCGCTTGCATCTGGTGCCAAAATGGCGTCTTATGTACCCGTGTAAAATACCGGACAAAATCAAACGGCTCTTCACTCATACACCCATCTCCTGGCATACCAAAACAAAAACGGCAGGACGCCGCCTGCCGTTTCATCAACCATCTTCTGCTCCTCAGGTTGGATTCGAACCAACAACCTACCGGTTAACAGCCGGTTGCTCTGCCATTGAGCTACTGAGGAATACGCCCAATATTTTAGCAAAACCAGCCAATGTGTCAAATGGTTTTTTCAGTTTTCATTATAGCTTCTTAGTTGTAAAGGAAACACCGTTCATTATATAATGCAGATTGCTACGCCAGGTAGTCTCTCACGCCGTAGCCAACCTGTAAATCAAGGAGCATCAAAGTGAATATAGCCATAAATGTTGACAAAATGGTTGATTTTCTCGTTGGATTGCTGAATACGCCCAGCCCCACCGGGTATACAGATGAAGCAATCAGTTACGTGCAAAAGGCTTTTACTGATTTTCCCTTTACTACTACAGTCACGCCCAAAGGATTGTTGGTCGGTACGTGGGAAGGAGAACGGGATGACGCTCCCCGAGCTATTACGGCACATGTAGATACACTGGGCGCAATGGTACGGGAAATCAAGAAAAACGGCCGTTTGCGCATGACCCAACTTGGTGGCTGGATATGGACTTCTGTAGAAGGAGAAGGTGTCACCATTTTTGCCAGTAACGGCCGTCAATATCGGGGCAGCATCCTCCCCACCACAGCCTCCATACACGCCCACACCCGTCAGGAACATCAAGCCACCCGCGACGATACCAACATGGAAGTCCGCATAGACGCCCGCACCAACTCCGAAGCCGAAACCCGCGCCTTGGGCATCCGTGTAGGCGACGTCATCGCCTTTGATCCTCGCGTAGAAGTCACCGACACCGGCTTTATCCGCTCTCGCCATCTCGACGACAAAGCCAGTGTGGCTACCATATACGGCGCCCTGTTGGCACTCACCGAGGCTGGCTTGCGCCCCAAACAGCAAACCACCATCCATATCAGCAACTACGAAGAAGTAGGACATGGCGCCGCCACAGGCTTCCCACCAGACCTGTCTGACCTGCTCACAGTAGATATGGCCGTCGTTGCCCCCAAACAAGAATCGGATGAATTTTCTGTCACTATTTGTGCCAAAGATTCAGCCGGACCATACCACATGGGCTTTCGACGTGAACTGGAAGAATTGGCCAAACAACATGGTATTCCTTACAAAACGGACATTTATCCCTATTACGGCTCAGATGGTGAAGCCTATTGGCGTGCTGGTGGCAATGTCCGTGTTGGTCTTATTGGCCCTGGTGTGGATGCTTCTCACCATTACGAGCGCACTCACCGAGACGCCCTGAAACATACAGCCGAATTAATTGCAGCTTATTTGTTGTCCTGAGTATAAAGAGAGGAAGTATGAAGAAGAGATATTTTTTGTCTGTTTGCTGGCTGATGCTGGTGGCTATCATTTTGGTAGCCTGCGGTGGCGATACCTCCACACCAACACCCACTGAAACGGCCGTTCCACCAACCGCTCCTCCTGCCCCTGAAACTGGCCTGGCACCAGTCGAAAGCATCCAGTTACTCATCATGGAATCATTTCCAGTCCAGGTGAGCGTGATGGTGCGCGGCGAACTGCCAGATAACTGTACCCAAATTGACCGCATTGAAACAAATCGCACTAACAACCAATTCAACGTTGCTATTTCTACCCTGCGTGATGCCAGTACAGAATGCACAGATTCCCCCGTTCCATTCGAAGAAACCATTCCTTTGGATGTTGAAAATCTTGATGCAGGGACATACACAGTCTCTGTTAATGGCATTACTGGCTCGTTTACCCTGGATGTAGATAACCGCATTCCAGAAGAAACAGACATGTTACCCACACCAACACCAGAACCGGCCGCGGCAATAAACGGCCGTGTCTGGCATGATTTGTGCGCTGTTACAGGTGGCGAAGGGGAAGAGGAAACCACACCATCCGAAGGGTGTGTAGCCAATCCAGATGGCAGTTTCCAGGCCAACGGCATCATGGAAGATGGAGAACCAGGTATTGCCGAGGTCATTGTCAGTCTGGGTGCCGGAGAATGTCCTAGCGATGGACTAACAACGGCCGTTACCGACGAAGACGGCACTTACACCTTCACCACCCTTGCCCCCGGCACATACTGCGTCTCTGTCAACCCCCTCATCGAAGCCAACTCCGACATCCTGTTACCTGGCAGCTGGACCTTCCCCGCCCCCGACACCAACACAACCACCGTCACCCTCGCCGCTGGCGAAATTGCTGAAGGCATCAACTTCGGTTGGGACTACCAATTCTTACCCATCCCTGATGTCGACCCCGCCACATGCACCAACAGCATCGAATTTGTAGAAGATATTTCCATCCCAGATGATACTGTACTCGCTCCCGGCCAGGAATTCACCAAAGTCTGGCGATTGCGCAACAACGGCACTTGCCCCTGGACCACAGAGTACAGCCTGGTCTTTGTTGGTGGCGATGAAATCCCCGGACCACAATCCGTACCGCTGGAATCACCAGTTGCCCCTGGTCAGACAGTTGATCTGTCAGTTACCCTCACTGCCCCGGCCGAACCAGGCACCTATCGGGCAAACTGGCAAATTGCCAATGCAGCCGGTGAGCCGTTTGGGGTCAATGGACTGATTGAAGAGGCATTCTGGGTACAAATTGTGGTTGAAGAAGGGGTGGACGAAAATGCGCCAGGAACCATTGGCGGCATTGTATGGGAAGATATTTGTCGCATTCAGGCAGATGGGACACCAACTGTTGGGTGTGTAGAAACGGCCGAAAATAGTGGCTTCTTCCGTGCCGACGGTACACTCAACTTCAACGAACCACCCCTGGCCGGCATCACTGTCACGCTCAGCCAAGGTCCCTGCCCCGATACCGGTGTCATCGCTCCCAGTAGTGTTGTCGCTACGGCCGTTACCGACGAAGACGGCCTGTATCGCTTCTTCGACGTCGAACCCGGCCTCTATTGCGTTTCCATTGACGCCTTTAGCGAAGAAAACGTCGATCTCCTCATCCCCGGCGACTGGACATGGCCCGCACCCGGCGTCGGCCGTATTGGCGTCATCCTTGACCCCGGCGAAGAACAATTGGCTGTTGATTTTGGCTGGGACTACGACGACTAACCCTTCTCTTTTCTGACAATTTCAGGCCGCCTGCTCGATTACCATATTGACAGGCGGCTTTTTTGCTGGCATACTATCAATAACTGGTCAGACCACTTACCAATTGCGAGGGAACATGACAGAAAACAACTGGAAAGCACCCAAAAAACCCAACCACTACGCCGAAGAAAGCCTGGTGAACGCCATCCTCGATGGCACCTTCCCCCCTGGTTCCACACTGCCCGGCGAACGAGAACTCGCGGCACAACTTGGTATTACACGCCCCACCCTCCGCGAAGCCATCCAACGACTGGCACGTGACGGCTGGCTAACCGTTCAGCAAGGTAAACCCACCCTGGTCAACAATTTTTGGCAAGATGGCGGGCTGAATGTACTCAGTGCACTCGTCCAGCATGGGCAACACCTGCCACCAAACTTTATTCTCAATCTGCTAGAAATTCGATTGCACCTTGCCCCAGCTTACATCCGTGCGGCAGTAGCCAACAGGCCTGATTTACTGGAGGAACTGTTGGCGAAAGGGCTGGCACTGCCAGACACACCAGAGGCATTTGCGGCGTTTGACTGGCAATTACACCGAGAACTGACTATCGCATCTGGTAATCCGATTTACACCCTTATTCTGAACGGGTTTGCCGGATTTTATGAGCAAATTGCCCGGCTGTATTTTTCGCGGCCAGAAGCACGGGCTTTGTCGCGGGAGTTTTACGGGGCTTTGCAAACGGCCGTTTTTCAACATAACCCTGAGCAAGCCGAACAAATCGCCCGCAATGTCATGCAACAAAGCATCATCATGTGGCAACAAACAAAAGGAGAAAACCATGCGACGCTGGAACGGCTGGGGAGATGACACCATTAACTACCCGTTACCGCCCAATGGCGCGAAGTTTTTAGAAGAGCACGTGGGAGCAGCCACTCCCCCGCAAGACGCAACCCTGGAGCAGGTACTCAGTTCAATTCCCCCCTCTCGTTTGCCTGCCCACCCTCTGATCAGCGCAGAGCCGATAGATCGGTTGCGTCATGCACGGGGTCAAAGTCTTCCAGACTGGGTAGCTCTTCGCAGTGGGCAAATTCCAGCTTTTCCAGATGGTGTAGCTTTTCCCAATACGCCGGATGAGGTGTTGGCTCTTATTCGCTATGCGAAAGATACCGGCGTCAGGCTGATCCCGTATGGAGGTGGAACCAGCGTGGTGGGGCATATCAACCCGTTGCCCGGCGATCCACCTGTACTGACAGTAAATCTGGGGCGACTGAATCAATTGTTGTCGCTGGATGAAATCAGCCACCTGGCAACTTTTGGTGCCGGTGTGCCCGGCCCAGAATTGGAAGCTCATTTGCGGGCACGTGGCTTTACGCTAGGGCATTTTCCGCAATCTTTTGAATATTCTACGCTGGGCGGCTGGGTGGTAACACGTTCAAGTGGACAGCAGTCTTTGTGGTACGGCCGTATCGAAAACCTGTTTGCCGGGGGAACGCTTATCTCGCCAATTGGCACGCTCCATTTACCGCCCCACCCAGCCTCAGCTGCTGGCCCGGATTTGCGACAATTGGTGTTGGGGTCTGAAGGTCGGCTGGGGATTTTGACGGATGTGACGGTACGGGTGTCTCCTCTGCCAGAACGGGAAGTTTTTTATGCTATCTTTTTCCCGGATTTTACCAGTGGAGAAACGGCCGTTCGCCAAATGGCACAAGCCCGTCTTCCACTTTCCATGCTGCGCCTCAGTTCAGCCACAGAAACAGCTACCACGCTGGCTCTGGCAGGTCATGAAACATTGATTGGCACATTGGAACGTCTTCTGCAAATTCGCCACATTGGTCCGGAGAAATCTCTTTTGTTGCTGGGCATTACCGGCTCAGAGAGGCTGGTAAAGGCAACCCGCAAATCGGCGCTGGCTATTGCCCGTGAGTATGGTGGTGTGTTTGTTGGGCAACGGTTTGGCGAGCAGTGGCGCAAGAACCGATTCCGCGCACCTTACTTGCGCAATACGTTATGGGAGATGGGATATGCAGTCGACACACTGGAAACGGCCGTTTCCTGGCACAACGTCCAACCCACCATGCACGCTATCGAAAACAGCCTGCAACAAGCACTCCAGTCCGAAGGTGAACATATTCACGTCTTCACTCACCTCTCCCATATCTACACACATGGCGCCAGCATCTACACCACCTTCCTCTTCCGCCTGGCAGACCAGCCGGAACACACACTGGCACGCTGGCAAAAGCTAAAAACGGCCGCCAGCGAAGCCATTGTGGCTCAAGGCGGCACAATCAGCCACCAACACGGCGTAGGCACAGACCATGCACCCTGGTTAGCCGCCGAAAAGGGACCACTGGGCATGGCTGTTTTGCAAGACGTATGCCACCGATTTGACCCGGAGGGCATCATGAATCCGGGCAAATTGCTTGTACCCGAATCAGGAGGAAACAACAATGTGGCCGCGTGAATGGCGCAAAACCACGTGGGAAACACTCAACCATCAGCAATGGGACATTCTGATAATTGGGGGAGGCATTACAGGGGCAGGCATCCTGCGAGAAGCCACCCGACTGGGCTTACGCGCCTTGCTGGTAGAGCAACGAGACTTTGCCTGGGGGACGTCTAGCCGTTCATCCAAACTGGTACATGGCGGCCTGCGCTATTTGAAGGAAGGGCAGCTTGGGCTTACATTTGCTTCCGTACAAGAGCGGGAACAGCTTCTGGCAGAAGGGCCTGGTCTGATTGATCCGCTTGGTTTTTTGCTGGCTACTTATGAAGGGGATACCAGTCGTCTGGTTTATCGAGCCGGGCTAACGGTCTATGATTTGCTGGCTTTGCAGTGGAGTCATAAATATTATGCACCGGAAGATTTCCAATTGTTAGCGCCTCATTTGTCCCCGTCAGGGCTGAAGGGTGGCTTTCGGTATGGGGATGCCCAGACAGATGATGCGCGCCTGGTGTTGCGAGTGATTCAGGAGGCTATGGCAGATGGTGGGGTGGCCATGAATTACACACGGGTTGAGTCGTTGTTGCGAGGGGAGGATGGGCGTGTGTGTGGGGCAGTTGTGCGGGATGTGGAGACTGGTCAGACGACGAATGTGCAGGCAAGGGTGGTCATTAATGCAACTGGTGCCTGGGCAGACAGGCTGCGACAGGAATTGGGGCATGAGGCGAAGATACGGCCGTTACGTGGCAGTCATCTGGTTTTTCCCGGCTGGCGGCTGCCAGTGGCACAGGCGATCAGCTTCATGCACCCGCTGGACCATCGGCCAGTGTTCATTTTGCCGTGGGAAGGGGTGACGCTGGTTGGCACAACTGATGTGGACCATAAACGGCCGTTAGACGAAGAACCGGCCATCACTCCCGAAGAAGTTGCTTATCTCATGGCCGCCGTTACAGTGCAATTCCCCTCATTGGAGCTAACGCTAAATGACATTATCGCCACCTATGCCGGAGTGCGTCCGGTTATTGGCAGCGGCAAAGCAGATCCATCAGAAGAAAGCCGGGACCATGTTGTATGGGAAGAAGATGGCCTTTTGACTGTGACGGGTGGCAAACTAACCACTTTTCGTCTGATCGCCCTGGACGCACTGAAGGCTGTTCACAGCCATTTGCCTGAAATGCCAGCGCCGAACAAGGATATGCCTGTCCTCAATCCGGTAAATGTTATTCTGTCAGGTGCAGAAACGGTACCTGAGGCAACCCGACAACGGCTGTTGGGGCGGTACGGTGCAGAAGCGGTGGCATTGGTAGCGGCGGCTGCCCCGGGGGAGTTGATGCCTGTTCCTGGCACACGGGTATTGTGGGCAGAATTGCGTTGGGCAGCACGAGCGGAAGCTGTGGTTCATCTGGATGACTTGTTGTTGAGACGGGTACGGCTGGGACTATTGCAACCAGAAGGGGGAAAGGCGTTGTTGCCACGTATTCGGGAAATTTGTCAGCCAGAATTGGGGTGGGATGATGGTCGATGGGAAGAGGAGGTGCGGCGGTATTTGGCCTTGTGGCAACGGTCGTATTCATTGCCGCCCAAAGAATTGATTCCGGATTGGCGGGAGATGGTGCAGGCGAAACGGGTGCAGCGCGAATCGGCCGTTTTGCGTTCGTATCCCTCACGGCGGAGTCAGCGGTTGGTGGCAGCAGGCATCCTGGGAGGAACGGCCGTTATTCTGGCATGGCTCTACTGGAACGGCCGTTATCGCAAGTCGCCTGCAAACACCATGAAACAAACCTAAAAATCTAATCTGTTTCCAGCCTCAAAAGTTGACAACCAACCCCTTTTTGCTAATATCACCACCGTTCGCCAGCAATAAATACTGCCACCTGACAACCTGTCCAAAAGTGCCAGGTGGTCAACTAGCGAGAGTGCGCCAGGCAGACGGCGGGCTCCCCAGTTCATATCCATTCTGCAATCCAAATCTTATCAGGCATACAGGGGTAAACGATGAGCGAGTTCATGATCGAAGCCGATGGACTGACCAAGCAATACGGGCAGTTCACAGCGATTCAGGATGTCAATTTTACCTGCAAGCAAGGCGAAGTGGTTGGTTTTTTGGGGCCAAACGGCGCCGGAAAAACAACTACCATGCGTATTCTTACCGGCTATATGCCCCCTACCCATGGTAATGCTTACATTGCTGGACATCATACGATTCACCAAACAATGGAAGCACGACAACGGCTTGGGTATCTGCCGGAAACTGTCCCTTTGTACCCAGAAATGCGGGTGGAGGATTATCTGGCATTTATGGGGCAAATACGCCGTGTGGACAATTTGTGGGATCGGATTGATGCGGTACTGGAAGATGTGGGGTTGTTAGACCGTGCGGAAAGTTTTATTGGCAATTTGTCCAAAGGTATGCGACAACGGGTAGGGCTGGCACAGGCTTTATTGCATGATCCGGATGTACTGATTCTGGATGAACCAACTATTGGGTTGGACCCGGCCCAGATTGTGGAGATTCGTCAGTTGATTACTGAATTGGGCAAAAAGCATACGGTTTTGCTCAGTACGCATATTTTGGCAGAGGTGGAACAGATTTGTACGCGGGTGATCATGATCATTGACGGCCGTATTTGGGCAGATATGCCTATGGAAGAAATCCGGCAGGGTGGCAATATCTTGCAAGTCAAGCTGGCCAATCCGACACCTGACACTCTGTCGGTGTTATCACAGGTGCCTGGTGTTACAGATGCGCACCAGATTACCGGTAATGAGTTCAATCTGACTGTAGATGGTCGGGATGAGACGCGGATTCAGGTAGCAGAAACGGCCGTTAATAACCATTGGGGCTTACTGGAACTGACACAAGCCCGTGTTAGCCTGGAAACCATCTTCCTGAACAAGCTCAAGGAAGCCGAAGCCGCCTATACTACCGAACAACTCATGGAAGAACTGGACGAAGCAGTGGCAGAGGAGGAATAAGATGCGAAACGCCTGGATAGTTGCCCGGCGCGAACTGGGCGCGATTTTTGTGCAACCCATTGCCTACATTTTTACCATTGTTGTTGTGGGCATCACTGGCTTGATTTTTGCAGCCCAGCTTGCCAATTACGCCATTCAACCAGGTGTTGTGCCGGTTGACCTGGCAAATGTACTGGGCACATTTACCTTTCTGTATATTTTTGCGGCGCCAGCCATCACTATGCGCTTACTCTCCGAGGAACAGCGTAGTGGCACCATGGAATTGCTGATGACATTGCCTCTGCGAGATGGAGAAGTCGTGTTAGGCAAGTTCATGGCGGCCTTTATTTTCTACATGGTGGCCACCGCACTTACATTGGTCTATCCTTTTGTGCTGATTCAATTTGGTAACCCAGATATTGGCCCAATTCTTACCAGTTATCTGGGTGTATTGTTGTGGGGGGCTGGCCTGCTGGCAATTGGTTTGTTGGCTTCGGCTTTGTCAGATAACCAAATGGTGTCATTTATTCTTGGCTTTGGCCTGATTTTGGTGTTGTATCTGGCTTTTATTCCGGGCCGATTCTTTACAGCCAGTCCCACAGTGGCATTGGTTTTTAATGAGTTGTCGTTTGAAAGTCATTTGAACAATTTTATGCGAGGGCTGATTTTGGCGAAGGATGTGGTGTACTATCTGGGGATAACGGCCGTTTTCCTCTTTGCCACCACTCGCGTTCTCGAAAGCCGTCGCTGGCGATAAACTTTGGAAAAGAGAGAAGAGACGATGAAACAAACAGTTGATCGCATCGCTCCATATTTTCCCTGGGCAGGACTTCTGCTCATTCTCTTTGGTGCACTTACTTACTTTGTCATTCGACGCTGGGACCTGACAACCAACTTGCTTTTTGCTAGTGGCGCGATTCTTTTACTGCTGTTTGCCATTTTACGGCCAGATGATGTGCGCCGCCTGGCCAGTGGTCGTCAGGCACGCTATGGAACCAGTACTGTACTGTCCATTCTCTTTTTCCTGGCAATTACAGTGCTGGTATATTACCTGGCTTACCAAAATACCGATTGGCGGTTTGATGCCACAGAAACCAATGAGTTTACCCCCTTGCCAGAGACTATCGAATTACTGGAAAATCTGGACGAACCGGTGCATGTTATCGGCTTTTATACGTTCCAGTTAGCTGCCCAACAGGAACGGGCGCAATCCATTCTGGAGGGGATGCAGGCTTACACCGACAAGTTGACATTTGAGTTTCAGGACCCGGAAGAAAACCCGTTGCTGGCGGAGAAGTATGAGTTAACGTTCAACGGGACATTGGTTTTTACAAAGGGTGAAGGTGAGAATGAGGTTTTTGCCAAAGCTTCTAGCCTGAGTGACCGGGATATTCACACAGCATTGTTAAAAGTGATTAATCCGGTAGAGAAGAAGTTGTATTTTATTACGGGACATGGTGAGCGGGATACAGAAGATTTTGGGCCGGATGGGCTGGGAACGGCCGTTCGTCTAAACCGCGAAGTTGGCTTTACCATCGAAACCCTCAATCTATTTGTCACCGGTGAGGTGCCGGATGATGCAACCGCCATTGTCCTGATTGACCAACAAGCCCCATTGAGCGAAGAAGAACTAAATGCTATCCGGGAATACCTGAATAACGGTGGTGCAGCCTTCATCGCTCGTGATGCACTGGATAGCGAAGCTCGGGCACGGGCAGAAGAAGATGGCCTGGTAGATATGCTACGCGAAGATTGGGGGATTGTCTTACGGCGAGACATTATCATCGAACAAGTGCTGGCGCAAGCCGGGCAAACATTTGGGCTTAGTTTTGTGGGTGCAGATTATGGTAATAGCACCATTACCAATGAACTGGACCAGTTTGGCACTATTTTTAACGTTGCCCGCTCCGTTGGTATTGAAGACCGGGCAGATATTATCAAGGTCAACCTGGTTGTAACCAGCGATCAGGCGTGGGGCGAAACAGATTTTGCTGGCTTGTCGGCCGGTTTTGCCCAGCCAGATAATGGAATAGATATTGATGGTCCGTTGGCTGTTGGTGTGAGTGCGGAAAACCTGAATACGGGCGCACGACTGGTTGTGTTTGGTGATACGGACTTTTTGGCAAATGAGCTTGTTCTTTCTGGTGGTAATAGCCTGTTGTTTACGAATGCGTTGAACTGGCTGGCTAATGATGAAGTGGCTGTGGAATTGACGCCGCGAGCAACAATTAACCGGCAGGTCATTATCAGTCAGAGCCAGTTGGGCTTTTTGCAATTAGTTAGCATTTGTCTGGGGCCGGCGTTGATGGCGCTGGCTGGGTTGGCAGTCTGGTATTCACGGAGGAAGACAGGATGAACTGGCGAACAACGGCCGTTCTTTTCGTCATTCTCGTTTTGCTGGGCGGCTATGTGTTCTACCAAAGCCGACAAGAGCCTGTGACACCTACCCCCACACCACTACCACCCACCCCAGAACGTGTGCCGCTTGTATCTGAAGACACAACCATCGAACAGGTCAACACTGTGTCGGTACGGCGATTGGCAGATAACAACCACACGACTTTTTTCCGTGATGGTCAGGGAAACTGGTTACGAACTGTACCCACCCAAACAGTAGCCATTAGCCTGACGGTGAATACACAGGTTACCGGGTTGATTAATTTGCGCAGCAATCGCACTTTCCCGCCTGATTTGAATCCGTTAGCGGCTTATGGGCTGGATGAACCAACTTATGAAATTGTATTGGATACGCTGCAGGATGAGCAGTTACATCGAACGGTTTTGCTGGTGGGAAATAAAACGCCGGCAGGTGATGCTTATTATGTTCAGAAAAAGGGTGATCCACGGGTGCATGTGGTTTCTGCCGGGGTCATTCAAAATATGATTAACTTGTTGGAAAATCCACCTTTGCAACCAACTCCCACCCCAACGGCCGTTCTTACCGACACGGTGGAACTGACTGTGACCCCTGGTATAACCATCACCACAACACCAACAACGGATGAGTAGTTGGCTGGTCAGCAGAGCCTGTGGGAATTTTCTCACAGGCTCTTTTCTTTTTGTCAGTTATAATGGCGAAATAGTCAACTCTTCTATTTCTAACCATTGGGACTGAGTGACAGGAATAGTGCCCCAACGAAAACGGCCGTCTGGGGTGGCACGCAAGTATTGGTTGTCTATCCAGCAAACAAAACCTAGTGGTCCTTGTGGGGTAACGGCCGTTTTCCAAACCAACTCATCATCCACCAGAAACCGACAACCATCAGATAGCCAAAACAACTCATACTTGTGCCACTCAGTTAATGAACAGACCAATGGCGTGCTGTGAATGTGTAAAAACCGTTGCACACGCGGCCAAAGAACATTTCGCCAACGGGGAACTTGATGGAGAAGCAAAAGTATTGGTCCTACCGGCAATAACCAGATAGCTCGATGCAAAAGAACATTCATAGCTGCCGCAAACCATTGATTCTGTCTGCCAAAAGGGGCAAAAGGCAAATCAGAATGGGCAGAAGCAAAGAAAAACCAGGTGGCGCGTGGTAACGTGGGAAGGAGAACGGTTGGATCGCCAAAGGGAGCATTCCAGAAGCCAAACCCGGCTGTGCCCTGAAGTAAGTGAAGCGGGTGGGAAAAACGCGCACGTAACTGAAGATGTAATGGCGGTTGCCAGGGATAATGACGACGAGATAGGCGAGATAAAAAAGAATGGGAAACGGCCGTTTCTCCATAATCATCAATCTGGGCATCTGCATACCCCCCGCGCACTACTGGCAAGTAAAGTTGAATACGGCCGTTTTCCATCCATCGTACTTCTCCCCCACGCACCTCCAACTCTCTCCATCGGCCACCTGCAAAACCCTTTTTCACGACAACCCTCCATCCATTAACTGTTCACCCAATAATTGGGTATAATTACACCATTATAAGGAGAGTGCAATCTATGGAAATCACCTGGTATGGACTAAGCTGTTTTCGCATTACAGAACGCAAACAAACCACCATCGTTACCGACCCATACGACCCCCATCTCGGTTTGCCGTCTCTAAAATTGCGGGCTGACGTGGTTACAATCAGCCATAACGCCAAAGGGCACAACTTTGCCAAGGCCGTTACCGGGTATAAACACATACTCAACGGCCCAGGAGAATATGAAATTGGTGGCGTTTTCATTACCGGTATTGCCACACCAAACGAAGCCAAAACAACCCACAATGTCCTTTACCTGTTTGATTATCAAGGTCTGACAGTTGCTCACCTGGGGGACATGCAAAAAGTGCCACCCCAAACACACATCGAAGCCCTGGAACAGGTCAATATTCTGCTCGTTCCTGTTGGTGGTGGCAACAGCCTGACAGCTTCACAAGCTTCTGAACTGGTTTCCATGCTGGAACCCAACATTGTAATTCCCATGCACTACCAAATACCAGGCCTAAATCTGGAACTGGATAGTGTGGAACGATTTTTGAAAGAAATGGGCGTATCAGACCCAAAAGAAGAAGATCTTTTGCGAATTAGTGCAACAAATTTACCGGAAGAAACAGAAATTATCCTTTTGAAACCCAAAATCTAGTCACACAAGGCCAGGATATTATGGCAGCCAAGCTTTTAATGCAGTGGGATATACGTCAGGAAACAGAATCCGAATATTTTGAATTTCTGGTTCATGAATTTATCCCTGGTTTGAACAAATTAGGAATTGATGAAATACAGGTCTGGTACACAGCCTATGGCAACTGTGAACAGATGCTAACCAGTGGCATTGCTGAATCAGCGGAACATATGCAAAAAGCAATGCAAAGTGACCAGTGGAAAAAATTGATTGAAGAACTCCAACAATATGTGAACAACTTCAGCAAAAAGGTTGTTAATGCAACCAGAGGATTCCAGATTTAGTAATTAAGTTAGGCGAAAAACAAAAAGCCTGCACTATGTGCAGGTTTTTTTATTAATAAGTGCTATGTATTTGTGTGGAAGTTAGTTGCTTTTGGCGTCAGCAGATGTTTTACTTTCGCTTGTAGCAGAACTGCTTTTGCCATTGCTTGAGGTGCTGCTACTCTGGCTACGGCCGTTTCCATTGCTACTACTACGATTATCCGTTACGTAGAATCCACTTCCCTTAAACACAATACCAACCGAGTTCACCACCCGGCGAACATGCCCCCCACACGCAGGACATTCAGTAATAGGATCATCCGTCATCCGCTGACGCATCTCAAAAACATCTTCACAATCATTGCATCTGTATGTATATATCGGCATTGCTACCACCTACCTGATACACCAAATTTTGTACAACTATGCACCACACAAGTTGCGTATTGTAACGACCGGTTACCTATTTGACAACTTACCGCGCAGTATGTTACAAATTTCATGTAAAAATTCTGTTAGATTTTGTCATTTCACCCAAAATTAGGAGAATTTAATCACATGAGTACTCCCAGTGAAGCCCATGCCCGAATTAAGGCGCGTATCTGGCAAGCAATCGCACAAACAGATTTGGATATTAGCCAGATTGATAAAGAAATAGTAAACGCCCTGGTGGACCTGACCACAGAAGCAGCCTTGATGGAGCTGGATGAAGAAATTGGCAAATCATGGTCCCAAACACGAACAGCACAAAACGATTTGGATGAAGAAGAGCAGTTATTGTGGGAAGGACGGCCGTTTCTCTCCCTCTCCACCCATTACCGTATCACCAACGAACGCATACGCATTACACACGGCCTGCTAGGCAAAGACCGCGAAGACATCGAACTCATCCGCATCCAGGACATTGACTTCAGCCAAACCTTGAGCGAACGCATCCTTAAAATCGGCGACATCACTATCCACAGTCACGATAGCAGCCATCCAAAAGTCACCCTCAACAATGTCAAAGATCCGGAACGCGTGCATGAAATCCTGCGTCGGGCTATTCTTAATGCCCGCAAACGATACAACTTCTCCTATCGGGAAGAAATGTAACCCTTAAACCATAGACATACGCCGCAAGCGTGCAACATCCAATAAGCGAATTTGTTTTCGCCCAATCTCGATAAGCCCCTCTGCCTTGAAATCATTCAAGGTCTGAGTGACCGTCTCCCGATATGTGCCCAACATTTCACTTAAATCCTGGTGAGTATAGCCGGTCACCTCGTTTGCATGCCCCTGCTCTTCAGCCAACTGAACCAACAAACCTGCCAGACGGGCCGGAATGCTCTTGAAAGCAATCTCTTCCAACCGCGACTCCAACTCTGTAAGCCGTGAACCCAATGCTTCAACAAAACGGAAAGCCACTTCTGGTTTTTCTCGTATCAGGCGTTCCACATCCGAGCGGCTCATTACGCATAACACGCATTCATCAACAGCTTCGGCAAAAGTGTTGTGCATCCCCTGCCCAACCAGAGACATTTCACCAAAAATTGCACCTGGTCCCAATGTAGCCACAACCAGCTTTTTGCCATTTGGTGCAATTCGGTATAGCTGAACACGTCCTTTTTTCAGCAAAAAGAGCACTTCCCCTGTATCTTCTGGCATGTAAAATATTTTGCCAGCTTCACAGGTGGACATGGTAAGTTGTCTATCCATCTGTGCCAATTCGCTAGGACTCAAATCACGAAAAACGTGAATGTTTGACAAATAATTTAATTTGTTTGATTGCATAGGCCTACCACTTTCCTTGAACAGATTCACCTGCTAGACGCCATGAGCGTAAGGATTCTTACGTATGCAAGGCGTGACGAACTGATAAAAGTTTTTGTGTCAGTTCGCTGCGGGTTGGATTGCCCAGGAAAGCGATTTGCCCATTGATTAGATATGTTGGTACGGCAAAGACGGTATCTGGTCGATGATGGTTGTTCAAGTCCAGCAATTCTATTTCCACATCGGGGAAATCGGGTGAGACGTCAGCCAAAATACGACGGGTTTCTTCGCACGTCCAACATTCATCGGAAATGTAAACCTGTAATTTAATCATGCGGGCATGATAGCATGCAGTAGATGGCGAGGACGTAACACACGTTACACAAATGTGAGAATAAGATTAAGAAAGGGGCAATATAAAACTGACGGATGCACCACCAGTGGGCGCGTTTTCGGCCCAGATACGGCCGTTATGCGCCTCTACAATTGCCCGTGCAATCGCTAATCCTAGCCCAGCCCCGCCTGTAGCCCGACTACGTGCCTGCTCACCACGATAGAACTGCTCGAATACATGCGGCAAATCTGCTTCTGCAAATCCTACACCTGTATCACGAACTGTCACACATACACCCTCGGCCGTTCTGCAGGCCGTAACAAACACCTCTCCGCCTGCAGGGGTGTGCCGCAAGGCGTTACCTAACAAATTGGCCATTACTCGCCCCATCTTGGTTGCATTAAGTGGTACTGGATCCACGTCGGATGACACATCCCCATGTAATTGTATCTGGCGCTGTTCTGCCAACGCCGTAAAACTCTCTAATGCATCAGAAATCAAGTCTCGCAGGGAGTGGGGAGACTTTTCCAAGACCAGCCCGCCTGCATCCAATTGTGCCAACTCAAAAAGATCGTCTATCAGATGGCTCATAGCCATTACATCGGCACGAATGGTGCGGTAATATCGTTGAATGGTTTCTGAATCGGTGACAAGTCCATCATGCAAAGCTTCAATAAGGGCTCTTATGCTGGTCAGGGGTGTACGCAAGTCGTGAGATGTCCAGGCGATAAGATTGCGACGCATGGTTTCCAATTCGCGTCGCTCAAGTTCGGCGGCCTGGAGTTGATCAGCCATGTGGTTGAAGGTAGTAGCCAGTTGAGCAACTTCATCCCGCCCGGAAACGGCCGTTCTCGCCTCAAGCCTGCCCGCGGCAATCTGCTGTGCTGTTTCTGCCAACTGACGCAAATTCCGTGTAACATTGGCCGCTACAAACACTCCAAACGTTGTCGCAATAATACCGGCAAACAACAGCAATACACCACTCAACAGCAAATCATGCTCATTGATAAACATCTGCTGAGACATTATCCACACATTTACCAACGTCAACACAGCCGCCCACACATAAGTCAAAATCAGCGTCAGACTTAACGACGGAGAATACCCCCATCCACGCCGGTAGAGAACATACCCCAATCCCAATGAAAGCACCGAGGTAACAGAGAGGGTGGCAGCCAGCGCCGCAATCTCATTGATAGGTGCATTCATAATTCCCTTCATGAGCAGAGCCGCCACAGCCAAAGCAACTATCACACCTGCCAAAAAGAGCCGCCAGGGGGTTTGCACAAGCCAGGTTAGATAACGATTTTGGACAATTGCGTTCATTATGTTTTACTCCCTGGATCGAATTTGTATCCTACCCCCCATACAGTCAATAACCAACATGGCTCACCAGGATTGGCTTCTATTTTTTCGCGCAAACGGCGAATGTGTACGGTCACTGTGCTGGGATCGACGTATTCAGAAAATCCCCACACGTTTTCCAGCAATTGGTCTCGCTTAAAGACTTGATGAGGATGGGAAGCCATAAAATAAAGAAGATTGAATTCAGTGGCTGTCAGTTCCACAGGCTGGCCACGAACAATAACCTGACGCGTAACCGGATCGATGGTGAGATCGGGAAAGTGCAACGGCCGTTCTTCCAACCGCCCTTTCTCCCTGCCAGCCCGTCTTAACACTGCTTTTACTCTGGCAACCAGTTCGGCTGGCGAAAATGGCTTCGTCACATAATCATCCGCCCCCAATTCCAGCCCATAAATACGGTCTGTCTCCTGTCCGCGAGCTGTCAGCATAATAACGGGGACACTCACCCCCTCATCCTGCCGTAACCGACGCAAAATCTCCAACCCATCTACACGGGGCAACATTAAATCCAGAATCACCAGCGTCGGCAACCTCTCTTCCAATGCGGCCAAAGCTTGCAAACCATCTTTGGCAACACGTACTGAAAAACCCTCTCGCCGCAAATAAAGAGATACCACTTCGACAACAGAAGCTTCATCATCAACTACCAGGATTTCTGCAGGTATGTTTGCTTGGGGTAACATGTTCATGGGTAATTTTGTCCTTGTATCTGCCACTTGTTTTAACCGGTAATTGTTACAAAAAGATTACGGCCGTTTCTCGAACACAAATCACTTAAGCATTCTGTAATAAT
>RFGV01000481.1 GCA_003696605.1 Chloroflexota bacterium | reverse complement strand
TTTGACAGTGTGGACATTGATTCATAGCTCTTTTATATCATGCCTTTTGAATTAGTCACTCCCAAATTACCCTCTTTTGAACGAACTATGCTATACTGGATTGCTTAATTTTACAGAAAAGAAGGAAATAAGACCGATGGGTATCAATCACCTTTCCCGGTTACGTTTCAATTTCGGCTTTCTTCTGGAAGCTGCTATGGGAACCAGTCGTGAAATCGAACTGGCTTACCCAACAATTCAGATAGAAGAAGTCACATTAACACCATTACGGGGCAAATTCCAGGCCACCCGTACTTCAGAAGGCATCTATCTGACGGGTACATTGTACAGTACAATTCCGACAGAATGCGTTCGCTGCCTGGAAACAATGAACCTGAATATTACGATTCAACTGGATGAATTGTTTTATCATCCACCATTTGGCGCACCAGAAGGAGCGTCTGTCATTGGCGACAGTGGGATTATTGATCTGGAACCACTGGTACGGGAGTTGGCCTTACTGGAGGTGCCAATGCAACCAATTTGTCGTCCAGATTGTCAGGGATTGTGTATGGAGTGTGGGCACAATCTGAATCTGGGTGATTGTGGATGTGAGGAAGATGACATCGATCCTCGTTTGTCTATTCTGCAGCAATTACTGAAGGGAGAAGAGTAGATTCGTCCTTTTTCACGGTTAGGGTATGTTTTACGACAAAGCTAAAATTTATATTAAGAGTGGTGATGGCGGCGATGGCATGATTAGCTTTCGCCGCGAAAAGTATGTGCCGTTTGGTGGGCCAGATGGTGGCGATGGTGGTCACGGGGGGGATATTGTCTTTGTGGCTGATAATAATTTGAGCAGTCTGGTGCGCTATCATCGCCAGGTTCATTTTCGGGCAGGCAGTGGCAAGCATGGGGGTAAGTCACGTAAGACTGGGGCAAATGGGGAGTCTTTGCGGTTGCCTGTGCCTGTAGGAACTATTATTCGTCATGCAGAAACAGGTGAAATACTGGCAGACTTGACGGAGCATGGGCAGGAAGTGGTGATATTGCGTGGGGGACGGGGTGGTCGAGGTAATATTCATTTTGCCAATAGTGTTAATCAGGCGCCACGTTTGGCCGAGCGGGGTGAACCTGGTGAGGAAATGTGGGTTACTCTGGAGCTGAAGTTGATTGCGGATGTGGGGATTGTGGGTGTGCCCAATGCCGGGAAGTCTACTCTTTTGTCAGTGGTGAGTGCGGCCAAGCCGAAAATTGCCAATTATCCGTTTACTACGTTGCAGCCCAATCTGGGGGTGGTGACGCTGGATGATTATGAAACGATGGTGTTGGCAGATATTCCCGGATTGATTGAGGGGGCTGCAGAAGGTGTGGGGCTGGGACATGATTTTTTGCGTCATATTGAGCGAACGCGGGTGTTGATTCATTTGCTGGATGGGGCGGCTCAGGATCCGTTGGAGGATTGGGCGATGGTGAATCAGGAGTTGGCGTTGTATGATGTGGCGCTGGAGAAGAAGCCGCAGTTGGTGGTGTTGAATAAGATTGATTTACCGGATGCGCAAGCGTGGGAGCCGTTGGTGAAGGAGGCGGTAACGAAGGCGGGGTTTAAGTTTTGTTCGATTTCGGCCGTTACTGGTCAGGGTGTGCGCGATATGTTGTACCGTGTGAAGAAGATGCTTGATGCTGCTCCACGGCCTAAGCTTTTTGTGGAGGAGGTTGCAGTCATTCGTCCGGAAATTGATGAGGATGTGTTTACGATTGAACGAGAGGAGGATGGCTGGCGTGTGCGTGGTAAAAAGATTGAGCGTATTGCAGCCATGACTTATTTTGAGTTTGATGCCACATTGATGCGTTTTCAGCGAATTTTGGATAGTATGGGGATTACAGAGGCGTTGGAGGCGGCGGGGGTGCAGCCGGGTGATACGGTTTATATTGGTGATCAGGTTTTGGAGTGGAGCGAATAGGTTTATTGGGGGGAACGTTTGATCCGCCACATGTGGGGCATTTGTGGCTGGCGGAAACGGCTCGTGATCAGTTGGCTTTGGATAGGGTGTTGTTTTTGCCAGTGGGACAGCCGCCTCATAAGCGAGAACGGCCGATTTCTCCGGCGGTGCATCGCCTGGCGATGATTCGGCTGGCTGTGGCGCATATTCCCTGGTTTATGGTAGATACAACGGATCTGGATCGACCTCCTCCTCATACAACGGTTACTTTGTTGCCATTGTTAGCAGAGAAGTATCCAAATGCTCATCTTTGGCTTTTGCTGGGAGGAGATTCGTTGCGAGACTTACCAACCTGGCATAAACCGGATATGTTGGTACGTCAGTGTCGGCTGGGGGTGCTGGCAAGGCCAGGTGCGGAGGTGGATTGGTCTAAACTGGAAACGGCCGTTCCCGGCGTTACGGCCGTTACTGACCTTCTCGACGGCCCCACAATCAACCTTTCTGCCACAGAAATACGCCGGTGGGTCGCTGCCGGACACTCCATCCAGCACCTCGTCCCACCGGCGGTATGTCGCTACATCCAACAGAACAGGCTATATCAACCCAAAGCCTAAGCCTCTTCTGCTTCTTTGCTTTCCTGGGGTGGCACAAACCGTTTTATCTGAGCCACAGACACCTTTATCATTTTGCGGCAATTAATACATTCAACCGTATGATATTTTTGTTTTTTCTCCTCTGCTTCGGCCAACGCCTGCACAAGATAATCCCGTCCCAGGTTAAATGATTGCCGACAATAGGAACACCGCACATTCATACATCACTCTCCTTAAAGCCCTTGAATGGTTACGGGGAAGCCTCTTACATAAAACCAAAATTTTATGTAAGATAATCGCATTGTAAACGATTTAGCACCTGGTTTCAAGGCAGCTACCATACAAAAACCAAAAGGAGAATGTAAACAATACCCATGGAGGTATTCGCCTTTTTTCGTTGACAGTGGAGGAGCTGAAACCCACAAGAAAAGGTAGTCCGCAGATTCGATCTTAAGTTGCCTATTTTC
>RFGV01000480.1 GCA_003696605.1 Chloroflexota bacterium | reverse complement strand
AGCGCTTTTTGTCGCTTTTGGAAATGAAAAAAGCCCTCGAAAAAGCCGCCAAACGGCTGCAAAAACTCCCCCACTGAGCCCCAAAACCAAAAGGGAGAGAGCCAAAAACTCTCTCCCTTTCAGTCACCCTTCAGAGAAGGGAGAACAGGAGGAGGGGATTACGGCCAAATCACCCCTAATTTAGCCGCACCCATGCCTGCAGTTCATCCCGGACTCCCCGCCTGATTGCATCTGCGTCAGGTGCATTGGGGACTTCCTGCAGGTATTATTCCAGCAAAAATGCTGCTTGCCGAATTTCTCCCAGTCGCAAGTATATGAGCCCCATATCTCGCTCATATTGGGGTACATCTGGCTGAATCTGTCGTAATAACTTCAACACAGCCAGCGCCTGCGACCATAAATTGCGGCCCACATAAATCAGACGCAGATTATTTAACATGCGAGCCAAAATTTGTTCGTTTGTAACTGGCTTTAACCATTCGGGTTGAAATGCGCCATCATAGCCAGTCGTCTGACGTACCAATTGGGCACAATCTGCCAGGGTTAATCGTTGGCCTCGATGAAATGGATCGAAGTATGCAACCTGATCATCATTTTGTACGCCAACAATAAAGTGCCCAGGCAACCCCACACCAAAAGCGGTTATTCCTATGCGCTCCGCAATAGCCAGATAGAGCAAGGAAAGACTGATGGGAATCCCAATTCGTCGATCCAAAACATCGTTCAGGAAGCTGTTGCGGGGATTGCCATAATCGGCCGTGTCCCCACGAAACCCCTGATCCTGAAACAGGAATTTTGCCAATAACTCCGCCCGTACCAAAGGTGGTTGCCCAGCCGGAGCAGCATAGTAAGCTGTTTCGGCTAATATACGCAGCTGGGTCATGTAAGCAGAAACATCCAGATATGGGTATGCCAATTCGCGTGCAAACTGTAAGGCGGCGCGTGGCAAGTTAATTGGAGTTAGTTTTACTTCTTCTGCAAATGACCAGCTATCCATCATAGTTTTATTATGATGGATATAAGCGGGTTCGCCAATGCGTAGTTTCCCTTATTTTTGAGAGGATTTGTACAGGAGAACCCCCTGCCGAAAGTCATTAGCGACGAGATCGCGCAGCCAATTGGGGGCGAGAACTTCTACTTGTGCTCCCCAGCTACGAATCCAGGGGAGCATTTCTCGGGGTTGGGCTACGGTCACACAAAGGATACAACCGTTATCGGCCGTTTCTTCCAGCCGTTGTGTGGGATGCCAGCGCCGTTCTCGTACCTGGGGTGTGACTTCTGGCTGAAAGCGTAATACGACTTCCTGCGTAGAATCCCCAGCCATAATGCGCCATGCCGTACCCAGGTGGGCTTCCAGGTCAAAATCATTGGGGATGGTGTAACGGGTAGAGAGTAGTACAGCACTTTCCAGACGATCCAGTTTGAATGTGCGAATGTCTTCTGCCCACTCGTCATAGCAGATAATGTAAATGCCAAAAGGGGTTGGCTCCAATGCATACGGGGCGATGGTGCGCTGACGAAGTTTGCCGCTGCGTGGCGATCGGTAACCAATTCTCACTTTGTGACCAGTCCCCCACCCTTCAGCAATGGTTTCCAATACAGCAACGTGGGTGCCGTCCATGTTGGCCTGAATGCGTTCGGCGGCACGCTGGAGGTGACCGCTTAAGGGGCGGGGCAAGGTGGCGGCTACTTTGCGTAAGGCGGTACTAACATGAGGGTTGCGTTCGTCTATGGCGTGGGAAAGGAGCAGGCCCGCAAGAACAAGGGCGATGGATTCGTGGTAGGTGAGGCGTATGGTGGTGAGATAGCGGGTGCGGTTGATGCCAAAACGGCCGTTTTCCTGCCAAATAGGCACCCCTTGCCCGTCCAGAAAATCCAGATCACGGTAAATTGTACGCCTGTCCACCCCCAAAGCCTCTGCCAGCTCCGTCACTTTCAGTCCCTTTGGTGTAAGAAACAAAATTTCTTCTAACCGACGCAAACGAGCTGTGCGGCTGTTCAGGCGTGACATACTTACCTCCAAATTTAGACCGTATGTTCTATATTTTATGTCATTTTATTCAAGTTGACAATCTGGTTTTTCTGGTACTTAAAAGTGAATCTGGTAATTATTGGTCAATAATGGCCTGGACTCCTTATAATATAGACGTAATATCCGGTAAGTCGCGCGCTAGCCAATGTTGTGAATCGCCGGGTAGTTGGAATAACAAACAACCAATCATGGAAAAGAACGTGAATTTACGCATAGGCCGGCGGCCAAACGGCCGTTTTTTTACCTACCTTGTTCTGGCACTCATCCTGTTTTCTGCGCCTTTCTGGATGTCCTCCCTCCCCCTGCAAGGCGACACCCATAGCCACACCTTGCTCGAAACAGTCGCCACACTCATTGCGCTTATCGTTGGGGCAATGTCCATCACTTATTACTACTCTCATCGGTACGAAACCCTCCTCTTTATTGGTGCCGGTTTTTTGGGGACAGCTCTGCTGGATGGATATCATGCCCTGATAACCTCTACTTTTTTTGCCACCCGTTTACCTTCTCCGGCCCAGACGTTAATTCCCTGGAGTTGGCTCGCTGGCCGTCTGTTCCTGGGGGCTTTCCTGCTGTTTAGCTGGTTGGTGGGGTGGCTACGCCAGCGATGGCAACATACACAGCCTGTGCGAGAATGGACTGTTTATATGACGGCCGCTTTAGCTACGCTGGCGTCTTTTGCTTTCTTTGCTTTATATCCTTTGCCTTCTGCTTATTATCCAGAAAGTTTTTTCCACCGGCCTGAGGAGTTGTTGCCCGGGTTCTTTTTTCTGCTGGCTCTGATTGGCTATGGGCAAAAAGGGGAATGGCGACGTAATGCCATGGAACATTGGTTGCTCATTTCGCTGATTTTGGGGTTGGGCACACAAACGGCCGTTATGCCTTTCTCCAATACACTCCATGATCCTCCGTTCAACCTCGCCCATCTGCTAAAAATCGCCAGTTACTTCTGCATCTTTATCGGCTTGCTTATCAACATGTTCCACATTTATCGGCAGGCACACACCAATGCCAGGCAACTTGAGATCACCAACGCAGCACTTCAGGCTGAAATTGCCCAGCGCGAACAAACAATGATACAACTGCAACAGGCAGAAATCCGGTATCAGTCGTTGGTTGAGCAAATTCCATCGGCCGTTATTTATATTGACCGTTATGATGAGACCAGCCCTAATAAATGGCGTAGCACATATTTCAGTCCTCAAGTAGAGCATTTGTTGGGCTACAAGCCATATGAACTGGTTGCTGATCCTGATTTATGGATTCGACTGTTGCATCCAGATGACCGAACGGCCGTTCTCAACCAAAACCAACAGACCCTCTCCCCCGGCCAGTCAATCAGCCAGGAATACCGACTTATTTCTCGAAACGGCCGTGTTCTCTGGATTCATGACACCGCCACAATCATCCAGGACAACAACGGCAACCCACCTATCCGCCAGGGCATCATGCTAGACATCACCGAGCGCAAAATCGCAGAAGAAAAGCTGCGCCAGGCATACCAGGAAATGGAAGCCCGCATCCAGGACCGCACCGCCGCCCTTCGCTCTGCCAACGAATCACTACAAACCGAAATTCAGGAACGACAGGAAGCCGTACAAAACCTTTCCCGCTTCGCCAACCAACTCCGTATCGCCGCCGAAGTATCCCGCCAGCTCAGCGCCATTCTCAACCCCGAAGAACTGCTGGAAAAAATCATCTCCCTCCTGCAAGAGCGGTTTCATCTCTATCATGTACATATTTATCTGGTGGACGATGCCAATGAATGGCTCGTTATGCAAATTGGCTCTGGCGAAATCGGCCGTCAACTACGT
>RFGV01000479.1 GCA_003696605.1 Chloroflexota bacterium | reverse complement strand
CTGTCTATTGACGCGGTTGAGGGAACGGCACAATAACCTCAAAATACGCTGTCCCGTCTAGCGTATATGTTCGCCGCAATTCCGGGTACCCCGGAAATTCCACGACGATCACTACCGTTCCCCAGACAACGTAGTAGCCTGGCTCCGAATCGGGAATGACCTGACATTGATACCCAGATGGACAATCTAGCGATTCCCCATTCGGGTGTTGCCAGTAGAGGTAAATATACTCGGTTGGCTCAACCCACTGATAGTTAGTTGCGGTAAATGCACCAAATGCGACGCATCGGCCTAATGTGCAGTCCGGGATAGAAGGCTCTGAGTATCGGTTCATGGTAACATTTCCTGATAATGGTATTGCCGTTCCCGTTTCCAGTTCTTCCACCTCCGTAATGCTAAACGACCTCACCACCACTGTGCCCTCGACTCGTTGATCCGGAGGACAAGGATCGGCGTTGACTGTGCATAATGTTGGCGCACTGTCTGTATGGAAAGCTAAACCAAATGCTACCGGAACCTGCAAATGTACAGGGATAAATTGATCGGATAAGTAGTCCTTTTGGTCCTGTGAACCAGGTTCGATCTCATCGCTCACCTTGATATGAGCAAATACGTACCCAGATGGCGGAGTGATCCCCCACACAGTATCTACCGTTGTGTCTTCAGAGTCTAAATTATCCCCGGAGTCGGGATCGGGGGTGTCTGAAGTGACAACGACCGTGTTTGTGATTGTGCCACCGCCTGGGTGTGTAGGGGTAACGGTTGTATCCAGCAAGATCGTGACATCCCCTCTCCAGGGAGGCAGATTGGCGACAGTGCAGGTAACAGCCCGACTGGGAGCATCGTAGTTGCACGACCAGGGGGCCGGGTTTACGTAGGTAGGCGGCGTCACACCTACGTAATTTAATCCCGGAGGCAACACATCTTGTACCACTACATTTCTGGCACTCGATGGCCCATTATTCCGAACCACCAACGTGTAACGAAGGGCTTCCCCAGGCATCACCGGATCGGGGCTATCCGACTTGGTGATGGACAGGTCAGCCTGCCAGGCAACGGCCGTAACCTCCGTGTCCTGGTTGTTGCCAGGATTGGTGTCGGTTGCGTCGCTGGTCACACTGGCCGTATTGCTGATTCTGTTTGATGTGTAGTCGGGCGGAACCGTGACCACTACGTTGATGGTGCTGGTTTGTCCCGAATTCATGGTGGCGCGTGTGCAGGTCAACTGGCGAGAACCACTGTTGTAAGAGCAGTTGAACCCGCCCCCTGACGCACTCTGGAACCTCAACCCGGCCGGAATGGTGTCCGTTACGCGCACATTCTGGGCCTGACCGGGGCCACTATTGGTCACACGTAACGTCCAGGTCAAATTGTTGCCCGCAATGACCGGATCGGGGCTATCCGACTTGGTGATGGACAGGTCGGTGGACAAGCGGACGTTTAATCGGTAATCCTCAACCTCTCCAGTTATGGCTCCTACACCCGACAAACTGAACGTTTCAGGGCTAGGGGTATACCCATCACTCATGTCGCTGTCCAGTGATTCGTGCGTGATCATCAATCGCAACCAGGGGTTGGCCACGCGAATGTTCATGGGTATTTCATACCAAAAATATGAGAATCCATTCGGCCTTTGTGTTACGAATGGGGTAATAAGAATGATCCCTTTTTGGTCCGTGCTGCTCACTCCGCTGCTCACTCCGTCGGTGTCAAGCCAGGCATTAACCCACGCATTACTTCCCCAACCCCAGTCCGCCTGCTCTGAAACAGATACACGGAATAAATATCGTCTTCCGGGAATTAACGTGACTGTTTCCGGGTTGCGGTATGCGCCGTTTAACCAAACAGTTAAAGCGTCGTCACCATCATCTCTATTATTGGGGAGGCGTTCCAAAGTGATATTACCGCCACCGGTCCACTTCGATGAATAGTTATGATTCCATCTTTGGCGGAGATACATATTTGTTGTGCTGAAATCACTCTCTAATTCAGCATCCAGATCGCCAAAATCGCTGGGTATTAGTTCGGCAAACGCCGCATATGGACGGCCATTTGTAAAACTGTTATCAACTCCAACACCCAGCCGCCTCTGGTATCCATCTTGTGCTGACCAGAGAATCACGTAGTTTTTCGTGCTGCACATAGCAGTAGCGACAACCACGCCGTCATTCAGGTTTCCCTTTTCTTCAACCTCACCGCCAGTTTTTTTGTTACCATTGCAATACCAATTTGACATCCGCAGAGCGGGCGCGGCCGTACCAGCCTCCAAGAAGTCGTGATTTCTCACTTTACCATACCAGGTCACAGGTACATTCGAGACGGCGGTTTCAGACTGCTTCCACGACATGAAATATGCCTTCCATGTCCATCCGACCGGACATATTCCCTCATTAGGCACTTGGGTGTTCGGCTTTCCAGATAGCCTGTTTTTTTTGTAAGACAACGACACAATTTTGCCTGTCTCTTCGTCGATAGTGGCCGCTCCCATGCGCGTGCCTAATAAAATCTCGCCATTACTATCTATGTGCAGGGCCATGATGTTTACATCAAACCATTCTGGTTCGGAGGGTAAACTGTATTTCTTTTGCTCATGGCCGTTCCACCAGATAACACCACCGCCGTCGTTCAGGCCAATCCACAAACCAGACTGGGAGATGGGGAGAATGGAGCCAGCAGAAACGTCTAGTCCGGGAGGCGTGCCCTATCCCAAAGCCTCGAAATGAAGAGCATCGTGCCCACGTGCCACCACACCTGAACCAATACCAGGTATATCAGCATATACAACCTCTCGAATAGTAGGCGTGTTGGGAAACGTCTGTAGCACTTGCGTATGGCCAGACACATCCATTTGCCAAACAACACCAACAGTCTCAACTTGCGTTATTTGCTCCGTTCCCGCAGCAATAAAAGAGGTGGATGTTTCCATCTCTCCCCCCAAGTAGAATTTTTCACCAACCCGGATAATTGACCAGGCAAAAATATCGGGCGCAAGGAGTTCCCAATCCCAATTGTTGTCAGGTGAGCTTGTGCCATGCACAACCCCGTCCGTTGTTGCCAGGTAGAACTGGTCATCGTAGTACATGGCATCAAAAGTGGCTCCACCACCCCCGTTAGCGTCTCCTGGTTGATAAATGATGTCCCATGTACCGTCGGCACCGGGAGGCATCAGGTATAATGCAAACTCACCGGCTACCCAAATGCTCCCGTCTGGCAGCATTCCTCCATTGACAATGAAATCATCCGGCCCAAGGGGTGTGGCCTGCCAGACCGCACCTGTACCTGTTTTGTAAATCGAGTAGACGCCGCCTTCTCCGGCCGCAATTACTGTTTCGTTTTGTCCTGGCCGGGCTGTGATGAAATCCTGTACATTAGCTTCCAAAGGCTCAGGAGGACTGCCATATTGTGTTTGGCTAAACAACCTTTCGATTTCCGTAGGAGGAAGTAAACCCTGCTCCTCTATGAGCATGTCCCACTGTTCATCTATGGTCATAGGAGGTGGTGGAATGGGTTTTCCTGTTCCACCGAGGAGATCAAGAGCTTGTTCCTCGGTGATCGCACCTTCGGCGATCATCCGATCCAGAAAATCTTCTAAACTTTCTTGCTCCTCGCCCTTTCCATTCTGATACAAATACAAAAATCCAATACCAATCACTGTAACGATGATTGTGACGATGAGTAGTGCTCTTTTTATCTTGCTCTTGTTCATTCCTTTTCTCCTG
>RFGV01000478.1 GCA_003696605.1 Chloroflexota bacterium | reverse complement strand
TTGTAGTCAATTACCTTTTTCATTTGCTCTATACTAACGCCTTCCTTCAGCCTGGCTTTTACAATTCGTGCATTTGCCTGGCCCGCTTTGCCGGTGTGCTCAAAACGCCTACCTGCTTTTTCGTTCAAGTATTGCACCACCTCACTAACCACCTGTGCTGCTTCATTTTCGCTTGCCTTGCTATTATCGTTGCCGGCCCTACTTGTCTTTTCTGTTGGTAAATCACTTGCAACACCTACATCTCCGAGGCGCTGGGCAAATACGTCAAGGTCTATGCTGTAATGCGTAACAGCCGGCATGCGCTTCAATTCAATTTTCAAGTAATCAGTAGCAACATCCTTTAGCCGCTTTTTCGCATTGCGCAGCTCTTTATCTGTTAGCGCTGTCTCACGCTTTATTTCTGCATCTGTTTTGTAAACCTCTGTACGTCCTGTGGCCGAAAACCAGTACATCAACTGCGACAAAAGCACTGCACAGGCCACAGTCCCTGTCAAATGCCTGTAAGCTGGGTAATAAGTTACAGGACGTTGATTGAGTGCCAGGATTACATTTCGCATAATTCGCATGGTTTAAAAACAGGGGGCTGTTTAAAAAGGCATTAGCACACCCAGCCCCCTGCAACTCACTAACCAATACTGAGAAAACTACATCAAACCTTTATCTCACGGCCTCGCTTATTGCGATGCCTAAAAACTCCGCAGCCCATTGCGCCACCCTGTCAATGTACTGCGCAAATTGCTCTTTACTCATTTCGCTTGTGCTGCCAGGTACCTCTAGCAGCACCCCATCTGCACCCACGAGTTGCCGTTTACTGCCAAACATGCCTTTCAACATCTCATGCACAGCCTCGGCATCTGCTTTACAGGGCGTCACATCGTACCCCTGAGCACGCATGCCAGCTATTACCTCAGGTATAACCACACCCCAGTAATAGGCGTTCTGGCTGCCGGTACGGTATTTCTTCTCTGGCTCGAATGTCACTACGAAGCGCTTGCCCTTGTGCTTCTCGAAAAAGGCATCTAGCCTATCCCGACCCTTTACCTTAACCTGGCCACCTTCACCTATGGTGCCAATTAACCTAAGCATCAAAGTTTATTTTTTGCCAAAGTAAATCGTCCTCTTTACAAAATGCTATCATATCCTCCGCCACCCTGCGCACCTTGTCTAATGCGCTACTATTAGCTAAATACCGAAACACGCTAATAGTTCGC
>RFGV01000477.1 GCA_003696605.1 Chloroflexota bacterium | reverse complement strand
TTCGTATCTAGGTCAAGCAAACCAAGAAACAAATGGAAAAGTTGGAAGAATTGGTGGCATATAGAACTCAAGCATTGGCTGATGCCAACGAAGAACTCAAGCGACTTAATAAAGAAAAAGATGCTTTTTTGGCTGTTCTGACGCATGATATGCGTACACCATTGACCAGTATTAAAGGATATGCCACAATTTTGCGCGATAGGGAGCTGTCTCGTACTCAGCAAGTCCAGATTGCTAATATTATCTTACGTAGTGAAGAAACTTTGCTGGATATCGTTAACAATATTCTGGAAATTGAAACTCTGCAATCTGGTACACCTGTTTTGCTGGAAAAATCAACTTTCGATTTGGCTCTATTAGTGAAAAGTGTGGCAGAATCTTTGGAAGCCCAGGCGATAGAAAAACAAATTACCTTGTATTATGAAACAGTTCCCAAGCCAATTATAATAGACGCGGATATGAAGAAGATTGAGCGAGTATTGCTTAATCTGATTTCCAATGCAATTAAGTACACTCCTGAAGAGGGAGAAGTTTGTGTCCGCACTTACACAAACGGCCGTTTTGCTTGTATCGAAGTCAAAGATACGGGCTATGGTATCCCCGAAGATGAACTGCCGCATATTTTCGAACGATTCCGCCGCGTTAAAGACCATCAACACATGGCCATTGGTACTGGCCTGGGACTGTCTATTGTCAAAAGTCTGGTAGATGCCCATCATGGCGAAATCCACGTAACCAGCCAGGTCGACAAAGGCAGCACTTTCACCGTTAAACTCCCCTTAAATTAATCCCCATCTCCCCAAAAAACCGACACCATCTAACAAGACACCGATACACCAATTTGAGATTTTATAATTTTGCATCTTGACAAATCGCTTGTCTTATATTATAAAGTTTTTGATTCACACGGTAGTACCAAAATCCTATACCAACCACAAAGCGTTTTGAGCGCACTTATTTTGTGTGCATTGTGGAGTGGAGCCTGATGTGTCTGTCACATATCAAGGTGGGTTAGTTGTTGCTATTCGTCAGTATCTATTAAAAATCTTAATAAACAGGTGAGCATTATGAGCAATGTAGAAGTCGTCGCCCCAGTCATCAGCCGCCGTCAGGTATTAAGCTCGCGCAATTTTCGAGCACTCTGGTTAAGTCAGGCAATCTCCACATTTGGCGATAAGTTTACAGAAATCGCTATCCCCATTCTTATTTATAACATTACTGGCTCCCCCATTCAGTTAGGTTTTGCATTTATTCTACAAACCGTTTCGGCCGTTATTTTCGGGCTAATTGCTGGTGTGTTAAGCGACCGCTGGGATAGGCGGCACACCATGATCGGCTCAGATCTTATCCGTGCAGTCATGATTCTCGCACTCCCCATCATTGTGCTCATGCCACTTTCGTTAACTGTCAAACTGGTTCTGGTTTACAGCTTGAGCTTTCTCATGGCCGCCGTAAAGCAGTTCTTCCTCCCAGCCAAAATTGCCCTGATTCCCGAAACCGTTACCAAAGAACAGCTCGTTGCTGCGAACTCTTTAGATCAGGCAACTATGACCTTGATGATGTTCTTTGGCGCAGGTGCAGCTGGTGCTGTAATCGACTGGTGGGGCGTTCAAACAGCATTCTTCATTGATGGTGGCACATTTTTACTTTCCGCCTTTTTTGTGGCATTGATTAACCTTGAAAAAAGCCGCACATCTCCACCAGCTTCAACAAAACGTGAAACCTTAAAAGACGGCATCCTGGAAGGGCTGGGCTTCGTATGGCAAACACCAATCCTGAAAGGCACTCTGCTGTTGAGTGTATTGGCACCTTTAGCCATAGGTGCTATGCAACCGCTGCTACTTCTATTTGCTCGCGAAACAATCCAGGCCGGAAATTTTGGATATGGACTCCTTGAAGCCTCGTTTGGACTAGGTCTTTCGTTAGGCGTTATGCTCATTGGCAAAATGGCATCTTCTATGCAGCGTGGACGCTTGTTGACTGGTGGTGTCATTGGCATGGGCATCGGTCAAATTATTGCTGTAGCACTCCCCCTGACAATGCTCCGCTTGCCTGGTGTAAATTCATGGTGGCTTCTGGGAGTTACATTCCCCTTCTTTGTTCTGGGCGCAGCAGCGAACGGGGCTGTTTTATTAGGTTTACGTACTATTGTTCAGGAAAATAGTCCTCGCCACATGATTGGACGTGTATTTAACGTGCTTAATATGCTTAGCAGTGTGGCAATTACTTTGGGAGCAAGTACGGCAGGCCTGGCAAAAATTTGGGATGCTGGTTTGCTATTGCTCATGTGGGGCGTATTCCTGACGATTGTTGGTCTTTGGGCCAGTATGTGGAAATCAATGCAGGCGTAGTTTGAAAATGGCTGATTATTTGTCCCACGAAAATTATCAAAAACGGGCCGAATTGTTTTGGCAAAAAGAAGTAACTGCTCTTTATGAGGCTGAAGCAGGGTTATCTTCTTCCCTTTCCTTGACCAGTGTTTATGCCCAGTATGCAGATCTTTTTACTTTACAAACTGTACGGAATCTGGTGAATTTGGTTCGCTCTGGTGTTGTTTCGCCTTATCTGGCTGATTTTGCAGTTACCCGTTTTTTGCAGAATGGTATTGCTGAACTGGATGAAAGTCTGTTTTCTCATCTGGCACAGACAACAGTACGGTGGCAGGGACAATCTATTCCGTTTTTCGCATCACAAGGGGCACTGGCCAATGAAAAGGATAGAGAAAAGCGACGCACATTACATGCTTCTGTCACGGCCGTTATTGGTCGTACCAATGTCTTGCGGATGAATCGCTGGAAACAAGTTTACGAATTGGCCTGCTCCACAGGATTTGCCAATTACTACACATTGTATGATGAATTAAGACAGTTAAATCTGGCACAGTTACGTAAACTCGCCCAAGAGATTCTGTCGGAAACGGCCGAAATCTACTTCCAAAGTTTATCTGCGTGGAGTGAGCAACTAATTGGTACAGAAAAGCCGCATCCGGCAGATATTCCCTACTTGTTGCGTGTCGCACAATTTGACGGACTATTCCAATATCACGACCTGCAAGCCATTCTGACGACTTCTACCGAAAGCATGGGAATCAATCTGGCCGATTACCCGGGATTGGAAATAGATTTAACCGATCGTCCAACCAAATCGCCACGGCCGTTTTGTGCTTTTGTGCGCGTTCCAGATCAGATAAAACTGGTAGCACGGCCAATAGGTGGTGCCAGCGATTTTACGGCCGTTTTCCATGAACTTGGTCATGCATTACACGGACTCCACACCAATCCTTCACTACCCTTCGTTGCCCGCTATGTCGGTGATGACAGTGTTGGAGAAGCATTTGCATTCCTTTTTGAAAACCTGACCATAAATCCTCATTGGTTAACTGTCTATTTAGGTACACATACATATGAAAATTATGCCGAGTTCGCCAGATTCAAACGACTTCTGTTTATCCGACGTTATGCAGCCAAACTGCTATATGAATGTCAGCTCCATAGTGGCCTGCTTGATTATCCGGCCGAAACTTATGCCAAAATTCTGAGCGAACACCTGGGGATTGATATCCGGCCAGAATTTTACCTGTTTGATCTGGATGATGCTTTTTACACAGCTCAATATCTTCGGGGCTGGTTACTGGAAGCACAACTTCGCCAAAAACTGGAAGAACAATTTGGCATGCACTGGTTCTTGTCACCCCATGCCGGTACATTTTTGCAGGAATTATGGCAATTTGGACAACATCTTAACGCTGACAAATTGGCCATATTTTTGGGTTATCCGGGCCTGGAAACACAACCACTGATTGCTGATTTTCAGCAACAATATCATTTGGCCTGAACGAGTAATTCCTGGAGGGTATATTTTTGCTGACAAAAGGAGTTTGTTTTTATATGGGACTGGATTAACTGGTTTATTAGTTTTCATGTCCCATTTATTAGTGTCCAGATTTTTAGACAAAAGGAGAAGTACAATGAAACGCGGTTATTCTTGGCTTGGGTAGTGTGTTGGAAAACGGCCGTTTCCACAAGAGGAAACGGCCGTTTTCCCTTCCCCCCGCTCCCCCAAAATCCCACAATGCCTACAATGCCATAGACTTCTCCCGAATCAAACCCTGTGCCATCTCCTTAAACTCTGCCACAGGCATCTGGCCTCGATCCTCATTATTACGCGTCCGCACCGCCACAGCCTCTTCAGCCACTTCCTTATCCCCAACAACCAACATATACGGCACTTTCTGCAACTGTGCATTCCGTATCTTCTTATTCATCCGATCACTACTATCATCCACCTCCACGCGCATACCAGCAGCCCGCAACTCTGCCGCCACCTGGCGTGCATAAGGTACATGTCGGTCAGCAATCGGAATCATTACCACCTGCACAGGTGCCAACCACAACGGAAACGCACCATTAAAATGCTCAATCAAAATCCCCACAAACCGTTCCATACTACCAAATGGCGCTCGATGAATCATCACTGGGCGATGTTTACGGCCGTCTTCACCCGTATACTCCAAATCAAACCGCTCCGGCAACAAAAAGTCCACCTGCACCGTGCCCAACTGCCACTCCCGCTTCAACACATCACGGAAAATAAAATCCAGTTTCGGCCCATAAAACGCGGCCTCGCCAGCCTCAATTGAGTACGACATACCCACCTTCTCAGCCGCCTGACGAATCGCATTAATTCCACGCTCCCACATTTCCGGCGTGCCCGCATACTTATCACTATTCGGATCATTCGTGCCCAATCTCGCCCGAAAATCATGGAACCCCATCGTATTAAACACATACTGAATCAACTCAACCACACCAATAAACTCATCTTCCAGTTGCTCCGGTGTCACAAACAAATGAGAATCATCCACCGTAAAACCACGCACCCGCGTCAAACCATTCAACTCCCCACTCTTCTCATACCGATACACTGTACCAAATTCAGCCAAACGCAAAGGCAAATCCCGATAACTGCGTGGCTCTGCCTTATAAATCTCAATATGATGCGGACAATTCATCGGCTTCAACAAAAACTTCTCCTCATCCACATCAATCGGCGTATATTGACTATCCTTATAATACGGGTAGTGACCACTCGTAATATACAAATCAAGTTTGCCAATATGGGGCGTAATAACCGGCAAATAGCCACGCTCCAATTGCGCTTGTCGCAAGAAATTCTCCAGCGTTTCACGCAACACCGCCCCCTTGGGCAACCACAACGGCAATCCAGCCCCAACCAAAGGAGAAATATGAAACAGCCCCAACTCCCGACCGAGTCTCCGATGATCACGCGCCTTTGCTTCCTCCAACCGCTGCAAATATTCTTCCAGTTCCGTCTTATTATGCCAGGCCGTCCCATAAATTCGTTGCAATTGCGGTCTATTCTCATCCCCACGCCAATACGCGCCACTCGTCCGCAACAACTTCACGGCATTCGCCTTCACCTGCTTCGTAAAACGCACATGAGGCCCCCGACATAAATCCACAAAATTTCGATGCCGATAAATACTCACCTCTTTCACCGGCTCCGCAATCGGATTCCCATTCTCATCCAGCTTACCAGCCGCCAACTCCTCAATCAACTCTAACTTGTACGGCTGATCCGCAAAAAATTCCCTGGCCTCTTCTACCGACATGGTCGAATGTTCAAATGGCGCATTTTGCTTCAATAGCTCCTTCATTCGCGCCTCAATTTTCTCCAAATCTTCAGGTGAAAACGTCTTGGGCTTACCATTTTCGTCTTTCCCCAAATCAAAATCATAATAAAAGCCATCTTCAATAGGAGGGCCAATAGCCAGTTTGGCATTGGGGAAAAATTCCAGCACAGCTTCCGCCATGACATGGGCAGCAGAATGACGGATACGATACAACTCTGATTCTTCATAAGGCACTTCGTGTACTTCAGACATGTTTACCTCCAGCATTCAGATACCATAATTGGGGTATCAGAAATTAGACAATAAAAAACGCCACCACCCAGGCTTGGGGCGATGGCGCACCGCGGTTCCACCCAAATTCAGCAAGCCAGTTAGACCAGCCTGCCCTCATTACGGCCGTTAACGGAGCCACCCGTGCTTTCTTACTGAGAAGGGATGAGGCAGACTCCGATGTCTGCCTCCCAAAGAGCAAACACCACTGTTTGCCCCTACCGTTCAGAAAGCCACTCCCGGGAGGTTTTCACTACTGCGCTGGCGGTGAAGGCTTCCAGCCTCTGGCCACTCACTCTCTGGCGCTGCCACAATAGCTACTCGTCCCGATCAACGCTTTATCAACATTGTTCAATTGACACCCCCATTATAAAACGCCCCCATTGCTTGTCAAGGGGAGTGACTAATTCAAAAGGCATGATATAAAAGAGCTATGAATCAATGTCCACACTGTCAAAGAACAGATAATCAAGTCAAAAATGGCAAAACGGCTG
>RFGV01000476.1 GCA_003696605.1 Chloroflexota bacterium | reverse complement strand
AACGTGCCATCCCCCCCCGCCGCCAATACGAGTGCATGCCCAGCTGCCGCCGCAGCCTGAGCCAACTCTGTCGCATGACCTGGTGCCTGTGTGGGTTGAATAGCTACCCCCCAACCCAAAGAACGCCAGTAATCAGCTACCAGCATTATCGGCGCGACCAAATTGATCGGCCCAGCCAAGGGATTGTAAATCAGGGTTAGTTGAGGCACGTACTTCACACTGCAACCAATAGCGATATAATTTCCGGGCCAGTACATCTGGTGGGGTATTGGTCGTATCCAAAATCAAATGTTCGCCACTGACCGGTTCCTGAGCTTCTACCATCCATTTATAAACCGACCAGTCAGCATCCGACAAATCCCCATCACGCCGATTGCCACTTGCACGTCGTGCCAGACGATCACGAATCACTTCCTGAGCTGCCTGAACGTAACAAACCGCTACAGGCGCACCTATCCGCTCCGCGATTCGCCGCAGGTGTTCCCGCCGGGCAGCCAGATAATTAGATGCATCAAACACAACACGCTGGCCTTTTTTCAGGCGCGTTTCGATGATAGCATAACATACTTCGTAAACAAGAGCCATTTCTGCGGCTGTATAGGTCGGCTGACGACGCATTTGCAGGCGCACACTGTCGGTGCTAATAACGGCGCAAGGGAGAATCTTGCGCAGATTTTCCACAACGGAGGATTTGCCTGTGCCTGGCAACCCAACCATCATAAGTAAACTACCACCTATACGGGCAAATGGTGCTTGGGGAATGTATGTATCAATGTCTTCAACAATACGATGCAGTAACATGAGGTTTTTTCCAATAATTGTGATGCGTTGTTTGCTGTTGTGCATTTATAATCTTAATCAGTTTTAGTTTTTTTACCGTTAATTTTGTGTTGATTTTGGGGAAGTACGCCGCCCAAACTGGCTATTTGTTCCATAATGTCTGCTAGTTGTTGTTGAAGTTGGGTGTGGTTGGTAGCCGGGTGATGGGTAAGGGTGACACGGCCGTTTTGGCATGGAATCATTAATGGTATTAAATATTCTTTTCCTTGTTCTCGAATCCGATAATTCCTCTCTGCCTGAATTCCTTGCTCCTTCAGGGTAGCATACAGCCGATCGACGTATCCATCTCCATCTACGAACAAATCGTTTATCTCAGTCGCATCCTGAAATCTGTCCCAGGTCGTGTGCAAAAATACTATTCGGCGCCAGCGCAGACTGGGAATCGGCCGTTTCAGCTTCTGCAAAGGACCAAGTTGCACTTTGTAATACAACTCATCCGCTCGCGGGTGGTCTGGTTCGTGTGGGAGCAATTCCCGTCTCCGCGCCAGTTCATGCCCTAACCTGCGCGCATAGTAATGGATCGCCCACTTTTGCGCCCCAAAACGACGCCCAAAATAAAATGCATAATATTCTGCATACAACCCCTTTGGCGCATGACGCACCGGAATCCGATACCAATGTTCCCTTTGCAATATCTCAAAATCGGATGGTGTGGGAACGTAAACAACTAAAACGCGATCTTCGGGATACATACGTTTGGTCCATCTGGCTTCTATTATAAGATAATCTTACCCGATTTTTGGTCTGAATGGTACAGTATTTTTTTGATGATGAGGCTAGCCAAAGAGTCGCTTTCTTTGTTATATTTTCGCTAACTTCTTCCATTTTTCAAGGTATAATTGATTTATGCCTGAATTACCAGAAGTGGAAACGACAGCCCGCGCACTACGCCCTCTAATAATCGGCCGTTCTGTTGTGGACGTCTGGAATAATTGGCCGCCTACTATTGTTACCCCCTCATTTTCACACTTCAAATCTCGCATCTGCGGGCAGCAGTTCATAGATTTAACACGGCGCGGAAAATATTTACTCTTTCAGTTGCAATATGACACCCTGATTATTCATCTGAAAATGTCTGGTCATTTGGCTGTTGTACCACGCCAGGCATCTGTTCATAAACACGTGCATACTATTTTCGAGTTAGATAATAACTGCCAACTCCGTTTTCGAGATCAGCGAAAATTTGGTCGTGTGTATCTGGTCAGTGACCCGGAACAAGTGGTAGGAAAACTTGGCCCAGAACCTTTGGCGGAAGCTTTTACACCAGAGGTGTTGCGTACTCGTTTGCAAAATCGTAAACGAGCCTTAAAACCACTTTTGCTTGACCAGACTTTTGTGGCCGGTATTGGGAATATTTATGCAGATGAAGCGTTGTTCTATGCTGGTCTGCACCCGCAAAGAACGGCCGATTCCCTCACCGACACGGAAATTATTCGACTTCACGCTGCTATCCAAAAAGTATTGCAAATGGGTATTGAACGCGAAGGGGCAAGTATTGACCTTTATGTAAAACCAGATGGCAGCAAAGGGGATATGCAAAACGCTGTTGCTGTGTTTCGGCGCACTGATATGCCCTGTTATGTTTGTGGCACACCCATTCGTCGCATTCGTCTGGGTGGCCGCAGTACCCACTTTTGCGCCACTTGTCAACCGTTAGCAGTAAAATGATAACCTTTTGAAAACCGCTTTATGAGGAATGCATCATGCAAAATGAAATGGAAGTTATGCGCATCATTCGTCTGCCACCTTTAGGCAAAATGGTGGTGGAGGTCAATGGCAGACGTTATACTCACCTTTCGGAAATTGAAGGGGAAAGTGATCGACGACGGTTGTTGGCTGCTATTGCTGAACTGGTTACATTTGCCGGTGGATATGAAGTGCTGGCAGAGACGGGACTCGTCCCTCCGGTAAGCGGAGCATCCACTTCCAAACCCCGATCACAACAACCCGCTATGCCCAAAACAGCAGAAGAAACCCCAGAACAGCGGCGCCTTTTGGCCGAGATGGAGTTGAAACGGGATGCGTTGAAATCAATGCCACGAGAACAACGGCCGTTTCCCCTGTCTGGCCTTGTGCCCAAACCCAAAGTTGATGTAGAGTCCATCAAACCAATGATTCCCTCCCCAGAAGAACGGCCGACTTCTTCCCTGACCATCATCCAACAAATCGATCAGATTCTACAAAAGCATGTACAGGCTACTCCCCAAACTGCTTCGCGCAGTATTCATTTGGTCGAAGATCCAGCAGGCGGCTTACGTATTGAGGTGGATGGCAAATTTTACACCCGACCATCGGAAATAGAAGACGTTACCATCAAAATGCTCATCAAGCGCGCACTAAAGGAATGGGAATCCCGTTAGCCAACTGCCCAACATACTCGCGCTGCAATAAGGCCAACCGGGCAAGTTAACGAGGAGAAAAAGGAAATCGGCCGTTTTCCACTGTCAAGTCAGGTGGCAACAAACGCTCAAAATAAGCCACCAATCTTTGTCGCTCCCCATCCGGCAAAAACGCCACTGCAGCCGCCGTCAAAATCATCTGCCGCAACTCAGCATACCCTATCCCCAGCCACTCCACCGCCACCCGATACTCATTCGTCAACGTACTGTTACTCACACTTGGATCATCCGTATTTAAAGTGGCCAACAAATTCAAATCCAGCATATCCACCAACGGGTGATGCCCCATACTCCGCACAACCCCCGTCTGCAAATTACTCGTCAGACACACTTCCAGCGCCACCCCCTGATCCCGAATCAGCTTCACCACTTCCGAGTTCTCAATAGCCCGTACACCATGTCCAATTCGATCTGCATACAATTCCCGCACTGCCTGCTTCACACTCCGCGCACTTGCCCACTCCCCTGCATGAATCGTAATACCCAGCCCGGCCTCCTTCGCCTTCTGAAAAATAGGAACAAATGGGCCAGGAGGAAACTTCACCTCATCCCCTGCCAGGTCCAACCCAACAATACCTTTACCACACCGACTAATGGCAACTTCGGCCACCTGCCAGGCCTGCTCAATTGGTTCATGTCGAACCAGCGTAACAATCAAACCCACCTGAATCTTAAAATCAGACTCCGCCTGGTGAACCGCCTCAATAACCCAGTCTGTAACATCGTCCAGCGCAAACCCTCGCACATTGGCCAGCGCTTGTGGACTAAAACGCAGTTCAAGATAACGCACATTATCGGCAGCGGCGTCTGCAACCACTTCATAAGCCAGGCGCTGCACAGCTTCCCGACTCCGATAAAAATTACGCAAAACTTGAAACTTGCTTAAAAATATTTCATGGTCAGGGGGATCATCGGTAATTTGCACAAACGGCCGTAAATGTTCCGGAGTTTTTGCGGGCAAATCCAAACCGTACTTATGAGCAATTTCTATCAAACTTTCCAACCGCAAAGAGCCTTCCAGGTGGCGATGCAAATCAATTTTAGGCATCGCTTTCAAAATTTCGGGGGTCAAGCGGGAATCAATTTGTGTCACATCAGTCCTGAAAAAATCAAACTCAACCATAAAAACTTCCAGCACGCAAACTACTGTGCCGTAACGGCCGAAGGCAAAAAGTGCCGTTACTCTGAATACTCAAAAATTGTCTCCGACTCATCAACAGCCTGTTTTGCTCGGGGAACTGTAAAATAAAATGTACTCCCTTTACCAACTTCACTTTCCACCCAAATCTTGCCACCATGTGCATCAATAATTCGCTTGACAATAGCCAAACCAATACCTGTGCCACCAAATCGACGCCGGGATGAGCCATCAACCTGATAGAAACGCTCAAATATTTTTTCTTGCTTGTCCTTAGGTACGCCAATCCCCTGATCTTTAACAATCACGCAGACCCAATCATCTTTTTCGAACATGGAAACAGCAATTGTGCCGCCATTTGGACTAAATTTCATGGCATTGCTAATCAGATTATCCAGCACCTGATTAATTCGTCCCTTATCTATCATGGCGACACACTCATACTCTGGCAGATCATGGACAATCTTGAGTCCCTTCTTATTGGCTACCAAACTATGAGCAGCAACGGCCGTTTTCAACACATCCGACATCTTCACCGGTTCCAGATGCAAATTTCCGGAATCAATCCGTTGCAACGTGATAATATCATCAATAATCCGCGTAATTTCATCCGTCTTATCCGAAACAATCTGCAATGCCTCTCGCTGTTCAGGAGTTACCAGCCCCATCTCCCCTTCCATCAACAAATCCACATACCCCTTAACAAACGTCAACGGCGTACGCAACTCATGCGACACATTTTGCACCAACTCATCCTTCAGACGGTCACTCTCTTTCAGTTCTTCATACGCAGCCGCCAACTCTTCCGCATGCTTTTCCAATTCCTCAAACAAACGAGCATTAGCAATAGCAATACTTACCTGTGCTGCGGCAATCGTCATCAACTGGATATCCGACTCGCTAAATGCATTCGGTTGGTCGCTGTCCACTGTCAGCGTACCAATCGGCTCATCACGAATAATAAGTGGCACAACCAGCAAACTACGCACCACCTCACTGAAAAAGAGAAAGTCTGGCTCCTGGTACGAGTCACGAATGTAAATTAGCTCACCCCGACGCACCACTTCACCAGATACGCCTTCGCCCAGCTTCATTCGTGCCTGATGGAACTCTGGGTTCACACCAGCCGCCGCTGCTACCACCAATTCCGTTTTGTCCTCAGAAAGCATGGTAATTGTGCTGGCACGAGCATTTAGCAAGCCCTTGAGAATCTGCACAGTAGTTTGCAACACCGACTGCAATTTGAGCTTGCCGGTAATCTGCTTGGCCATATCCACCAGGGCCGACATATCCCGCAAACGGCGTTGGGAATCGGCAAACAGGCGCGCATTCCTCACGGCCACGGCCGCCTGATCGGCCAGCAAGTTGAGCAACAATAATTCATCTTCAGTGAAAGAATGTGGGTAGAGATAAGTGGCTGTAAACGCCCCCAAAATTTTGTCACCATACCGCAAAGGAAAACCGGCTATCGCACAAATTCCCCAATCGGATGCCTGTCCGGACTGGAAGAGGGGATGTTCGGCAGCATTATTAATGACAATTGGTTCACCACGGCGCACGACTGTAGCCGTTAAACCTGAAGGGCGTGGTTCGCTTACAGCCGGCTCACGCCGACCATCCCGCCACAAGGCTGAACCAAATTCAAACTCACCTGTTTCGGTATTGTAAAGGAAAATGTGCAGATTGCTGGCTTCGACCAGCTTGAGGGCAGATTCGGTAATTGCATCAAGAACAGCAGTGAGTTTGAGTGGGGTATTTAATTGCAAAACAATGTTGTGGAATGTAGCCAGTTCTTCTACCCGGCGTTGTGCCTGAGCATAGAGGTAGGCGTGTTCGAGGGCAACAGCTGCCTGACCGGCCAGGTTTTGTGCCAGTCGGAATTCACTATGGCTAAATGTACGGGCACGGGTCATTTGCCCCATTGCCAATAATCCAAATATTTTGTCGCGTCTTACAAGTGGTACTAATAGCAAGGATTTGAGGCGGGCAGCTTTTAATAAGGTGATTACTTCGGGAGTTTCGGCCGTTTCCAGTTGCAGGTTATGTATTTCTTTGCTTCGAAGTACCTTCTGAATAATCTGGTATTGTTCGAGGTTATCAATTGCTCCCAGGCCGATGGGACTATTTTCTCCCTCAATCGGCCGTTCTGCAGGATAAAGCTGGTTTTTGTGGGCCGCTGGTGTAAGGCTATGCTGAACTTCATCCCAGACCAAAATTGTACAGCTATCCACGTTGAGTGCGCGCACCATTTCTGAAACGACCGTTTGTAACACAAAATCCTGGTCCAGGTCGGCTGTCATGGTGGCGCTGGCCTGATAAAGGGTTGTCAGTTCGGCCAGTTGCTGTTGGGTACGATGATACAATTCTGCGTTTTGCAGGGTAACGGCCGTATGTGCAGCCAGGGAACTAACAAGCCACTCTTGTTGATTGCCAAACGCTTTAGGCTTGTAGCTGGCCAACAACAAAATCCCCATCAGGGTATCACCCACTCGCAGCGGCACACCTAAACCAGACTGGATTGCCTCAGTATAGTCAAATTGAGGCCAGCGATCATCTTCCTTTGTATGGGGCAGCAATACAGGTGCATTGACAGCCTGAAGCACTTGTAACAATTCACTCTCTAACCATCGTTTTTCCACATCGGGCAGAGACCAGTTACTGGCTGGCTGATTTTGTCCTTCACGGATGGCAACCAGGCGTAATGTGCTATCACGCCGCAAAAAGAGAAAAGCGACATCATAAGGCACCAGTTCGGTAACGGCCGTAAACAAATTATCCAGAATTACCTGCTGGTCTAACGAGCTGCTGATGCTGGCAATAGCCTGTCGCAACGAAACAGCAATCTGATAGTCATGAACGCTTTTTTCAACAAGTTCACGAGTAATAGCATACAAGCGTGCATTTTTGATAATAACGGCTATGTGGGAAGCAACGGCCGTTAATGTCTGAAAATCTGCTGCACCATACGCTTTAGGCTCATCACTCTGAATGGAAATCGCCCCAACCACCTCATCCCCCACGTGCATCGGCACACAAATTACGGAACGGGGTGGATCATCAAAAATAACTCCTTCAACCGGCTTATCATCTGTCAGCCAGTCATCTGTCACATACGGCTGGTTATTACGCACCACCCAGGCTACCAAACTGTGTCCGTCAGATAAGGGTATTGGTTCTTGCTGAATCACCTTGTCCCGATAGACAATATGCGGGAAACTGAGCATCTCCGTATCAGGATCATAAAGGGCAATAAAGCAAATCGGGGCTTTAAAAGATGTAACCAGTTGTTTGTGGATTTCTGCCAGGGTTGGCTCTAACGGCCGTAATGGCAATGCAGATTCTGTAACCCGGTAAATCGTTTCCAGTTGATATGTTCGCTGCCAGGTTTCGGCCAAAATGCGGCTATTTCCGTAAAGGATACCAATATACTCAGCCAGCAGTTCCAACGCGGTTATGTGCCCCGGAGGGACAAGGAAAGAATCATTGTAGCTAACACACAATACACCTTCTGTTTGCGTGCCTATCTGGACGGGCACAATCACATAGGGAGGCGCATTTTCAGCAAAAACGGCCGTTTGGCCTGTCTTCAATACATTTTTTATTTCGCGATCAACGGCCGGATTGATCGTTTTAATAGGCCGCAACACGCTTTGCACTTTCAGGCGACCAACCTTGTGATCGACCAAAAGCAATACTGCCCCTGTATTGGGGAACGCCCTGTCAAATTGAGCTGCTACAAAATGCATGACATCGTCAAAACGGCGTTGGGCAGCAATTGCCTGACTAACCCACCGCAACAATTCACGTTGGGTAGCTGTGGGTTGGGAAGCGGGTTGGAAAAGAGGGGCGGTTGCCAACAAGGCAGCAGCTGTTTCACCAAGCAAGAGTTCACTATCGGAAAACGGCCGTTCGCGCTCAATCACCCACCAGTAACCCGTTTGTCCTATCGGCAAAGCCAGCTTAATCGCGCTCTCCGAAGAACCATTGGGAGCAGAAACGGCCGTATGCGACACCGTGGCCGCATCTACCATCAACCACTCTTTAGAAAATTGCAACACAACATCGCGCAGAGAGTCAAAAGACTCCACTGCACCAATTGCTTCCCTTAATGCTTGCAAAGCGTGAAGATGCGTTCTTTCTTTTGGCATAGCAACAACTTAAATTATGTAGAGAAAATCCCAAATATCAAATAGGAATTTATATTTATTGCCCACAACCAACAACAATGCTACCAGAAAACCCCATCCATCTCTACCATCAAAGCATGTTTTATCACCAACGTCAATCTCAAGCGGTGAAAGAATCGTAAAAAGAGCGTATATCTCAAGAAAAAAGGGCAGGTACACATCACATGTACGCTGCCCTCCACGGAACAATATCAGCCCCTATCTACCGACGACGTGCTCGACTTTTCGGCCGTTCTCCCCCATTCGTCGTCGTTCGCGCAGCCTTCGACGCTCTACCATGACAATGCTTATACTTTTTACCACTACCACAAGGACATGGGTCATTACGGCCAACCTTCGGCATATCACGGCGCAACTCCGTCCCCTTGCCACCCTGACGCCGAACCACCTGATAACCAGCTTCTTGCATCTGCAACTGATACGCCACTTGCGCTTGCTGCTGTTGAATAAACGCCTGATGTTGAGCAATCTTCTGGAAAAACTGCTCCACTATATTCCGATCAATATTGCGCCGCATATCGGCAAACATCTCATAAGAACGACGTTTATATTGCACCTTTGGATCACGCTGCCCCACAGCCTCCAGGCCAATCTCTCGGCGCAAGTCATCCATTGCCGTCAAATAATCCCGCCATTCCCGGTCAATCGCGTCTAGCAAGAGCAAACGCTGAAAATTCCGATACTCCTCTTCACCAATCTGCTCACGCCATTTTTGTTGTTGAGTACGCACATACTCAATCAACGCCTCAACCAACTGGTCGCTCTCCAGCGTAGCCAGACCAGCCAGCAACAAATCACGCATCGCTGCATCTACCCGCTGCCGGAAACGTGCCTGTCGCTCTTTCGCATTCTTCAATGACAAACCTTCTATTGAGAATTGAGCAAACGCCTCATTAATGGCTTCTTCGGCCTCTTGCCAGAGTCGTTCTCGTTCGCCCGCCTCAATATGGTTTGCCAAAAATTCATCAAAAAATTGCCTTACATTAGCCAGATAATCCAAACGAGCGTTCTCTTTGGCCTGCAACTGCCCTGACCGGCGAGTTGCCAGACTGGCCAGATTAGGTACTGGCATCAGCAAGGGCAAAAACCGGCCCATCGCTTGCAAAAGCTGTTGCAAATTATCTCCCCGCTCTTCATTTTCATAAACCAACAGCATCAAGCGATTAGCCAGTTCTTCTGGCGACATTTCCGCCAGTTCTGCTCGATCCAGTTTCAGGATATCCGGCAACAATCCCCGTAAACGGCCGATTACCCCCCCAATATGCACCGTTTCCGTTGCTTCTGTGCTAAAGTCAGCAATTGCCCGTTCAATCTCCCGGCGCATAAAGTCGGTATAATGCTCAATATAATTATCTACCAGTTCTTCAATGGCCGTTACAAATGCCTTTTCTACCTTCTCATCAAGGTCAACCGCCTCACCCATAAGAATAGCGCGGCGCTCCTTGTAAATAGCCTGCCGTTGCTTATTCATCACGTCGTCATATTCCACGACGTTTTTACGAATATCAAAGTTATATCCTTCAACCCGCTCCTGAGAACTTTCAATAATGCGATCCAGCAACCGGTTTTCAATGGGCATATCCTCTGGCACATTCGTTCGTGCCATAAAGCTTTTGAGACGCTCGCCACCAAATCGGCGCATCAAATCATCTTCCAACGACAGGAAGAAGCGGGAAGAACCAGGATCACCTTGACGAGCAGCCCGACCACGCAACTGATTATCAATACGGCGTGATTCATGCCGTTCTGAGCCAATGACATGCAGCCCGCCAAGCCGACGCACTTCTTCTCTTTCCCGTTCAGTTTGTGTCTGAATTTCCCGAATCATATTGATAAGGTTTTCGGGCAATCCGGGCACTGTTTTTGTAATCTCTCGTGCTTGTTCTAATTCGCCAGCCAAGACGGTTCTTACCAGTGCCGCCCGGGCATTGTAATGTTTTTCAAAGAGCATCTCAGCCAGGAATTGGGCCAGCTTGGGCGGCGTATCATGAACAGCCTGATAACGGCTGTAAATATTCCATAATCGTACCGCCTCTTCAACCAGGGCAGAATCTTTGTTCAGGTCTTCCAAGTATTCTCTGGCCTCGCTCAAAAAGCCGCTACGGACAAACCGCAACACGGTAATCAGATCGTTGTAGTCAATGTTGTAAGGCTCTTGGAGCGTGCGTGCCAGATAACCAATAACCTGGACTTCTTCAATTTCCTTGAGGGCTTCGTCGTATTGCTGCTTGAGAGCCAGCAAACCATCTACCAGGTCTTCGCTTAATTTGGGGTGTTTTTGGGCAAATTGGCGAGCAGCTTCTTCTGACTCGGTTAGTAACCGGTGGGCAAGCTGGGTCAACAAGTTGCGGTCAAACAGTTCCTTTTCCATGGCTTCAGAAGCAAGGCCTTCCGGGTTGCCACCCAGCAAGATGTCTGTACCACGACCAGCCATGTTGGTGGAGATGGTAACTGCTCCTTTGCGGCCAGCCTGGGCGACGATGAGTGCTTCTTGTTGGTGTCGTTTGGCGTTGAGGACGTGGTGGGGGATGCGTTCTTTTTCAAGCATTCGGTGGATTTTTTCGGAATGTTCGACAGAAGTGGTGCCTACCAGAATCGGCCGTCCTGTAGCGTGTATGCGTTTGATTTCTTCTACAATTGCCTTGTCTTTGGCTTCGGCCGTTGCATAAACCTGATCAGGAAAATCGACCCGCTTAAAGAAAACTGGCTCGTTGGTCTGCGGATCGACATAAGAAATTGCTTCGGCATTGTCCACTTTTTCCCGTTTTTCCACCAGTCCCATCGTGCCTTTTTCTACGATGTATTGAACATTGGTAGGCAGAGGGGTTACGTCCAGGCCATAAATTTCGTGAAATTCTTCAGCATCAGTTAATGCTGTACCAGTCATACCAGCTAGTTTTTCATATAAACGGAAGTAATTTTGCAGAGTAATTGTGGCAACGGTAATACTTTCCCGCTTGATTTGCACACCTTCTTTGGCCTCAATCGCTTCATGCAAGCCATCGGAATAGCGTCGGCCAGGCATAAGACGACCGGTAAAGTCATCTACAATGATGACCTGGCCATCCTGAACAACGTAATCCACATCCCGCTTGTACAGATATTGGGCACGCAAGGCGTTGTCCAGATAGTAAGTCAGGTGATAAAAGCGGGGATCGTATAAACTATCACCAGCTTCGACGTTAATTTCAGGGATACGTTTTTCGATTTCGGCTATACCCAAGTCGGTAAGGCTGATGGAACGGCTTTTTTCGTCGATGTCGTAGTGACCGTTTGGTTCTTCGTCCTCTTCGGCCGTATTAGGCTTCAGGTTGCGCACATACTGGGCAAAACGGACATAATCTTTGCCGGTGTGGGGGGCAGGACCAGAAATAATCAGGGGTGTTCTGGCTTCATCAATGAGTACGTTGTCCACCTCGTCTATGATAGCGTAGTACAGTTCGCGCTGAACTAGCTGATCTTTGCTGGTTGCCATGTTGTCACGCAGGTAGTCAAAGCCAAATTCGCTGCTGATGCCATAGGTAATGTCTGCTTCGTAGGCCTGGCGGCGGGTGCATGGGCGCCAGTGAACAAGTCGTTCGTCTTCCAGTTCGGCGCCCGGGTTTACGTAGTCTGGGTCATAGAGGGCAGAAAATTGTTGCGGGCCGATGCAACCAACTGTAAGTCCAAGGAAGGTAAATATTTTGCCCATCCAGCCGCCATCACGCCGGGCAAGGTATTCGTTGACAGTAACGAGGTGTACACCGCGACCTGTGAGGGCGTTGAGGTACAGGGGGAGGGTGGCGACAAGTGTTTTACCTTCACCAGTACGCATTTCTACGACTTCGCCGCGGTGGAGGAGGATACCACCCATGATCTGTACGTCGTAGTGACGCAGGCCGGTCGTGCGGCGTGAGGCTTCGCGGACGACGGCGTAGGCTTCGGGCAAAATGTCGTCGAGTGTTTCGCCATCTTCAAGGCGTTGTTTGAATTCGGCCGTTTTTGCCCGCAATTCCTCATCAGTCAGCTTTTGTACTTCGGCCTCCAAACCACCAACTTCATCAACAATTAGCTGGAGTTCATCCAACAGTTTTTGTGTAGGATCGCCAACAATTTTGGTTATCAGTTTCTTAAACATTTGGTTTATCCGTCTTTACCGTAGAGATCTGCAACATATCAGAGTGTATCTGATGTTTATGCAAGATCTAAAGTATATTTGAGTTGTCTTAATATTGCGTTAACGCTATTCATTGAATAATTCACCCACGCTACGCCCTTCGTGAGAGCGCAAAATCACTTCTCCTAATAATTCGGCCACAGTTAACACTGTAATGTTGGGTAACATTTTTTCGGGAGGAATCGGAATTGTATCGGTTGTAACAATTTCCTTGATAGGCAATTCGCGCAACCGTTCAGTAGCTGGTTCAGAAAGGACCGGGTGGGTAAAGGTAACATAAACGTCTTTGGCGCCACATTGTTTGACCAGGTTCACAGCCTGCTGAATTGAACCTGCTGTATCAACCAAATCATCCACGATGATAACGTCTTTATCTTCTACGTTACCGATGAGTGTCAGGGCTTCACGCACATTCTGGTTGCCAACGCGTCGCTTTTCTACAAACGCAAGTGGCAAATCAAGTCCGGCAGCGAAGTTGCGTCCTTTTTTGGCAAATCCAAGGTCGGGCGTAACAACCACGGCATCCAGGTTTTTCTTGTTGAAGTAATCTACCAGAATGTGAAAGGCTGTAAGAGAGTCACCTGGTATCTTGTAGAATCCCTGGATTTGTTCGGCATGGAGATCGATAGTCATCCAGCGGTCAGCACCAGCAACTTCGATCATGTCGGCTAACAAACGAGCGGTGATGGGTACGCGAGGCTGGTCTTTTTTGTCGCTTTGGGAGTAGGCCATGTAGGGAATAACAACGGTTATGCGCCCGGCTGAGTCTCGCTTGAGACAGTCGATGGCAATGAGGAGTTCCATGATATTACGGTGAACGGGGCGGCTGTGGCTTTGGATGATGTAAACATCTTGTCCTCGTACGCTACCGTGTAATCGGACAAAGACGTTTTCGTTAGGAAAGTCGATAATGTCCCATCCGCTGAGGGGGATGTTGATGTAGTCTGATATGCGTTGTGCCAGTTCTGGACAACCAGATCCGGCAAATAGTTTGATATCTCCGTAAGGCATTTTTCTCTTCCCGAAATTGTTGTTGTTTTAACTGTGCATAAATGAATGTAACTTTTAGTGGCTGGAAATAAGGGTGAATAGTTGGGAAACGGCCGTATATGGGTCAATTTTCCGCTCAGCAACGGCCGTTATCAACGCCATCTGCTCTTCAGCCGGCACCTTCATCTCCAGCCGTGCCATCAACCGTGCCTGCAACAATTGTTCCATCTCCTGACGACTACGCACCTTTTCCCGTTCCAACCATTCCCCTGTAGCCTGCAAATGCGCCTTATGCGCCAAAACTGTATCCAGCAAAGCCTCTATTCCTTCCCCTTTCACAGCCACTGTCTCCTGTACTGGTACTTTCCATGCCCCTTCATTACCATTAGGCGAAACTGCCCGCACATGCATCAAGCGGCCATGATGGCGCACAGACATTCCCTGACCAAGTTGCAGCATGGTCTTGAGGGAACGGACTGTACGGGATGCACCAGGATGGTCTGCCTTGTTCACGACCAAAATATCAGCGATTTCGAGGATACCGGCCTTGATAGACTGAATATCATCTCCCATGCCAGGTGCTTCGATTACCAAAGTGGTGTGTGCTGTGCTGGCAATATCTACTTCTGCCTGGCCAGCACCTACCGTCTCTACCAAAATAGTGTCATATCCGGCAGCATCCAACACCTTGATAACAGCAGATGTAGCCCGTGCCAGGCCACCCAAACTGCCACGGGAAGCCATACTGCGAATAAAAATCCCCTTATCGCCAGAGAGATCGCGCATACGCACGCGATCTCCTAACAACGCGCCTCCGGTAAAAGGACTGCTAGGGTCAACGGCGACAATACCTACTAACTGGTCTCGTTTGCGCAGCGCTTTGGCCAATTCGTTGACCAATGTGCTTTTGCCAGAACCTGGAGAGCCGGTAATGCCAACGATGTGTGCCCGGCCAGTATGGGGATATAAAGCCGAAACGGCCGTTTCCGCCATCTCTTCGCTATTCTCAACCCGCGTAATCAAGCGAGCAATTGCCCGCTGATTACCGGCCAATGCTTGCTCAATCAGCTTTTGCACCAACCGCCTCCCAGATAAACTTGACAATCTCTTCCATGCTCGCACCTGGGCCAAACACCTCTTTCACCCCCATTTCCTTTAGCTTTGGCACATCATCATTAGGAATAATACCACCCAGGAAAACAGGCACATCCAACATATCGTGTTCAGCCAACAGCTCCATAATGCGGGCTACCAACGGCATATGTGCACCAGAAAGAATACTCAAACCAATGGCATCCACATCTTCTTGCAAAGCAGCTTCCACCACCATCTCTGGTGTTTGCCGCAAACCAGTGTAAATCACTTCCATTCCCGCATCGCGCAATGCACGGGCAACAACTTTGGCCCCCCGGTCATGTCCATCAAGTCCGGGTTTGGCTATCAAAATGCGTGGTTTGTGGGAACCTTCCATTTGTCACTCTCCAGCCATCAGGATTCAATATTTTGAGAAAGGCCGGTAAAAACGGCCGTTCCACCATCGGAGAATTATACCGTCAGCCGGGCTGTTTTACGAACAATCACCCAACCCCTATGCCGACACTCGCCGACAATCGGCACACAAACCAAAAAACTCCACCACATGCCCCTGAATCTGAAAGTCAAAACGACCACTAATCAACCGCCCCATTTCCTCCAAAACACATTCATCAAACTCAATCACCCGATCACACCCCGAACAAACCAAATGGTGATGGTGTCCATTCTCCATCAAAATATAATGTGCCGCACCTGTACCCTGATAAACAGGCCGAATCAACCCCAGTTCACTCAAAATCTCCAGCGTACGGTACACTGTCATACGTCCAATACCTGGCGACTGTTGCCGCACCACCTCTACCAAACCATCTGCCGTAATATGCCCACCAGAAGCCAATAACGCCTCCAAAATCACCCGACGGGCAGTTGTCAGACGATAGCCATGTTGTTGCAATCGGTTACTGAAAACGCCCAATTGGTCATCCATATCTCACCTCATCTTGCAAATCGCCAAACCCAACCACGTTGGGGCGCAAACAAAAACGTCAGCAAGAAAACGGCCGTTGTCACCAACACCACAGCCGCCCCCGACGCCACATTCAAATAATACGACCCATACACACCAGCCACTCCCGAAAACGCCCCAATCACCGCCGCAATCCCCATCATCACCGGCAAACGCCGTGCCAACAACGAAGCCGCCGCCGCCGGTGTGACCAACATGGCCATCATCAGGGCAATACCCACCACCTGCAACGCAACCACAATCGTAACCGCCATCAACACCAGCAACAAATACCGCAAAAAATCAGACGGCAAACGTAATGTCGTTGCCAAAATGGGATCAAACGAAATAACCAAAAACTCCTTGTAAAACAGAAAAATTACCAGCAGCACAAAACCACCCAAAACAATAATGAGCCGCAAATCCCCAGCTGACACCCCCAACAAATTGCCAAAAAGAAAATGCGCCAGATCAACCGTATAATTACCCGTAAGGGACAACAATGCGACCCCTAGCGCAAACGCGCCAGCAAATATAACCCCAATAGCCGTATCTTCTTTCAAAACACCCTGATCAGAGAGTGCACCAATACCAATTGCCGTCACAATCCCCATTATCAATGCCCCCAGAGCCAGTGGCCAACCTAACAAAAAAGCCACAACAACACCTGGCAAAATAGTATGCGCCAATGCATCACCAAAAAAAGCCATCCCACGCAAAACCACATATGTGCCTAATACTGAACACACAACCCCAACAACAACTGCGGCTAAAATTGCCCGTTGGACAAAACCATACTGAAGCGGAACAAGCAACCAATCCATTTCACCCTCTTTTATTGAGTGGCAATTCGCCATGATCACAACATGTATCAGCCAATATCATTGTGTTGGCTCCTTCGCCCATAAATTGCACATGACCGCCATAGGCTTGCAAAAGATGATCTGGCGTAAGAACGGCCGTTCCTGGCCCCAACGCCACCACTCGCCGATTCAACAACATCACCCGCTCAAACCGCTCTGCGGCCACATTCAAATCATGGGTAGCCATCAACACCGTCACACCATCCGGCCGTAACGAATCTAAAATCTGAAAAATCGCCTCTCGACTGGGCGCATCCAACCCCGCCAAAGGCTCATCCAGCAACAACAACTCCGCCTCCTGCGCCAACGCTCGCGCAATAAACACCCGTTGCTGTTGCCCTCCTGAAAGCTCCCCAATCTGCTTGCCCGCCAGATGTGAAGCGTTCACGCGAGCCAACGCCTGACGAACGACTGCCCAATCCTGCCGCCGTGGCCAGCGAAACAGCCCAATCTGCCCTACGCGCCCCATCATCACCACATCTTCCACTGTTACAGGAAACGACCAATCGATCTGACTCCGTTGGGGCACATAACCTATGCAAATATGCCCTGCCGGTCCATGGCCAAATACCCGCACTTCCCCTTCAGTCGGGCGCAATACTCCCGCGATGAGCTTGAGCAAGGTGCTCTTGCCTGCCCCATTTGGCCCCACAATGGCTACCCGCTCACCACGAAATACTTCAAAGGTGATATTTTCCAGTGCGTGTGGTGTTTCGGCCGTTCCATTCACTCGCCGCAATGCCCGGCTAGACGCCCCACTCACATAGGCAACCGTCACATTCTCCAATGTCAGCGTCGGTGCTCCCGGTTCATGAGCAATCCCCTTACCCCTGAGTTTTTTCGCAATTGTCGTCATGATTTCTTCCCCAATCCAGAAACAATTGCCGTCACATTTGCCCGCATCATACCCAGATAGGTTTCCGCGCCGCTACCCGGCAATCCTGTTGCTCCTGTGTATAAAGTAAGCACTTGCACCTCATCACAAAAGTTCAATTCGGCAGCAACTGCTCGTGCCAGTCGGTCATTTACTGAACTTTCGACAAAAAGTGTACAGATTCCAGCTTCTTTCATATCGTTGACAAGCTGGGTCAAATCCGCAGCAGATGGCTCGGCGAGGGAACTGCTGGCAGGAATCACTGTGCCAATAATAGTGAAGCCATAACGGTCGGCAAAGTACCCTAGCGCGTCATGGTTGGTTACCAAAAGCCGCCGTTCCGGTGGTATCTGGCTAATTTGTTGTTCGATTTCGGTAATAAGCTGGTCAAGTTGTGTCTGGTAGCGAGTGGCGTTTTGTTGGTAAACGGCCGTATTTTCCGGATCCAGAGCACTCAATGTTTGCTCAATATTTTCCACCCATTGCTTGACATTGTGCGGGTCAAGCCATGTGTGGGGATCAGGCAGGCCATCCAATACACGCGGCGAAATATTGGCTGAAACCGGCACAAAAGGCACATCTTCGGCTGTGTTCTGCAATGTTCGTAATAATCCTTCTTCCAGATCGTATCCATTGATAAAAATCACATCAGCATTGGCAACGGCCGTTAATGCCTGCGCTGACGGCTCATATCCATGCGGATCCTGACCAGCCGCCACCAACGTCGTCAACTCAATCAAATCTCCACCCACCTGTGCCACCACATCCCCAATAATGCTCGTTGTTGCCACAACCTGTAACTTCCCTTCCCGCTCTACTGGCGACAAAGCAGGCAATGTCAGCATATTGGTATCACTGGCTGCTGGCTTCTGTCCACAAGCGGCTAACAGCACCACTAATACACCCATACAGCCCACTCCCCAAATAATTTTGTGCCACCTGCCGCCTTTATTTTCTTTTCCAAAATAGTGCATACATGCTCCTCAATTGATACTTTATATCAATTGAGATTTTATATCAATTAGAATCGGCGTCAAGGCATAAAAAAAGGCGGGATTGACCCGCCACTCAGTCAGCCTGGCAATAGTGACTATTTATTTCCAGCAGTTACAAACGCCTTCACGGTTTGGAGTACATCTTTGCTGCGTACCAGCGTCTCACCTACCAGAATGCCATTTACGCCAATTTCAGCCATCCTGCGCACATCTGCGGCTGTTTTTAGGCCACTCTCAGCCACAACCAACACGTCAGGAGGAATTCGGTCACGCAAACGGGCCGTATTTTCAAAATCCACTGCAAATGTTTGTAAATTCCGGTTATTGACACCAATAATACGGGGATTTGCCGCCAATGCACGTTCCAGTTCTGCATCTGAGTGAACTTCTACCAATGCGTCCATACCGAGTTCGTGTGCCAACCGCAGTAACTGGCGGAGATCGCTATCACCAAGAACGGCCGTAATCAACAGCACGACATCTGCCCCAGCTGCCCTGGCTTCATAAAGCTGATAAGGATGAAAAATAAAATCCTTGCGCAAAACAGGAATCGGCCGTTTCGTCACCGGTGAGCGCACATCCAGCAATGCCTCCTTCACATCCCGCAAATCCGTCAACGAACCCTGAAAATGCCGGCCATCCGTCAACACCGAAATCGCCCCCGCCCCGCCCTGCACATACATCTGCGCCAACCGCACCGGATCATAATCACGCACCAACAAACCCTTACTCGGCGACGCCTTTTTACATTCCGCAATCAACGTTACACCAGGCAACGCCAACGTCTCCGCCAAACTCACTGGTGGGGGGGCAACACGAGCAAACGCCCGCACATCTTCAAGCGGCACATCCCGCATAATTTTAGGCAACTGCTCCCGATGATACCGCATAATTTCATCCAAAATCTTACCGCGCCGTTTCGCCAAATTCGACACACTCATTGCCATTTCCTCATAATCACCAATTCACCCATCCCACCAACCATCATACACGAAAACGATTCGTCATCTCAATCCAGGCATCTAACACTCGCAATGCTGCCCCACTATCAATCGCTTCACGCGCCTCTGCCAAACCTGCCTGCCAATCACCACATTCCACACTCAATACAGCCGCCGCATTCAGCAAAACAATATCCCGCCGTGGCCCCTGCTCCCGTCCACTCAGAATATCTCGTGTAATCTGGGCATTTTCTTCTGGCGTCCCCCCTACCAAATCATCCAGTCGGGCACGGGGTAATCCCAGGTCAGCCGGATTCAGCTCAAATGTTGTTACCTCCCCATTATGCAAATGGCTAACTCGATTGACGCCTGTTGTAGAAAGTTCGTCCAGACCATCTGCACCATGAACAACAAAAGCTGCTCGACTGCCAAGAGTACCTAATACACGTGCCAGCGGCTCAGTCAAGGCCGGATCATACACACCAATAAGCTGATGGGTGGCGCCAGCAGGGTTTGTCAGCGGCCCCAGCAGATTGAAAATAGTACGCTGACCGATTTCACGACGTGGTCCGATGGCATGGCGCATAGCAGGATGGTGTTTAACGGCGTACAAAAAGCCAATTCCAGTTTCAGTAATACACTGGGCAACTTGCTCCGGGGTCAGGTCCAGGTTGCCGCCTAATGCCATGAGAACATCGGCTGAACCGGATTTGCTGCTGGCTGCCCGGTTGCCGTGTTTGGCAACGCGCACACCATGCCCGGCTACTACAAAGGCGGCGGTGGTGGAGATGTTGAAGGTATGTTTGCCATCTCCGCCTGTGCCACAAGTGTCCACCAACATTTCGCCTATGCTGGCAACAGGTATCTGGACGGGTACGACGTGTTTGCGCATGGAACGGGCACTACCGGCAATTTCGGCAACGGTCTCTCCTTTCATGCGGAGGGCAGTCAGGTAGCTGCCAATTTGGGCGGGGGTAGCTTCGCCGGTCATGATGATATCCATAGCGGCTTCGGCTTGTTCGAGGGTGAGATGACGGCCGTTTATGACTTCGGCTATGTAGGGTTTTAAAGGCATCTCGTGTTCCTCCTTTACATCACCTGAATCATTTTCATTGGTGGCTGTAATTGTTCGTTGGCAGCAGTGAGCGCATCGGCTGATCCTAACACAACAATGTGGCCTGCCTGACGTACCTGGTCGAGAATATCGGCAAATTCGCGAAAATGAACGGCCGTTGTGCCCAACACTTCATCCCGAAACTTTTGTCGGCTCTCATCGGTAGAACCAATCAGATAACGCACCATGGAGGTATAACCTTTTGCATCTGGGAGTTGGTATCCATCCAGCGCACCAATGGCACCAATGATTCCTTTTGTCAGTTCATCTTCGGTCAGGTCGTGTCGCCGCAGAAAATCGGCCGTTTGGTCATAAACATTCAGTGTGCCCAACAAATTCGGATCACGGTACGACAGAAAAGTCAATACACCTGTATCCCGGTCAAAACTGCAAAAGCTGCCGTACGCCCCACCAGACATCCGCACTCGTTCCCACAGCCAGGTTGTCCGCAAATAGCGGGTAATTACAGCGACAGAACCATGTAGTTTGTAGCCAAGTTGATAAAGGTTTGCCCCCTTACCGACATAATTGACCTGAGCTGGAATAGTAAGTCCCTCACAAGTAGTGGAAATAGTATGGTCCCATGAATGGTGTGTAACGGGTTGCACGGGAAATGAGGTAGCAAACGTCTGGATTTGTGGTTCTAATGTTTGCCAGTTGGTTGCGTCCAGAGTGACGTTGTAAAGCATGTTAGACTGGTTGATGAGTGCCTGCCGTATTTGTTCCAATCTGGCATGAACGGCTGACCAGTTGTTATCTATTTCTTCCAGCAATTGACGGAGAAAGAAGAGGTAATTAATGCCTCCCATTTGTTCAGACACCCAATCGGCAGAATGGAAATGTGCCCGTAGCCGCCGATCGATGACACCATGCCCACCTGGAATGAGACTGGCTTCTTTACGGGCTTTGGCTTCCAATACAATTTGGCGGAATCGTTCCTGGTTGTCGAGTTGTACAGTGAGGAGGATGTCTCGTATGATGGCAAGTAGTTCAGGGGCTTGGGGAACGGTCGCTTTGCCGCGCAGGAACATCCAAACGGCCGTTCCTTCACGGTCGCGCAAAGCTGAAGCCAGATAACTGGTAGATATTCCCCCTGTTTTTCGTCCAATTCGCTGCGATAATTTGACATAATCCTCTGTTTCCGTACCCATTTTCAATAAGGACGCCCCAAATAAATGAACATATGGCAACAGTTCAACCGGCAATGCCTGCAAATTGAAGCCAATATCCAGGTAAAGAATGCCGTTGGTAAACAAATCATGATAGAGCAAGGGGGCATTTCCGGCCTCTGAAATAGCAAGAGGAATGCGCTTGATTTCCGGATCAAGGTCAGATAGTTGTAATCGGGGGATAGCGGCCAGTTTTTCTGGGGGATCAGGGGATTCTTGTCGTTGTTTCAGGGCACGGGTGTTTTCGATGATGGCCTGGAGTTCTTCCTGACTCATCTGGCTGCGGATTTGGGCGAGTTTTTCTTTTTCGGCCGTTTCCAATCGCTGCTTCAGAGTTGGGTCTGGCTCCAACACCAGCGTAACCCGATGGGGGTTTGCCAGCAAGTAGCGGCGGATTAGCGTTTGCAGATAAGCAGGATCGGCAGCAAGGCGAGATTTTACAGCTGTCAGGGGCGCCTCAAAGCCAAGCACATCAAAGGGATTACGGCCGTAAACCCAATAAGTTAACACACGGTTCATAAGAACCAATCCCCGCGGCAGCCGCCCCGTATTATTTTCGCGCAAATTAAATTCGATCGTATTCAACGCCGCTTCAATCATATCTGACTCAATACCTTCCTGAGCCAGTTCCTCCAGGGTATCCAGAACCAATTGCTCCACCCGGTCAGCATCCTCGGCAACACGTACCCCCTTCAAACCAACCCCAAAAGTCATTTGGCGCAAATAAGTAGAAAGACCACTACTCGTCAAGTCTTCACCCAGGCCAGAGTCGATTAGCCGCTTGCGCAGCGGAGAGGCTTGTGTGCCAACCAAAGCATAAGAAAGAATTTGCAAAGCCATTGCCAGTTCAGGGTCGTCATTTTCAGGCAAAAGCCAGTTGATGTGCACAATTCCCTTGTCAGCATTTGCCCCTTGGGCTTCAGCTGGAAAAGGAAAAGTATGGCGGCGCGGGGATGAAAAAGAGGGTTGAGAAGAAACGGCCGTAGCCACCTCCCGACGTTCAAAATCCCGCAAATACCCATCCAACAATCGCAGCCGCTCCTCCTCCGGGTCATCCCCATAAAAATAAATCATCGCATTCGACGGATGATAATGCACCTCATGAAACCGCTTAAACTGCTCATAAGTCAGTTGCGGAATCACCTCCGGATCTCCCCCCGAATCATGCGCATACACCGTATCCGGAAACAACACCTGCTTCCCATACCGGTAAACCAACCCATCCGGAGACGAATACGCCCCCTTCATCTCATTAAACACCACCCCCTTGTAAACCAAAGGCGCATCCAAACTCTCCAGCTCATAATGCCAACCCTCCTGGTCCAAATGATGCGGTGTAATCAGAGGAAAAAACACAGCATCCAAATACACATCCACCAAATTATAAAAATCCTGCAAATTCGTACTCGCCACCGGATAAACCGTTCGATCAGGAGCAGTAAACGCATTCAAAAACGTATATAACGAACCTTTCAGCAACTCAACAAACGGCTCTTTCACCTGATACTTGCGCGAACCAGCCAAAACAGCATGCTCCATAATATGCGGCACACCCGTTGAATCCGTTGGCGGCGTTCGAAACGCAATACCAAACACCTTATTCTCATCATCATTCACCATCGAAAGCAACTCCGCCCCCGTACGCACATGCCGCCACAATCTGGCCTTCGTATTCAACTCCGGCACCTCCCCCTCCCGCACCAACTCGAATCCATGCAAAACCGTCACCTGTTACCTCCGCCAATCCAAAATACTCACACAAACCAACAACATTCAACGCCCTTCCAGAAAATTCTGCAAGATACGTTTGCCATGCTCTGTCAAAATACTTTCTGGGTGAAATTGCACGCCCACAACAGGATACTCCTTGTGTCGCAACCCCATCACCTCTCCATGTCGGGTAAAAGCCGTTACTTGCAAACAATCAGGCAAAGGCTCCTCCACAATAAGGGAATGGTAACGCGTAGCCTGAAACGGACTGGGAACTCCGTAAAACAACCCCTTACCATGATGATAAACGGCCGAAGTTTTTCCATGCATCAAACGCGGCGCACGCACCACCCTACCCCCATACACAGCCCCAATACACTGATGCCCCAAACACACCCCCAACAACGGCGTTTTGGGGCCAAACATCCGAATCACCTCATTCGAAATCCCCCCATCATCCGGATCACCCGGTCCCGGACTAATCACAATCTTATTCGGCTGCAACGCCGCCAACTCTGCCAGCGTCACCTCATCATTACGAAATACACGTACCTCCGCTCCCAATTCACCCAAATACTGCACCAGGTTATAGGTAAACGAATCGTAATTATCAATCACCACAACCATAAACCATACCCCTAACCAATCTACTCTTAAGACCCATTTTCACCGGCCTGCTCCAACCGTTTCAGGCGATCTCGCCCCTTGCGGCTAATTTTGTTCCACAAGCCAGTCAAACCCATCGCCTTCTTCATCGCCAACAAGGTCTCCTCAGCCACCTTATTCGCCTTAACCGTCCCTTCATAAATCACCTGTTCTGCCAGTCCCTTATCAGCCTCCACTTGTGCCCGTCTTTCCCGAATCGGATCCAAAAAATTGTTAAGCGCACGCGCCAGTTTTTGCTTTACTTCCACATCCCCCACTTTGCCAGCCCGATACCGCGCCTTCAAATCCTCCACTTCTTCCTTGTTCGGATTAAAAATATCGTGATAAATAAACACTGGATTCCCCTCAACTCGTCCGGGAATATTGGCATGAATGCGGTTGGGATCTGTGTACATGCTGTGAACTTTCTTTTCAACCGTCTTGGGATCATCATTCAGGAAAATCGCATTATTCAGACTTTTACTCATCTTGGCCTTGCCATCTATGCCAATCAGCGTCGGCTCGATAATGGATGCCGGTTCCGGGAACACTTCCCCATAAAGGTAATTAAACCGACGGGCAATCTCGCGCGTAATTTCTACATGCGCCTCATTATCTTTGCCTACTGGTACAACATGTGCCCGCGGCATCAAAATATCGGCAGCTTGCAAAACAGGATACCCCAACAAACCAAAGGGCATTTCTGCCAGATGGGCATTACGTGCCATATCCTTAAGAGAAGGCAGCCGACTAAGACGTGGCACAGTAACCAACATTTCAAAAAAGAGATTCATCTCATACACAGCATGAATAGCACTCTGCAAGTAAATCGTTGTTTTGGCAGGATCAATGCCTACCGCCAGATAGTCCTTTACCAACTCCACGGCGTTGACCCGCACTGCATTAATGTCTTCTTTCGTGTTTTTGGTGGTTAACATGTGCAAATCAGCGATAAGGATATAGGTTTCATATTCATCTTGCAGCCGCACGCGGTTTGCCAGGCTGCCCACATAATGGCCTAAGTGGAGTTGACTTCCGGTTGGTCTATCACCTGTCAGTAATCGTTTTTTACTCATAACATACTCCTGATCAGTGGAATTTGGGATTATAAAAGACCGGCTTCAGCTCGTTCAACAGCGACGAGTAAAGCCCGTGCTTTGTTGACACATTCCTGGTACTCGCGTGCCGGGTTACTGTCGGCAACTATGCCTGCCCCTGCCTGTACGTGTATGGTATCACCTTGCATGAGTAGTGTGCGAATGGCTATACAGGTGTCCATACTGCCATCATACCCTACATAACCAACTGCGCCAGCATAAAGGCCACGTCGCTGGCCTTCTAATTCTTCGATGATTTCCATGGCGCGTACTTTTGGGGCGCCGCTTACTGTTCCGGCGGGAAAGGTGGCCCGCATAAGATCGAATGCATCCATACCTGCCTTGAGACGGCCTTCTACATGGCTAACGATGTGCATAACATGACTGTATCGTTCTACAACCATGAGGTCTTTGACCTGAACAGAACCGTATTCGCTGACTCGGCCTAAGTCGTTGCGGCCTAAATCAACAAGCATGACGTGTTCGGCGCGTTCTTTGGGGTCGGCGAGTAGTTCAGCGGCGAGGGCTGTGTCTTCGGCTTCTGTTTGGCCCCGACGGCGGGTACCAGCGATGGGGCGAATGCTGGCGATGCCATCTTCCAGGCGGACGTGCATTTCGGGTGAGGCACCGATGACTTGCATGTCGAGGGAGCCGAAGTTGAAGTAGAACATGTAGGGGGAGGGGTTGAGCATTCTTAGGGCGCGGTAGATGGCGAAGGGGTGGGCGTTGGTGCGGCGACTGAATCGCTGGCTGAGTACCACCTGGAAGATGTCGCCAGCGGCGATGTATTCTCGTGCTTGTTGGACGATGGCCTGGTATTGTTCTGGTGTCATGTTGGCGGTGATGTTTTGGCCGTTGGTGGGGGGGTGTAATGTGCCCCAACGGCGGGTGGGGATGGCGGGCAACGGCCGTAATAGTCGTTTGCTGACTTGTTCAATTCGTTGAATGGCGTCCACGTAAGCCATTTCTATATCGCCATTGACTCGTGCGTTGGCCAGAATGAGCAGGCGATGTCGGGCATGGTCGAATACAACCAGAGTGTCGGCGAATAAAAAGATGGCATCGGGAATATCCAGAACTGTTTCGGCCGTTTCTGGTAATTTTTCAAAAAACCGCACGACATCATATCCCAAATAGCCAACTGCACCGCCAATAAATCGGGGCAAGCCAGGAACATCGGCGGGGGTAAAACGGGCCAATTCGGCTTTAATCACATCCAGAATATCCTCATCCTCATTCAGGGGGCGTGTTGTTGTGTTGCCTGAACGGAGTTCGGTGATAGAACGGCCGTTCAAAGCCACCATTCCGCGTGGATGAACCCCCACAAATGAATAACGTCCCACCTGTTCGCCACCTTCTACCGACTCCAGCAAAAATGAAGCATCCCCTTCATTCATCAGCTTCAAGTACACTGACACAGGCGTTTCCAAATCAGCAGCAAACTCCCGATACACAGGAATCAGGTTGGCTTCACCAGCTGCCAATTCCCGAAATTCTGGCAAAGCAGGGTGGTAAACGGCCGTTTCCTTCCCCTTCATTTCCTTCAAATCCAGCATCATCCATTCCCTCGCGGCTGTTTTACAACCAATTTACATCTCTACCGACGGCAAATGCGCCATTGCTGCTGCAATTTCTTCCGCCGGATACTCATAATCTGCCAACTCATTTCTGAAATAAGCCTCATAAGCCGCCATATCAAAATGACCATGTCCCGACAGATTAAACACAATCACTTTACGCTCGCCGGTTTCCTTGCAGCGCAACGCCTCATCAATGGCTACGCGAACCGCATGCGACGACTCCGGCGCCGGAATAATCCCCTCGGCTCGCGCAAACTGTACCGCACCGGCAAATGTATCCAATTGCCCCACTGCCCGCGCCTCAATATACCCCTCTGCCACCAATGCGCTTACCGTTGGTGCCATGCCATGATATCGCAATCCGCCCGCATGAATGGCAGGGGGCACAAACGTATGTCCTAATGTATGCATCTTGACAATTGGCGCCATTTCGGCCGTATCTCCATAGTCAAATGCATACTTGCCCCGTGTCAAAGTCGGGCAAGAAGACGGCTCAACAGCGATAATCCGTGTTTGCTTGCCATTCGTCAGGTTTTGATGCAAAAACGGATACGCAAACCCGGCAAAATTGGAACCGCCACCAACACAGCCAATAATCACATCCGGATATTCACCCGCCATCTCCATTTGTTCCAGTGCCTCCAGGCCAATCACTGTCTGGTGCGTTAACACATGATTCAACACTGAACCAAGACTGTACTTCTTTTTGCCTCCAGAAGTCGCCGCAGCTTCGACAGCTTCCGAAATGGCAATACCCAGGGAACCAGGGGAATCAGGATCTTGAGCCAACACAGAACGGCCGTATTCCGTTCGATCTGTCGGGCTGGCAAAAACCTGCGCCCCATATGTCTGCATTACAATCCGCCGATACGGCTTCTGATGGTACGACACCTTCACCATATACACTTCCAGGTCCAGGTCGAAAAAACGGCAAGCCATCGCCAAAGCCGAACCCCATTGCCCGGCTCCGGTTTCCGTCGTCAATGCCTGTGTACCAGCCTCTTTGTTATAAAATGCCTGAGCAACGGCCGTATTCGGTTTATGCGATCCAACCGGACTGACACCCTCATACTTGTAATAAATATGTGCGGGCGTATCCAATGCCTTTTCCAGTCGCCGTGCCCGAAACAACGGCGTTGGCCGCCACAGCTTATATACTTCCCGAACAGGCTCTGGAATCTCAATCCACCGCTCTGTACTCACTTCCTGCATAATCAAACTCATCGGGAACAACACACTCAAAAAATCCGGCGTAACCGGCTCCTTTGTAGCCGGATGCAACACCGGTGCTGGTGGTACAGGCATATCAGCATTAATGTTGTACCACGCCCGCGGCAACTTATTCTCATCCAGTAAAAACTTAATTGATTCGGTCATCATACACCTCCTCCAGACCTGAATAAATAAAAAAACGCGCTCTCATCCCCTTGCAGGGACGAGAGCGCGCTAACAATCTCCCGCGGTGCCACCCTGGTTAGGCCAGCCTGTGCCTGTAAACAAAAACGCGCTTGTGAAAGCGCGTTGTGATTAGCCAGCCTCACTCATTTCAGTTCCGACCAGATGCCGAAACCTATGCCCAGATAACGGTGGCACCTCCGTCTCAAGCTACTCTCCCCTCTTTGTACAGATTTCGCCTGAGCAACTCCTCGGCCCATTCACCGACTGCGCTGACATTGGCCTTTCAGCCCAAGGGCCAACTCTCTGAGACCCGCTTTGTCGGTTACTATTCCGAATCAACGTCTTTGGTTGTTCAGTTGATAGTCAAAATGTTAGCATGAGGCGAATGAGCTGTCAAGCCTCATTCGCTCCGTTCTACCCATACCCGAAAGGCAATTGGAAGCAACAAGGCGATCACAGCCAATAATCCCCCAACCCAACCGGGCAAATTCACTGATTTATCAGCTGATTCGGCCAGAACAGGCGTGACAACAGCAAACAATGCCAGGAATATAACAGCGAACCGGTAAACTTGTTTTTTCATCGTTCTATCCTCACCTGAGCAGTTTGTAAAAAATGACACATACTCCCCTTACCCTGCGTTATTATATCAGGTACGATTTTCCCGGCATATGTTATGTACGGAAAGGAATTGTTTCAAGGTGTATGTTATGTATCAGGAGAGAAAATGAAAATTCGGTTTTTATTTTTTTTGTTTGGATTGAGCATTCTATTGATTGGATGTAGCGGCAGGGGAGAAACGGCCGTTTTCCCCACACCCGCCACACCTGCCACCTTGCCCACACCAGATATCCTACCCCCAACTTTGTTCCCCGTTGCCTGGCAGGATCGCTCCCCCTTTGCCGCCGGATTAATCGCTGAAGCACGCCCTGTCCTGGACACACTCCCACAATTCCCCGTTTACCATCTGGTTTTTACGCTAAACGATACACTAACAGCCGTTGACGGACAGATGCAACTTTACTACACGAATTTAGAAAACAAGACCCTGGACGTGCTTTATTTCCATTTGTTCCCCAATTTGCTAGGCGGGAAAATAGAAGTCACCAAAACACAGGAAAACGGGCAGCCAGTAACGGCCGTCCTCCAGTCCGAACAAAACAGCATCCTGAAAATCCCCCTGAAAAAACCACTCCAACCCAGCCAAAGCACAATCATCAGCCTCCACTTTTCCACCCAAATCCCCCTAACCACTGGCCGCAATTATGGTGTCTTCGCCAACGTTAATGACATTCTCGCCCTCGCCCACTTTTACCCCCAAATTGCCGTTTTTGATGAACACGAAGGTTGGAACATAGCACCGCCCGCACCAGCAGGAGATGTTGTATATGCAGATACAGCCTTCTACCTGGTACAAGTTACTGCCCCCAAAGAAGCCACCATCGTTACCAGCGGCATAGAAACAGCCCGCACAGAAACGGCCGAAACCCACACACTCACCATCGTCGCCGGCCCCATGCGCGACTTCTACCTCGCTGCCAGCCCCCGCTTCATTCGCCACACCAAAACCCTCAACCAAACCACCATTCACAGCTACGCCCCTCCCGAATTAGAAGACGGGGCAAAAGCCGCCCTCACCACAGCCGCTACCAGCCTAAACATCTTCAACACTCGCTTCCAAACCCCATACCCATACACTGAATTCGATATAGTCACCACCGCCACCACCGCCCTCGGCATCGAATATCCCGGCATTATCGCCCTCACCGAAAACATATATAATCCCAACACCTCATACATTCCCGGTCTGCCCAACACTATCCTGTTAGAATCTACAACAGTCCATGAAGTTGCCCATCAATGGTTCTACGGCCTCGTGGGCAACGACCAACTCGACGAACCCTGGCTAGACGAATCCCTGACACAATACGCCACCCTGCTCTACTACCAAGACCGATACGGCACAGATGGCGCACAAGGCTTTCGCAGTTCACTGGAAAACCGGTGGGCACGCACCAACTATGCCAACATCCCCATTGGCCTGCCTGTCAGTGCATACGCAGACAACGAATATGGCGCAATCGTTTACGGACGCGGCCCCCTTTTCTTCGAGCGGCTGGCAGAAGTGATTGGCGAAGATACCTTCGATCGCTTCTTGCAACAATACATTCGTCAATTCGCCTGGCAAACCGCCACAACTGACACACTTAAACAGTTAGCCGAAAACAATTGTGGTTGCGATCTCACTCCCCTTTTCCGTGAATGGGTTTTCCCTCATGAATCAGAATTGCCCGATTCGTAGGAAAGAAGTCCCAAAACAACGAAAATAGTACTCCTCGATTTTTGATTGTAATGAAAATCGTAAGGTTGGGATTTTACAAAAGAGGCAGGTTAGGATTAACCTGAATCGGGTGGCGCCGAACATCATCGAAGCAACCTTGCACATTCATTGCAGCGAGCATCATACAAAGATAGCCCCTTCACAAAAGCATTGTAGCCACATTGCCGCGAGCATTGTTCCCGCATTGAAGCCAGCACAGCAAAAGCATCATAGCCGTGTGAGGCGCCACACCCCCTCTAAAACAAGGAGTCCGGAAAAACCGGACTCTTTTTGTTTTGGGTGTTTTCATTCTTGTTGCTGCAAATGATTGAGTAAGGCCATTAATCCCCAGACGTAACTGCGCCAACCAAAACCGGTGATTTGTCCCAGGCAAACAGCTGCCAGTACGGAATGATGGCGAAAGGGTTCACGGGCGTAGATATTGGAAAGATGTACTTCGACAACGGGTAAATTGACAGCGGCGATGGCATCCCGCAATGCGTAGGCATAATGGGTAAATGCACCGGGATTGATGAGGATGCCGCTGGCCCAATCGCGGGCATCATGAATGGCGTCTATGATTTGGCCTTCGTGATTGGACTGAAAGAAGCGGAGAACGGATTGGTGGGCATCGGCGACTTTGGTGAGTGCCTGGTTAATGTCGTCGAGGGTATGATAGCCATATACTTCGGGTTCGCGAGTGCCCAGCAAGTTGAGGTTTGGACCGTGAATTACAAGTATTTTCATGTTTTGTTTTCTCCGTGTGTGGTGATTATCTCTATGAATTCAGGGGGGATGCTGTCGGCCAGCCAGATTTCTTCGTGCCCTTTGTAGAAGTTGATACCGGCCTGATGGGCTTTTTGGGCGGCTATTTGGAGGATGGCGGGATGGTTGGTTTTGCGACGGCCGACCTGGATGGCTGTTTCTATATCTACTGATAAATGGACATATTGGCGTTTCATTGGCTTGAGGCCTTCTTGCAAGATGGTTTTTGTTGTTTGGGGGGCAGTGCCGTGGTACAAGATGGGGGGTGGCACGGCCGTTTCTTTTTCAATACGCTGCTTTATTGAATGACCGTATAGGGCGCGAATACGGCCGTTTTTCACTTCATATCGTTTCTTTCCCGGTAATGACAGCACTTGTAACACATCTGTTTCTGTTATGTGTCGCCAGCCTCGCTCTTGTAGCCCGCGCACAAGGTCTGGCAACGGTGTCCAGCCGGCATTATCCAGTACCAGCCCGTATAAATCAGGTCGGTGACGCAACGCGTGCGCCATTGCTTTACTCAGACGCCGATAATCAATTTTCATCTCTTGCTATCTGCTGCTGATGCAGGACTTGAAGAACGGCCGTTTCCGGCACATCTCCCGTCACAAAAACATCTCCAACATCCCTCACCAAAACAAACCGCATTTGTCCCCTGACCCGCTTCTTGTCTGTATTCATGGCTGCCAGCAACGCCTTTGGCGACAAATCAGCCGGAATTCGTACTGGCAACCCCAGCCGCGCCAGCACAGCCATTATCCGGCCGGGCAATGTTGCCGAACAAAAACCCAACTTTGCTGACAAGGCAGCAGCCGCCACCAATCCCATTGCCACTGCTTCGCCATGTCGAATCGTATATCCGCTTACCTGCTCAATAGCATGAGCAAACGTGTGCCCCAAATTTAAGACAGCTCGCCTACCCGTCTCAAATGGATCCGCCTGTACTACATTTCGCTTGACGGTAATTGCCCGCACAACCAACGATTGCAAATCGGGTATAAGGGGTAAATTTTCTGGCAAGTCAATGTTTTCCAGCCTGAAGAACAAAGAAGGAGCCGCTATCAACCCGTGCTTGACCACTTCAGCCAGGCCAGCACGAAATTCGGCCAATGGTAATGTAACTAATGTGGTCAAATCAGCAATAACAATAGCGGGTTGCTTAAAGGCGCCAACCAGATTCTTTCCCTGAGGCAAGTCAACGCCTGTTTTACCACCCACGCTGGCATCTACCATAGCCAACAAGGTGGTGGGACACTGGACGAAGCGCACACCACGCAGATAGGTAGCAGCCACGAAGCCGGCTATATCTCCGACAACGCCGCCACCCAGAGCGACGATTGTGCTGTTGCGGTCGATTCCGGCTTCTATCAGGGCATTGTAGATGGTGCGTACAGTTTCCAGATTTTTATGTTGCTCACCGGCAGGGATGGTGATAAGTGGTGTGTTTGGTGGACAGAAACGGCCGTATTCCGCCCCCACATTCTCATCTGTCACGACTGCCATCGGCTTTCCACCACCTGCCAGTTCTGCCAGCCGAGGCAATAACCATTCACCTACCAATACATCATAGCTTCCTTGGGGATGGGTAACAGGCAAACGAATGAGGTTGCTTTCGCCCAGATAGCGGATAATTTCATCCGCTACTGTTTCTGGAGATTTGCCAGAGGTAGTAATTTGGGGGAAACGGCCGTACCGGGCTGCACGAGCCTGCAAAAGCTGGTTGACCTGTTTTTTCGGGTCGGAGACATTGAGTAACGGCCGTTGTGTATCCCCTGCCAGCCGCCGCACAATCTCCTCTGGTTCAGCCACCAGGCATACCACACGGCCGTTTTTCTGCAAAGCCAGCGCATTTTGGCTATCCAGCATCAAACGACCACCAGTAGCAATAACCAACCCATGCTCTTCTGCCAGCTCCTGAGCAACGGCCGCTTCCAGCCGTCGAAATACTTCTTCTCCAGCTTCTCGAAATATATTGGATACAGAACGGCCGTCACGTGCTTCAATCAACAAATCAGTATCCACAAACTTCAACCCCAGCCGTTCCGCCAACAGCCGCCCCACCGTCGTCTTTCCCGTTCCCATAAATCCCGTTAAAACAATATTTGGCAAATTCATACCCCGCATTATAACAACGAAACCAGATAATTCGTCACAAATTCTCCCCAAACGGGAACTTTTACTCTCTGTCCAGCGTCTTACAAGGTGAAATACGGGCAAAACCATGCCCAAACAAAAACTTGCTATCTCAAAGGAGGCAAAAAAATATGTATTTACTAACTTCCAAACGCAACCTTGCCGCTATTTTCCTGCTAGCCCTGGCCGTCCTGCTCATTGCATGCAGTGGCACACCCGAAAGCCTGACAACGGCCAGCACAGCTAGTGCCGCCAATATCCCCAACGCCGGCATCACTGTGATTGGCCAGGGCAAGGCAAGCGGCACCCCCGATCAGGCACAGGTACAAGTTGGCGTAGAAACTTTTGCCGACACTGTCTCGGCAGCAACCGCTGAAAATGAAGCAACTATCCAACGCATTATGGACGCCCTTGAACAACTGGGCATCGATCAGAAAGATATTCAAACAACCAATTACAGCTTGTGGGCTGAACAAATTTATGGCGACCGGGGACCAGAGGGAATTGCTGGTTATCGGGTCAACAATCAGGTCAACGTAACTATCCGTGACATTGACAAGGTAGGTCAGGTATTGTCTGCTGTGACGGAAGCTGGTGCCAACACGATCTACGGCGTTTTCTTCACTGTGTCTGACCCGGGACAACTGGAAGCGCAAGCACGGGAAGAAGCAATGAATGACGCGCGTGCTCGTGCAGAATCATTGGCTGAGTTGGCCGGCGTGGAATTGGGAGATGTTGTGGCAATTACGGAAGTGATCGGCCAGCCTGTACCGCTTATGGATTATGGCATGGGAGGTGGGTTTGCAATAGCTGAATCGGCCGTTTCCGAGCCAAGTATTTCTCCAGGTGAATTGAACTTCCAAACCCAAATTCAAGTCACATTTAGCATCCGTTAACAACAAGCAGCATCTAATAACATTTTCGGCTGGCAGAAACTTAATCTGCCAGCCTTTTTGTTTACCCAGACAGTCAAATAGAAAGATTGGGCGCGCATAATAAAAATTGGCTGGCACAAACGCAGTGCAGGAGACTGTCACATGAAACGAATAAACCTTATCAGATTTTTTGTGGGAGCAAGTATCTGGTTTGTGTTGGCAGGGTGCCAGAATAACCCCGAAATACCACCAGCCACGGCGACCCAAACGGCCGTTTTGGCCATAGAAACCACCCCCAACAAAACACCCACCACATCACCCACCACTCCTCCCCTCACCGCCACACCCAAACCCACCGCCACACCTATTCCCCCTTATGCCGGCGCCCCCGTCTGCCCACCCGAACAACACAACGACCATGCCTGGCACTCCCTTTGGAACAGCGAGTATGGTTGCCACTACACCCACGAACACCATGCCAATCCCCACGATCTTGACGACATCTTCGGCACACAATACTACACCTGGGCTGGCGGCGAGATTTCCTACCCCTGGCAAACCTTTAGCGGAGCAGGTGCCAACTTCGAACAGCCCGCACCAGATGCCTGCCTGGAAAACGATTGCAAACATGCTGGCTACAAATGGCTCATCGTGCGTGATGCCAACTGTGATGCTGACAGTACATTTGTTACCAATGGTGCAAACAATTGCATTACTGATGCCCGGGTACAAATGCATGGCATTTTTGCCCAGCCAGGCGCCCTCACCCGATTTCATAGTGTGTGGATAGAAGCACGGGTTTGTCAGTTTGGTGGCAAGGTGTGTGGCATCTATCGAGGTGGTGGTCATCTGGACCTGGGACGACTAAATATCCCCCGTGGCATATACGTTCCCCTTCCTGGCGACCCACCAGAATTTGCTGCCTCTCCCCCAGAAAAACAACCTTACCGCATTCACGGCGCCCCTGGTGACCGGGTGCTGGATTCCTGGCAATCCGAAGGCAATCAGTTTAACCTGATTCCAGGTGTCCCTCGCCTGATGGTGGGCTATGGGGTACATGTCCGGGATGGCTGGGGTGGTGTTGATCCGGCAAACGAATCACAAATAGACCTGGCTTGTCCTGATTTTCAGTGTGAGCGCAACGCTTCCGAAGCGGCGCTCTTTCGAGTGTGGGTCACAATTCCCCGTGAATTGGATGGAAGTCAGTGGGATAGTGATGCGCGTGCGGGGTTTTTTAGTTTTACTGGTTTTACTAATCGGTATGGAGATATTGTAACTGGATGCACAGAGCCAGGGCTGGATTGTGTGCCGGTGGAGGCAATTGGTGTGCCAATCGGCCGTTCTCGCTACCGCAGTTCTCTGGCAAGCAATATAGACTATGACATTTCTCCATTTTGGCCAGATGGCACACGGGATTGGTGGATTGAGTACCCAAACTAAAACCAATTTACCAGAAAGAATAAGGCGGTCAATTACGTCAAACAAGTAGGGATGGCGACGATTTGTCGTCAGGTCAGCAACCAGCAGGCCAGTTTAGAGAAGGATACACTGTTGGTATGAGTAACAAAGTCAAACGAGTACGGTTTTGGAGCAGAATAAAAACACGTTCGGGAGCGTGGCTGCGGCAAAAGTGGCAGGTATTGGCCGATGCGGATACGTCGCCACAACAGGTAGCACTGGCGTTTGCGGTGGGAACGTTTATTAGTATTTTGCCAACGCCGGGCGTGAATACGTTGTTGGCTGTATTGGCTGCTTTTTTGTTCCGATTACATAAGGGGGCATTGTTGGCGTCGTTGGCTGTGTGGAATGTGGTGGTGGTAGCACCATTTTATGCGTTGAGTCATTTGATTGGGCAAGCTATTTGGCGGATGGTGCATGTATCGGCTCAGGCAACGGCCGTTCCTAACCCCACCACGACCCTTGCCATTGGTTTTCTGCTAGGCAACTTTATCATTGCTGTATTTCTGACCAGCACCAGTTATGCAATTGTACGAAGCAGTGTGGCCGCTTATCGCCAAAAAAGTAATATCAACTGAGGATATGATTTTCTAAAATTAAAAAAACCGCCCTTATTTCGGGCGGTTTTTGTTTTATTCTGGTGACCCTGGGAGGACTCGAACCTCCAACCAGACGATTAAGAGTCGCCTGCTCTGCCAATTGAGCTACAGGGCCTTTTGCGTTGGCGAGGAGATTATACATGGTTTTACAGAAAAAACCAGTGTTCAAAAGCAGGAAATGACCGAAAGAAATGGGGAGAAAAAGATGGAAAGACGGCCGATTTCAGTGTGAAAACGGCCGTCTTCCGTCGTCTCAGGTTGTCGGAGATTGGAATACAACCAGAGCCAGACAACAAAACCCACTGACAAGCCAATCAGCTTGCATCCTTGACCACAATTTCTTCTTCGTCAAACCCATTGACAGTAGCCGTCACACTTCCCTCTTCCGGCATAATAATCGCCAGAATCAAATAAATCAACAAGCCATGACCGCCACCTAATGCCAGTAAGACAAACAACAGGCGCACAATCACCGGATCAATATCAAGGTAATGGGCAATACCACTGGCAACACCCAAAAACATGCGGTCACTGCGCATACGAACCAAACGTTTCTCACTCATTTTCAACAACCTCCACACTTATTCTCAATCTCAAATTCACAAAACAATACGCAAAAGCCAAATCAGAGTTGCAATAAATCTGCCTGCTCATGGCATTTGTGCTAAACTCATAAATATCAAAATTTTTT
>RFGV01000475.1 GCA_003696605.1 Chloroflexota bacterium | reverse complement strand
GTATTTAGGCCATCCAGAAAATCTTCCCACCGATACCCCAAAACAAGACTGACACCCCAGCCAAGCAAAGCCAGGTAGAACATCCCAGTCAGGATAGGGCCCAAAAATTCCACCAAAGGTTCTGAAAGCGCCCAGCCAAAAAGGCCCCCTCCTTTTCCCAGATAGGCATCGGGCAGGGTAGCACCGGTGAAGAGGTGGCTGAGGGGCAGGGCTGTCAGGAAAAGGATTTCAAAGCCGATAATTTGCATAGGATGCAGGTAAAACGGCCGTTCTACTTGTCGCAGTGCCAGATTCGCCCCAATCCCCATTAATGACAAAGCCAATACATATGCGCCCCATCCCAAAATTTGCCGTAGCAGACCAGTCCACCAAAGCAGCCAGGCTGTCTGATTCAGGCCTGGTAATGCCAGCAGCGTAAGCAACCCAAACAAAAACAGCAACACCCCGGCAATTTCCACACGCCAGGGCATCAGCCAATTAATGACACGTTCATCCCACGTTGGCGGAGGTGAAGAGGGAGAAGACTTCTTGCCACCAGATCGGTTAGAAGAAGATTTTGTTCGGGCCATATGCCTTATGGTTTCTGGCCATTGGCAGAAGGAACATTACGTAAGCTCAGAGCCAGGCGCTTTGCCTCACCGTTTACACTCAACACACGCGCCACAACACGATCACCCACCTGGACTACATTGCGCGGGTGTAAAAAGACACCTTCAGCCAACTCAGAAATATGCACCAGCCCTTCCAGTTCATCTTCCAGCTGAACAAACGCCCCAAAATTAACCACATTACTGACAATACCTTCAACCAGTTGGCCAGGGTAGTAACGAGACTCAACGCCTTCCCACGGGTTTCGTTTGAGGCGTTTCAGGCTTAGGGCAATGCGCTCATTTTGCAAATCAACATTCAAAACCTTGACTTTGACTTTTTGCTGGGGTTTGACAATGTGACCAGGATGGGTGACACGGCTCCAGGACAGTTCGGAAAGATGAATCAATCCTTCCACACCACCTAAATCAACAAACGCGCCAAAGTCAGTCAGATTGGTAATAGTGCCTTCAATGATATCTCCTGGCTTGAGGCGGGAGAGAATTCGTTCTTTTGTTTCGGCTTTTACCCGAGAGGCACGTTCTGACAGAATGAGGCGATTCAAACGAGGGTTGACTTCGATAATCTTAAGAGTGAGGGTATGTCCCATCCATTGGCGCAGGGCACGCAATCGCTCGCCAGGCAAATGGAATTGGGGCAAGTCGGTAAGTTGGGATGCAGGCACAAAGCCTTGCAAGCCATTCCAGCGTACCAGAAGACCACCTTTATTGTAGCCGATTACCTTTAGCTCCAAAAGTTCATCTGCTTCAAGGAGTTGTTGTGCCAGTTCCCAGGGGTTTTCTGTTTCGGTTGGGTAGTGTTCTTCGTAAGAGGGCACGCTAAATGAATCAAATGATTGGGTATGTTCGTCTGATGATGGTAAATCGAGGGTGTCTTCTTGTTGGAATAATGCCTGCCAGTATGCATCGTCTAAATGATGGGATGGGTCAGGGGTGGTTTCAAGGTTCATGGTTAACTCTCAATTACACTTTAAATCAATTAAACCTGATATTATAAACTTGTGATACTGCCCAGGAATGACGCGGGTTAATTATTGCAATTATAAGCGATGGTTTTTCTCTGTCAACATAATTGGTGTGTGGCGTGTGGTAGAAGCTGGTCTGGCGTGGTGGGGTTTTGTGGGTTTTTGTTGTTTCTGCCATATACTAGATGTATGATGGATGAATTGCATGAAGTGTTGCAGGAAACGGCCGTTTTGTCTCGCTTGTCCACACGCTGGTTGGGGCGACATTACCATTATTTTCCCGCCATTCCTTCAACAAACGATTATTTGAAGCAGCGTCTGGCAGAAGTTGGCCAGGAATTGCCACACGGAATGGTGGTGTTGGCCGATTACCAAAGTCGGGGGCGGGGGCGGTTGCAGCGGGAATGGGTAGCACCGGCGGGGACTTCGTTGCTGCTGTCTATGCTGTTTTGGCCAGACTGGCCGCCGGAACAGGGTAACTGGCTGGCTATGATGGGGAGTGTGGCGGCGGCAGAGGCAATGGAGGAGTTGACGGGGGTGTCGGTTGGTATTAAGTGGCCTAATGATTTAATGATTGAGTTGGATGGTGTGTGGCACAAGGTGAGTGGTTTGTTGTTGGAGGGGAATTTGGATGAAAACGGCCGTCTTCAGAGCGCGATTTTGGGAATTGGCATGAATGTAAACATGGCTGCCGACCAGCTTCCTCCGGCGGTAACACCAGCAACCAGTTTGTTGATAGCTTCCGGACACCCTATGGATCGTGTGGCGTTGTTAGTGGCGTTTCTGGCGCGTATGGAACAATATTATGAGGCGGCCGTTGCCGGCACATCCCCGCGCCCGGCCTGGCATGACCGACTGATTACTATTGGCCAGATGGTGCAGGTGAGTGGGCAAATGTGGCAAGTGAAAGGGGTGGCAGAAGGCACAGACGAATGGGGACGTTTGTTGGTGCGGGCGGAAAACGGCCGTTTGCACACCATCGCTGCTGGTGATGTGACTTTGCGCCCACATTGACATTTTTCCCTGTTACAGGTAGCCTATTGTAGAATCATCTGGTCTGATGTATTGGTAGTGGCCAGACGGCAAAACAAATGAGGAGAAAGACCAACCATGTTAGATGATTTTGATGCGCTTCGTGATGACTTTGACTTTGAGGAAGAGAATGCCCTTGTCGCCGACGATCAGCCAGCATTTGATGATATGGCAGCAGACGATGAGTTTGATGCGTTACGGGCTCGTGTGGGGCGCACTGGTGCCATGTCGGACGAGATGGACGATATAGAAGATTTTGAGCCGTTGTCCGGTAGTGGGTTTGCCTTTTCCTTAAGTAATTTCACTCCCGGCCAACGGCTCATTTTGGCGCTATTGTTACTGTTGGATGTCGTTGCTGTCGGGTTTGGGGCGTTGATATTTTTGGGCGTAATTGGCTAAAGAAAGGCAGAGTTACGGCCGTTCCTCTCCTGGCCGATACGCCTGTTCCAAATTTTCCCGAATGACCTGTTCGTCCATCCACACGGGCTTCATTTCCCGTGCCACAAACAAAGCCGCCTGATCCGCATAATGTGGCGAATCTTCTACCAGCGTGGCACTCCCATACTGGTGGATGCTTTGTGAATGCACATTGCCTTGAGCATCCCAGGTAACCAAAAGCACATAGGAATCACCAGCCACGCCACGTAAACGGCCGTCTTCCTCCAGCCGCCCATACACCGCATGCAAAATGTCCGGTCCACCCCCTACACCCAAATCCACAGTACCCCGCCGCAACCGATTTACCTCCGACCACGGTACATCCAGTCGCCCAAAATGTGACTTCAACGTCGCCACCGCTTCCGTCAGGCCAGCCACCAATGTCTCGGTAGGAATTTCTGTATTTGTCAGCGCATCCACCGAAAAATGAGCCAGGTCATTTCGGTCAATCGCTTCCATCATCAGCACAAAAAGCGCCGCTTCACTGTTTTCCGGATTGGTTTGCAGATCCCACCGCTGCAACATATCAACTGCCTGCCGCAAATCCGGGTCATCTGGCAAATTTGCGGCTGCCAATTGGGCAATCCATTGCGGTACGGCCGATTCTGTCGAATAAAACATATCATACTTGTAGGCATAAAAATCTTCCGCCGTAATCGCCTCATCCGCCCCAAAAAGCTCCAGCAAACGTAGAGAACGGTTGGAAATTCGGCTTTCGATGCCCATCGCAGGAGAGAAATCAGCCGGATCAGGATTTTCCGGGTCAAATGTGGCAATAAAGGGGGTGCTGTTTGCGCTTTGTACAAAACCAGAAGTCGGATTAAGCACTTGGGGCAGTTCATCTATGCTGTAATAATCAGTCCACAAGGTTTCCGACGTGTTGCCCGGTAGATAAAGTTGCCAATTATAATGTTCAGAGCGGCGCGGAATACGGCCGTTATACAAATAATAAATATTCCCCTCCTTATCCGCATAAACCGCATGAAACATGGGAATTGCCCCCATTCCCATTGCCGCCCGCCATTCTTCAAAATTACGCGCCTTGTTCAGCCGAAACCACGCTTCCACATGTCGGATATCCCCCATACTCCCATACCGAATTGCATATGTACCATGCGGTTGCCGCACCGTCGGGCCATACACCGACCACAGCACCTCCTGCTTCACCGTCCACGTCAGGCGGCCAAGTAATTTTACACGGATAGGAACCTCCCGTACTTCCAAATCACGCCACTCGCCATCAAAACGATATTGATTTGGATTATCCGGATTAATCTCCAACACAAACACATCAATCAAATCTGGCCGATTGACTGTAAACCCCCAGCCCACATCCCGATTATGCCCAACCAGAATCAGGGGGGCGCCAGGAAATGTGCCGCCAACCGTATCCCAACCCTCTTCACTATGTAAATGGGCTTCATACCAGGCCACCGGCCCTTCCCATGGCTGGTGAGAATTAATTGCCAGGAAAGTCTCGCCATTGGCCGAACGTGCTGGCGAGACGGCAAACGCGTTAGAGCCATAGGCAATAGGCGAAGCAGCGTTCCCGGCCAACCATGTGTATCGAGAAAATGCAGCAGAGAAGTTCAGCTCTTTGCCAGGAAGGAAGAAGGCTGTTCGCGGTGAGATTTCTTCCTGGCGCTCCTCTTTAAAAAGATTGGTTAGTGTGTTATCCAAACCAAAAAAGAGGGGCGTGCGCTGGACAAACCCGGCCACGATGTCTTCGCCGGAGACGGGATAGAGGCCAGGAAAGGCTTTGTCTGGGTGTAGTGCGGCATAATAGTTAAGCCCATCAGCGTATCCTTGCAAGACAGCACGAACTTCAGGGCTGAGGTCTGTTTCATACCGTTCGGCAACCAGTTCGCGCACGCGCAACAGATGGAGAATGTAGTCAACGGGTGCAGCATCGGGGCCTTCGATCTGTGCCAACATGCCGCGGGCAGCAGCAAGTGTTTGCTGGATGGTGAGAAAGTCGTCTTCAGCGTGGGCATAGCCGAATCCAAATGCTGTGTCGGCGTCGGTTTGCCCAAATACGTGAGGGACACCCCATTGGTCACGCAAGATTTGTACGTTGTATTGTTCGCCAAGGTTGGTGAGATGGTTCAGATTAGGGGTGGCTGGCCAGTATGCATAGGCGAGAAGAACAACGGCCGTTCCGCCTGTCACAGCCAAAACCCAAAATAACACCCATTGCCATCGTTTCCAATGCTTCATCCTTTTCCTCCTGATCAAAAAGCGTGAAGCGCAGCCCGAACCACGCTCCACGCCTCTCAAAATTACATGATTATTAGCCCATTACCCGATTATTCACCCGGCTCCAATACCAAAACCCCTTCCGCATTCGCTTCCACTGCTTCCCGACCAAACCACATGGGATGATACTCCCCATTCAACCACAGCTCAATCTGGTCATCATAATGCGGATGATACGGATGACCACTCTGGCCAGTGGGAATAACCGTCAGGCTGGATTCAAAATCGCTCATATCCACAATCATCCGCATGGATGGATGGCCAGTCACACTGGCTGGATTGTTCCAGTTCCAGCTATTGGCATTTACAATATCCCGTCCGCCATCTGCCGGGAATGGCCCCCGATTGACCAGTGATTCGATTACGCCGATACCACTTTGGCCAAGCGGCGCACTGACAAATGTGGCCTGGTGGATACTCCCCCAGGTCCAATCATTCATATTGTCGCTGACGTTTTGCTCAAACCAGTTGATGGTGTCTGCCAGTGATTGCAGAATGATTTCTTCGCGTGTTTCCACAGCCGAAGTGCCCAGATTGTCCCACCATTTGGCCTGTGGATCGTCTGCCAGATCAATGAAGAACACAATCCCTGAATCTGCTTGAGCCACAAAATCGAACAGTTCCGGATCGCCGATGTCGTCCATCAGGACATTGCGTGCCAGATGCATGAAGAAGATTTCGAACAAGGCGGCGGGTACGCTATCGCGGCGGTTTTGCAGGTCCCAGCCACGTAGTCGCTCGATGGCTGCCTGTACCTGGGCGTTATCGCTAGACAGGTTGGTGAAGAGGGGTTGATATGCTTCGGCTACCAGCGATTTGCTGTCGAACTGGATGCGGGCGAAATCTTCGGCCGTTATGTTGCCGCGGTCAATGGCTTCTTCCAGCATTTCTACAATGCGCTGGCCACGGTTGCCGTTGTCCCAATAGAGTGCGAGCAGATAGGGGTATTCTTCATCTACAACAGCGTGGTTGGCGGTAGCAATGTAGCCGCGTTCTGGATTGAACATGGCGGGGAGTTGTTCATATGGTATCCAGCCTTCCCATTCATATTCGCCGGTCCAGCCAGGAACAGGAGCGAGGCCGTTGCCATTTTTGCGGATGGGAACGAGACCGGGCATTTGGTAAGCAATGTTTCCTTCTATATCAGCGTACACAAAATTTTGGGAGGGGATGTCCCAAAAGCGTAAGGCTTCCCGAAAATCTTCATAGTTTTGAGCCTGGTTGAGGCGTATAACTGATTCCAGGACACGTGAAGGTTCCTGGGCGGTCCAGCGCATGGCCAGTACGTCGCTGGTTCCATCTACGATTTCGCTGATGATGGGGCCATGTCGGGTTACGCGAACTTCGAGGGTGATGTCCTCTCCGCCGTTGACTTTGATGACTTCGGGGATGATTTCCATGTCTTCCCATTTGCCCATGTATTCGTATTGGTTGGGGTTGCTGGGGTTGATTTTTTCGATGTAGAGGTCTTGGACGTCTGGGCCGACGTTGGTGACTCCCCAGGCGATTTTGTCGTTGTGGCCGATGATGACGCCGGGAACGCCAGCGAAGGAGAAGCCGCGTACGTTCCAGCCGGGTGCGTGGAGACCGACTTCGTACCAGATGGAGGGCATTTGGATGCTGAGATGGGGGTCGTTGGCGAGTAGGGGGAGGCCGCTGGCGGTGTGTTCGCCGCTGACGACCCAGTTGTTGCTGCCGACGAATGCGCCGCTGCCGAGGTAGCCGTTTTCGGGGTAGTAGCCGATGATGTCGGTGTTGACGCGGTTC
>RFGV01000474.1 GCA_003696605.1 Chloroflexota bacterium | reverse complement strand
TTGCTAAAGCACGAGCGGCTTATCTTTCTGACGAATGGCGCAGTCTACCGTTGGCCGTCTGACAACTTGTTCGTAGACCCCTTCTTTGCTGGTGACCCAAATACGGCCGTTGTGCGCTTCGATGATTTTGCGCGTTATTGCCAGTCCCAAACCTGTGCTTTTTTCACCACCAGTACTTTGCACGCTGGTTCGTGAAAATGGCTTAAACAGTCGATCTTGCTCATGGGGGGGGATACCCGGCCCTTGATCGTGAACAAACACAACAATTGTATCATTTTCCCGTTTGATTTTCACTAGTATTGTGGTTTCGGGATACGAAAATTTAATGGCATTACCAACAAGGTTATTCATCACTTGTTCGATTTGCCCCTGGTCCACCAAAAGAAGCGGGAGGTCGGCATCGGCCTCAAGTGTGATGGTGATGTTTTTTTTCCTGGCCAGGAGCTGGTTGCGGGCGATGTTGTTTTGGATGAGCCACACCAAATCGGTGGGCTCTTTTTCCAGGTGTAGTTGTCCGGATTCGATGGTGGCAAAGTCGAGCAAATCATCCACCAGGTGAAGCATGAAGCGACTGGAGTCGTGAATAATTTGCAGGAATTCGCGTTTTTGGGGGTCGAGGGAATCGGCCGTTTCCAGCAAAAACTCACTATAAGTCAGAATAACACTTAAGGGATTACGCAGATCGTGTGTAGCCATCCCTAAAAACTCGGTCATCCGCTGATTGATCCGCTGCAATTCCGCGTTCTTTCGTGTCAATTCTCGTTGCAGATTTATTAACTGGTTATTCAAACGGGAAAGTTCTTCATACAAAGTATTACTATCGATGTTTTTGGTATCCTTACGGCGAATGAGTTCAGTTTGTTTTTTGATGGCGTTTCGGAGGTGGTTTATTTGTTCATTTTGCATACGCATCATGTCCTGGTAGAGCGCCATCGTCTCGTTGTTATGCAGTGTGCCAAAGATGAGAAGTTGACGATCCAAAACGGTGCCGGTCATATGAACGGGAATGGGGTGGTTACCGTTAATGAGAAGCGGGATTTCCCAATTTAGAGCCACGTTATGGGTATTTAATTCGGCCAGAAAATCGAGTAGATGGGAGATGTTTTCCTGCCTGGTGAGATGAATGAGAGATTGTCCGGGAGAGGCGTGGCGGTGAATACCGATTTTATCTGTTACGATGCGTTGGATAACGCCCTCAGGAGTGCAAAGAAGGACAAAGCCGGATGGCTCTGCAGCAAGCATGTTCACGTATTATGTTCCTTTTGGCTCAGGCAATCAGCGTGGCTGCCTGAGAAACGGCCGTTTTGGCATCTGGCGCATAACCATCAGCACCCACCTTTTGCCAGAGGTCTGGCGAAAGATTAAACGGGTAGCCACCGACCAAAATCTTGACATGTTGGGTATGTGGGTGTTGTCGAATTGCCGCGATTGTTTGGGTAACGTGGTGGAGGTGCGGCATCAGAGTTGTAGAGAGGGCGAGGATGCTGGCATTTTGGGTAGCTATAATTTCTACAATATCTGTTGGTGGGACATTTGCTCCCAGGTAGTAAGTGTCCCAACCAGCCATTTCAAAAAAGTCTGCGACCATACGGATACCAACTTCGTGTAGTTCGCCGCCCATGCAGGCCGCCACCATTGTGCGACCAATTCGGGGGGTGTTGAAGATGTATGGGTAAAGCTGTGACATGATAAATTGAGTAACGGCCGTACAATAATGTTCACGCGCTACGGTTATTTGATTTATCTGCCACAAACAGCCAACTTCATATAACACAGGCTGAAACACATGCAGGTAAATCTCGGCCACCGAGTAACCGTGTCCTTTAGGCCTACCGTTTTACCAGACGGTTAATAATATCCATGATATGCGTACCAAAATCTGATTTGGGCAAAAATTCATCGGCGCCTGCTTGCAGGGCTGCGCTTCGATAGCTTTCGCTGCTTTCGATGCCC
>RFGV01000042.1 GCA_003696605.1 Chloroflexota bacterium | reverse complement strand
TCACAAACCTCAGCGCAGGTGCTTACAGTGTAACCGTAACCGATGCCAATGGATGCACTGCCAGCCAGACCGCCATCATCAACAATACAGGCGGACCATCAATACAAATCGATTCCCTGAATGATGTCAGCTGTAACGGAGGTAATGACGGGAGCGTGACAGTATCCGCAACCGGGGGTACCCCACCTTATCAATTCAGCTGGTTTAATGGCAATACTTCCCCTTCCGTTTCCGGATTGGCAGCAGGCTCCTACCTGGTCAGCGTAACCGACAATGCAGGTTGTATCTCCTCTTTGTCGGTAAGCATTCAAGAGCCTGCACCCATCAGTGGTAACATCATCACAACCCCGGAAAATTGTAATGGCAGTGATGGTACAGCTACGGTCAATGTCACGGGTGGTACACCCGGATATACCTACAGCTGGAGTAATGGTATGACCGGATTTTCCATTTCCGGCCTGGCAACCGGCACATATATAGTAACTATCACCGATGGCAACGGGTGCACAGTGGCATTACAGGCTACCATCCCTGCCAACAACGGACCGGCTATTACGGTAACCGTCACCGATGCCTCCTGCAACGGTGTTTCTGATGGAGCTGCATCTGTACTGGTCAATAGTGGCAATCCTCCCTACTCCTTTTCCTGGAGCAATGGTATGACCGGGCAGAATATCACCGGATTGTCCGCAGGAAGTTATTCCGTAACCGTAACGGATAGTACAGGGTGCACCGTATCCCAGAGTATAAACATCAGCGAACCTCCTGCCGTCACCATTCAGGGAACTGTAGCTGATGCTTCCTGTGGCAGCAATAATGGCAGCATCGATGTTACAGTTACCGGTGGCAATGGCAGTCCCTATGGCTTTCAATGGTCAAACGGCTCAACTGCTGAAGATGCCGGCAACCTTTTTGCAGGTCAGTATACGGTAACCGTCACCGACATTGATGGGTGTACCGCCACCAGTTCGTTTTTCGTGAACGATGTGGGCGGACCTGCCGTATCTGCAACAGTTACAGACGTAACCTGCCACGGCTTTGCTGATGGTTCAATTACAGTGAATGCTACGGGTTCTCCTCCCTTCACATATTCATTAAACGGCTCGCCATTCCAGAGCAATCCTGTCTTTGACAACCTCAGCGCGGGCATATATACCCTGACCACCCGCGATTTCAATAATTGTATTACAACGATATCGGTTACAGTAAACCAACCTGACCCGCTCCAGTTGATTACAGGCTCGTCAGCCTCCTCACAAACCGCCAATAACGGCATGGCATGGGTTAATGTAAGCGGAGGCACTCCACCCTATGATTATCAATGGGATGACCCACTGCAACAAACCAGTGATACCGCCCATAGCCTTACGGCAGGTATTTATCATGTGACGGTTTCTGATGCCAACGGGTGCTCTGCCGTGGCTTCCGATACGGTGGATATTGCCATTGGCTTGAGCCAGTTAACTCTAAAGCCGGATGTACAGCTATATCCCAATCCGGCTACGGATAAGCTGGTTGTTGTCATTACAAACCACCCAACCACACCGGTACAGCTCACCATCCTCGATATGAATGGCAAGGAAAGTATAAACCGTACTTTTGAGCCGGGGAATACCGCGTCATTCATGACTCAAATCGATATCCGCAACCTTACTGCCGGTGTTTATTTCGTTCATGTATTTAATCAGGGTTACAATTCCTTCCGTAAACTGGTCATCATCAAATAAACTATTCGGGGGGTTCCCCCTGATTTTAAAG
>RFGV01000473.1 GCA_003696605.1 Chloroflexota bacterium | reverse complement strand
TGCTAACTACCTACAATCCACAAATAAAAGAGCACCTTCAGCAAATGGCCCAACTGATTGCTGCTGATGAAGCTTACCTGACTGCCGCATTGGATGATATCTGGCCTGATTTGGTGCAGGAAACAGGAAAGGGGTGGTTACGATTGAGGCGACAAGTATGGCAAGCATTACCATTAAGCCTGAAGCGACGTAGCTTGCGGCGAGCTGTGTGGATTTTACGGCCGTTTTTATCGGATGTCTCATTGCGCCCCATCGAACAGGCTCGGGAGATAATTGAGCGAAATGCCACCGGCAAACAAGCCTATTTGCCGGGAGGTGTGCGATTACAGGTGGGATACGAGGTGCTGGAAATAACGGCCGATGCCACCCCACCGCCCCCCATTCCCCAATTGCCAACACGTACGCCCCTTATACTTCCTGTTCCTGGTCAGGTGCTTCTTGCTCACGGCTGGCAACTTATAGCTACCCCATTGTCTGAAGTGAATTTGGCTGCTATCCAGGCCAATGCCGATCCCTGGCAGGCATTTGTTGATATTGGTGATGCCAATGTGTTACAAGTTCGCCCCCGCCAGCCTGGTGAGCGTTTTCAGCCTTTGGGCATGGGGGGGCATACAGCATCCCTGAAAAAAGTGATGATCAACAATCGGATTGATGCATCATGGCGGGCTTACTGGCCGATTGTTGCTTTACCTGACTGTCCTGTTTGGGTGATAGGGCATCAGATTGATGAACGTGTCAAAGTAACGGCCGATTCTCGTCGCGTTATTCATCTTCAGTGTATTCAATCAGCTTGATTTTTGGCCAAAAATTTGTGCCCAAAGGGTTGACTGGAAGCGCATGAATCAGTATACTACCCGTTGCCTTTGCGGGGCGTAGCTCAGCTTGGTAGAGCGCTCGGTTTGGGTCCGAGAGGTCGTCAGTTCAAATCTGGCCGCCCCGACTGGAACGAAATTGACAACTGTATATAAGTTGTTGATAATTGAAGTAGATTGCGCGGCAGTGGTGTAGGGGTAACACAACAGCCTTCCAAGCTGTTGTCACGGGTTCGAATCCCGTCTGCCGCTTTTTCTTTGTGGCAATTTTCCCCGGGCCTGTAGCTCAATGGCAGAGCAGTCGGCTCATAACCGATCGGTTCCAGGTTCGAATCCTGGCGGGCCCATCTCTGTTCCCTCTTTGGTTTTTACCCTTTATTTGTTTTGTATGCTGGTTTGCCCAAGTGGGATGCCGGGCGAAACGGCCGTTATTCGTTCGTCCAGTATGGGTAATGGCTGGCCTGTAAACGCATCATACAGCCTGACAATTCCACTCACTGTCTGGCCGGGGCGGGCTGTGGCAGCGGGCGTGAGTTGATGTGGGTCTTGAATGCGAGAGCCGGCTATCCATTTCAGGGTGGGAATTGCGCCCATTGCTGGTACACTGTCGTTTAGATCCCACCATTCCCATTGTGTGCCATCTGGAGATAGACCAATGAGCCGCACGGAGACGACCAGATCGCGCGTAACGGGTTGGTTGCTGATAAAGTGTTGTCGCAAGGTAAGGGGTGTGCCAGAAACGGCCGTTTTTCCGGTCAGCATCTCCCCCAACCACACAATCCCTTCACCCAATGGTACGTAATGTTCTGTAGTTGGCGGAATAAGTCGCCAATTTTTTCGTGCTATGCCCCAGGGGCCAAGAAAGGGGGGAAGATCGGGCGTTGGTGTGGCATTGTCCATCACCTGGGTTACGTACCCGTCGGGTGTTTGCCAGTGGAGGTAGAGCCGTGTCTGGTCGGGTAAGGTTGTGTCCCAGTCGTAGCCAACGAGACGGGTAAACGGCCGTTTTCCCACCAGTATACGCGAGACCGGATGACGTGTGGCGGGCAGCCAGGTGGCCGATTGGGCCCTAACTGTGGCCACAGGCACCCGGTGTTCTCCATTTGCCGCCAGAATTGGCCTGGTTCTGTAAGCCCCTGTCATTACTGTTAACGTTCCCGGCATTGTGCCAGGTCGGGCTATGAGTTGAAAACGGGTCAATTGCAGAGATCCGCCCTGCACTGTAACTGGTAAATCTTGCTGGGCAACAAGCTGACCGTTTTCATCAACCAGGTGAACAAACAGGGTAAATGGGGCAGAATCTGCTTGGGCTTGCCAGGCCAGTGTCAGGGTAAGGGGCTGGTCGGGGGTGATGGTATCGGTTTCCAGGTGTAGGCCACGTATGGTTATCTCATTGCCAAATGAGAGTGTGAGCGGTGTAAAGTTGTTGGGGAGGGTAGTGCGGGGTTGTTGGCGAAAGAG
>RFGV01000472.1 GCA_003696605.1 Chloroflexota bacterium | reverse complement strand
GGGGATTCGGCCGTTTCTGACCGTGTTACCATCATTCCCGATTACTACTCAGAAGCCTATACCACTACCCCTGCCGATTTTATTTGCTCCCGTCATGTGCTGGAACATATTGCTGATCCAGTTGCCTTTTTACGCATGGTACGACGTGCGATAGGAGATCGGGTAAATACGGCCGTTTTCTTTGAAGTTCCCAACATGGCCTACACGCTGCACAATATGGCAATTTGGGACATTATTTATGAACACTGTAGTTACTTCACCCCACAATCTTTGCGCTATCTGTTTACCCGCTGTGGCTTTCGCGTGTTGGCTGTCAATACAACATATGCAGGACAGTTCCTTACCATCGAAGCGATGCCTGACGATGCTTCGTCTGATCTCCCTGCTGGGGAACATATACAGGAATTAGAAACGGCCGTTTCCCAATTCGGCCGTCATCTCCAGGAAAAAATCACCCATTGGCAACACACCCTCCATTCCCTACACCAGCAAAACCAACACGCCACCATCTGGGGCGTTGGCTCCAAAGGCGTCACATTCCTAAACCTCATGGACACTGCCCGCCAAATACCCTATGCCATAGACATTAACCCTCGCAAACACGGCAAATACGTCACCGGAACCGGCCAACCCATTCATCCCCCCGAACACCTGCAACAACACCCCCCCGATCTCATCATCCTGATGAACCCCATCTACCAGGACGAAATTCGCCAGATGACAAGCAACATGGGATTATCACCCAAATTCACACTAGCCTGAACACAAGAATTATCAGGCCAATGCTGGTATAATCCCGACAAACGGAAAATTATCGGGAGGATTACTTTGGACAAAGAATTCTGGCGTTCCAAGCATGTGTTTATAACTGGTTGTACTGGCCTGTTAGGTTCATGGCTAACTGCGGAACTGGTTTCATTAGGGGCGGAGGTTGTTGGCCTGGTACGTGATCAGGTTCCTCAATCGCAACTGGTTTATAGTGGCACAATTGACAAAATTCGCGTAGTACGTGGCGATGTGTGCGATTATAGTCTTATGGAGCGCACATTGGCCGAATATGAAATTGATACAGTATTCCATCTGGCCGCCCAGACAATTGTGGGCATTGCCAACCGTGTTCCCATGTCCACTTTTGAGACAAACATTCGCGGTACATGGGTAGTGCTGGAAGCGGCACGCCGTAACCCTACTGTGCGTCGTGTGGCTGTGGCCAGCAGTGACAAGGCGTATGGTGACCAGGACACGCTCCCCTATCGGGAAGATGCACCACTTCAGGGGCGATATCCATATGACGTTTCCAAAAGTTGTGTCGATTTGATTGCCCGGGCTTACGCTACCACGTATGAATTGCCAGTGGTGGTGACGCGATGTGCCAATATGTATGGGGGAGGTGATTTGAACTGGAATCGAATCGTTCCCGGTACGATTCGCAGTGTGTTGGAAGGAAATGCACCGATTATTCGCTCAGATGGCACACCAAAACGGGACTATATTTATGTGCGGGATGCAGTGAATGCTTATCTGACAGTGACAGCTCGGGCAGATGAGCCGGAAATTCTGGGGCAAGCGTTTAATTTCGGTATGGATCAACCGGTGTCGGTGTTGGAGATGGTAGAAGCGATTATTGCGATTTCTGGCGATTCTAACATTGAACCGGTGATTTTGGATGAAGTGGCGCACGAGATTCAGGATCAATATCTGGATTCGACGAAGGCGCGGGAGATGTTGGGTTGGCGACCAGCGTATGATTTGGCTACCAGCCTGGCAGAGACGTATGAATGGTATCGGATGTATCTGGGATACTAAACGGCCGTTTTTCTGCACTCTCACAGGGCGTTTATTGGCGCCCTGTTTTTTTGCAAAAGCGGATGACAAATGACGGAATTACGCCTGTTTGCGGTAACATCTGATGGCCCAGAAGAGTTGGTTGTGCCGCCGGATGTACACGGCTTTGATGATTTATATACACGGGTGACACCGGGTGTGTATTCGGTGTTGCGTACATTTGGACATAATCGGTTTTTGCACCTGGAGGCGCATCTGGCACGCGTGGAGCGTTCGATGGCGTTGCTGGGCTGGTCGTACACGCTCGACCGTCAGGCGTTGTGTCGGGCGATTGATGCAGTGGTCACGGCCGTTTCCTGGCCAGAATCTCGTGTTCGTTTCGATGTGTTGCCCAAACCGGCTTATGCTTTAGGAACAGAAAGCCACCTCTTGATAGCTGTGCAACCATTTACCCCCTGGCCGCGTGCCTGCTATGAACAGGGAGTGGCATTGGGTTGGGCAGAGGGGCTGCATCGAGAACGGCCGTTAGCCAAAACGGCCGATTTTGCCATCCGTCGCCATTCCCTTTTGCTCGCCAACCCCCATATTAACGATTACCTCATGCGCTCACCAGAAGGATATATCCTTGAAGGAACAGGCTCTAATTTTTATGGTGTACGTGATGGTGTGGTGTGGACAGCAAAAACCGGTGTCCTGGAGGGAATTACCCGACAGATTATCTTGAGACTGCTGTCTGAACTGGGAATTCCTGTACGTTTGCAGCCTGTGCATGAGTCAGAGCTGGCACAATTATCTGAAGCCGCTATCAGTAGCTCATCACGTGGCCTGATGCCGGTAGTACGTATAGGCGATATGGTTATTGGCAACGGCCGTCCTGGTCCTGTGTGTCGTCGCATTATGGCAGCATACGAAACATATGTGACCCAAGCAGTAAAAACGGCCGTTGCCAGTTGCCAAACATTAGAAACTGGGGGCAATTATGATACCATCTGAACTGTTACGTGAGCTGGTCTTGTCGCTGCATGATATTGGCGCAGTACGATTGGGGCAGTTTAAGCTACACAGTGGCCGCATATCCCCCATTTACCTGGATCTGCGCATGCTGGTTTCCTATCCGGATATACTACGGTTGGCTACGGCCGTATATCGAGAACTCCTTACACCCTTACAATTTGATCGGATTGCTGCTGCACCAATGGCAGGACTGCCCCTGGGAACGGCCGTAGCCCTCGATATGAACATCCCGCTCATCTACCCCCGCAAAACCGCCAAAAGTTACGGCACAGGCAAAAGCATAGAAGGCGAATGGCAGGTGGGAGAAACGGCCGTTATCATCGACGACCTTATCACCTCCGGCGATAGCCTCCTTCAAGCAATCGCCACCCTCAAAGCAGCCGGACTCCACATCCACGACGCCGTTGTCCTCATCGACCGCGAACAAGGTGGCCGCCAAAACCTGCACGAACTCGGCTACACCCTGCACACCGCCCTCACACTCACCCACCTGCTCACCATTTTAGAAGAAGAAAATCGCATCACACCTGCCCAAAGACTCAAAATTGTGCAGGCCTTGCAGAACGAGTAAACAAACAAGGAGTAAAAAATGACCGAAAACGATTTAACACGTGGTACAGCCCATAATGTGCTGCGTTACAATCCAAACCCACTAGACGCCATCTTTCGACCCAAAGGCGTAGCCGTTATCGGTGCCACAGAACGAGAAGGAAGCGTCGGCCGTACCATTATCTGGAACCTCATGAGCAGTTCCTTTGGTGGCGCAATATTCCCCGTTAACCCCAAACGGAACAGCGTATTAGGCATCAAAGCATACCCATCCGTTGGCGATATTCCCGATCCAGTCGATCTGGCAGTAATCGTCACCCCAGCCCCCACCGTACCCGGCATCGTCCGCGAATGCGTAGATGCCGGCATCAAAGGTGCCATCATCATCTCTGCTGGCTTTAAAGAAACAGGCCCCAAAGGTGTCGCCCTCGAACAGCAAATCCTGGCCGAAGCACAACGAGGACAAATGCGCATCATCGGCCCCAATTGCCTTGGCGTAATGAGTCCTGTCACCGGACTGAATGCTACTTTTGCCCACGCCATGGCTCGCCCCGGCTCCGTAGGCTTCATCAGCCAAAGTGGCGCACTTTGTACCTCCATCCTCGACTGGAGTTTTCAGGAAAATGTCGGATTCAGTGCCTTTGTTTCCATTGGATCAATGCTTGATGTCGGGTGGGGAGATCTCATCTACTACCTCGGTGACGACCCACACACCAAAAGCATTGTCATTTACATGGAAACAGTAGGAGATGCCCGTTCCTTCCTGTCGGCAGCACGAGAAGTTGCCCTCACCAAACCCATTATTGTCATCAAGCCTGGCCGTACTGAGCAGGCCGCACAGGCAGCCGCCTCTCATACTGGCTCATTAACAGGGAGTGATGAGGTACTGGCGGCTGCATTTCGTCGGTCTGGTGTTTTGCGCGTAGATTCAATTGATGACCTGTTTAATATGGCCGAAGTGTTGGCAAAACAGCCACGCCCTCGTGGGCCTCGGTTGACGGTTGTTACCAATGCAGGCGGGCCAGGCGTGTTGGCAACCGATGCCCTGATTACGGGTGGCGGTGAATTGACACCGCTTTCAGAAGAAACAAAAACAGCCTTGAATGAAATTTTGCCGCCTCATTGGAGCCATAATAACCCGATCGATATTCTGGGAGATGCAAATGCAGAGCGGTATGCCGAAGCGGTCAAGATTGCCATGAATGACCCGAACAGTGATGGACTATTGGTAATTCTGACACCGCAAGCAATGACTGAGCCAACACAAACTGCACATTTGCTGAAGAAGATGCATACTCGCCCGGCTGGCTATCAGTTTGGTAAGCCGGTCCTGGCAAGTTGGATGGGTGGGGCGGAAGTGGCAGCTGGTATCTCGGTGTTGAATCAGGCCAATATTCCTACATTTGATTTTCCAGATACGGCCGCTCGGGTGTTTAACTATATGTGGCGATATCATCGTCGTTTACAGAGTCTGTATGAGACGCCCTATTTGCCGGATGAAACAGAAGAAGAGGCGGCCCGACATGGAGAAATATCGGCTATGTTGGCCAAAATTCGGGCGTCTGGACGCACTATTTTGACCGAGTATGAGTCTAAACAGGTATTGGCGGCATATGGTATTCCGGTGGTGACAACAAAACTGGCAAAAACGGCCGATGAAGCAGTAACATTGGCAGAGGAGATAGGCTACCCGGTAGTGGTGAAGTTGAATTCGGAAACGATTACACACAAGACAGATGTGGGTGGCGTGCGGTTAGACCTGGCCAATGCCCAGGAAGTTCGTCATGCATTCGAGACGATTCAGGCACGTGTTACTTCCCGATATGGGGCAGAGCATTTTCTGGGAGTGACTGTGCAGCCGATGGTGAATGTGAAGGATAGTTATGAGCTAATTGTGGGTAGTAGCCCTGATCCCCAGTTTGGGCCAGTGTTGTTGTTTGGTACTGGTGGGACGTTGGTGGAAGTGTTTAAGGATCGGGCGTTGGGGTTGCCTCCTTTGAATACAACGCTGGCTCGTCGTATGATGGAGCGGACAAAGATTTACAAGGCATTGCAAGGTGTGCGTGGCCGGGCACCTGTTGACTTGAAGCAGTTGGAATCGGTGTTGGTGCGGTTTGGTGAGCTGGTGGTGGAGCAACGGTGGATTAAGGAGATTGATATTAATCCGTTGTTGGCTGGGCCAGATGGGGTGTTGGCTTTGGATGCACGGGTGTTGTTGTATGATGAGTCGGTAACGGAGGCAGATTTGCCAAAGCTGGCAATACGGCCGTATCCCAAGCGGTATATCCAGCCCTACACCGATAAAGAAGGAAATACTTACACAATTCGCCCCATTCGGCCTGAAGATGAGCCGAAAATGGTGCGATTTCATGAGACGTTGTCTGAACGCAGTGTTTATTTGCGTTATTTCCGTGCTTTTCAGTTAAGTAAACGGGTAGAACACGAACGATTGACTCGAATCTGCTTTGTGGATTATGACAGAGACATGGTATTGGTGGCCGAGAGGCACAATGCCGAGACAGGAGAAGGAGAGATTGTGGCTGTTGGTCGTTTGAGCAAAGCGCGCTTGCGCAACGAAGCGGAGTTTGCTCTGTTGGTTAGTGATCCATTTCAGGGGCGTGGGCTGGGCAGCGAGTTGTTGCGCCGTTTGTTAGATATTGCTCGTGAGGAGGGTATTGCCCAGGTGATGGCGTATATGCTGGCAGCCAATGAGGGCATGCGGCATATTTGCCAAAAGCTTGGCTTTTCGTTCACGCATGAGGGTGATTTACTGAAGGCGATTATTTCTCTTTAGAATCTAATCGCTTTTCTGGTAACGTAAAATGGGGCACTTTTTGTGCCCTGTTTTATTTGGGGTGGTTCGAAATACTCACAGGGTATGCATCTTATTAAAGGATACATGAATGTTTCTCTGGTATTTTTACATAGACTGTATAATCGAGAAAGTTCAAGAATTTATGGGGTCAAAGCGAGGTGTAAAATGGCGGAACAAACAGAAGTTGCTACATTGGGTGGTGGATGTTTTTGGTGCCTGGAAGCGATTTACCAGGAGATAAAAGGAGTGAAGCAGGTTGTTTCTGGTTATGCTGGTGGTTCAGTACCCAATCCGACATACCGGCAGGTATGTACGGGGACTACGGGACATGCAGAGGTGGTACAAGTAACATTCGATCCTTCTATTATTTCGTATAGCGAATTATTGGAAGTGTTTTTCCGCATACATGACCCGACTACATTGAATCGGCAGGGGGCAGATGTGGGGCCGCAATATCGTTCTGTGATTTTTTATCATAATGAGACACAGCGGGAAATTGCTGAGGAAATGAAGCAGAAGGCTCAGGAGTGGTGGCCTGATCCAATTGTGACAGAGATTGCACCGCTGACGGCTTTTTATGAGGCGGAAGCGTATCATCAGAATTATTTTCGAGATAATCCAAACCAAGGGTATTGTCGTGTAGTCATTGACCCTAAAGTCCGCAAATTCCGCGCAATGTACCGGGAAAAGCTAAAAGAAAACGCAGCCGGGTAGGGGGGTAGGTTCTGTACAGTGTGATGAATAACCAGATTATTGATAGCACTTTTTGGGAACAAACCGGGTTAAAAGAATGGTGGCAAGCATGTCAGCCGCTTTTACAACGGCCGTTTCCCCCACCTGCCTCTACTTCCTCCAGCCACTCTTCCTACAATCTTTCTCATTTATCCAATTGGGTGCTGATTTGTGAAGAACTTCTTGATACACAGCATCCCCCAGACTATCTCAGGTCTTGCTACGCCGAATTAAAAAAGCGAGGCAAAACAGAAACAGAGATCAAGCAAATGCGTGAATTTGCCTGGATGACTGCCGGTTGGCTTAACTATGCCCAAATGCTATGGGAATGGGTTAACCTGGATGCAGCAGACATACGCCTGGCTATTGAGCAACAGAGCCGAAAAGGGCTTATTACGGCCAATCAGCAACAGAGTATGCTGGCCTTTTTAGACTACCACAAATGAATTCGTGTAGGCATTATGAACAAAAAAACCAAAACACCTGTTATTACGCCATTTCACCCCAGCTTTCAAACGGCCGTTCGTCAATTGATACTCACCGGATTAGCCGAGCGGTGGGGTTACCTGGACCAAACCAAAAATCCTGATTTAAACAACATTGCCCATTTTTACGCCGATGGTGTTTTTTTGACAGCCTGGATAAATGGAGAATTGGTTGGAACAGGAGCGTGGCTACCTCGTGCCAACGACACTAACGACACTGTGGAAGTGGTGCGAATGTCAGTTGCCAAACCATGGCGACGCAAAGGAATTGGCCGTCGAATTTTACAGGCATTGTGTGAGCAGGCGTGGCAACAAGGCTACCGACGTATTATTCTGGAAACAACTAAAACCTGGTATGATGCCAGACAGTTTTACGAAACATTTGGCTTTTGCCTGATGTATGAGGATGCAAAAGACGCATATTTTGTATTGGAAAATGAACGATTGCGGGCCGTCGTATTAAATCATGACCCAGAAATTTCGGTAAACAAGGCTGTGGTTCGGGGAGACGGTTCAATACCCAGTCCTTCATACAGTCGCCGACGGCATCGATCATAAACACGTACTGCTAATGCCCGATTGCCCTGTTTCCAGTGGCATTGCATAAGCAGCACATATCCTTCTTCCCACAAAGGGTCTTTAGCCAGGATGGTATTTGCCCAGCGCATTCCTCGCTCATATTCACCTTGTTTGAGCAGTAAACGGGTTAGTTGTTCGGCCGCAGCCAGATAAACGGCCGTTAATTGTTCCCGCTCTTTCATTGCCCACTCGGCATAAGGTTGTTCCTCCAGAAAATCGCCCCGATACATTGCCAATGCCGATTCATACAACTCTATTGCCTGCTCCTGGCTTTCATCCATCAGCTCTCGCGCCAGCGACACACGCCTCATGAACTCATCCGCATCTACATACACCCCAACTGACATATCCAGCCGCAAACTGTCCCCATCTCGCTGAATAAATTCCAATGCCTCGTCTGTGCCCGGTAGCGGGGAAAGTACTTTGCGCAATACACTTAATGCCACCCGTAAGCCAGTGGCTGCGGTACTGGGGGGCGTATCTGACCATAGAGCTTCCATGATTTGTTCCCGGTGCACAAAATGCCCACGTCGGCAAACCAGAAACTGGAGCAGATGCAGTGCTTTGGCGCGGCCCCACGCACTGCGTTCGATAAGGCGTCCAGATCGCCGCACTGTGAAAGGTCCAAGGGTCTGGATGTAGAGAGGAACGCTGGTGGGGCTGGTAAAACTGGCCGGGTATGCGGGTAAATGGGTTACTTTGGGAATGATGAGTTCGCGTAGGCGGCGAGCATAAGGGCTGACGGGATTTTCGGGTGGTATTTGTTCTAGCAGGAGAAGGCGGAGGGAGTAATCTTTGGGGCCAAGCAGGGGAACGGCCGTAAACAGAAAATCGTATCCATGTGTTTGTGCTGCCTGCAACACCTGTTCTGTTATTGTGGCAGCCTCTTGCCACCTGCCCAACCGGTAATGATGGACAGCTTGCCACAAATTGGCCTGACACAGTGTCAGGCTGTCGCCACAAAATTGGGCGGATTCTGTCGCATAGGCCAGCCATTCGGCCGTTTCTGGATGATCACTTAACGTCAATGCCGCACCCAGGGCTAACTGTACCAATGCCGTCATATACCGGTCACCACCTTCTGCCAATATGGCCAGTGCCTCACGGGTATTGGCTTTGGCTTCGGCTACATTTCCTTCCAGGCCAGCAAGCAGGGTAAATCCCAGGTAGGCTTCCACTTTGTAGCGGGGAACCCCAATTTTTTCGGCCAGTGCCATTGCCTTGCGGTAACAGCCTTCCGCCTGGGCGGGGTCGTAATCTGTGCCAGTGAGCCAGGCATGCCCCAGGCGAGCCAGTGACACACTCTCTACGATGGGTGAGTTAAGTGACTGAGCCAGTTCCAGTGCCTGGGTGGCGTAGTGGCGAGCGTTGTTGGCGTCTCCGGTGAGGGCATCGAGCCAGGCCAACAGGACTGTGGCTTCCCGGTGGGAGCGGGGTACACGCCAGTGTCCGGCTCCCCAGGGATCGGTGCGGAGGCTGGTTTCGATGAGTTGGCGGGCGCGGGCAATACGGCCGTTTCGCACATATACGCGCGGATTCATAGCCGGGAAATCTGTCTGGTTCGCTGCCTGATAAACGGCCCGGTGCAATCGTTCTGCCTGGCGTACATTACCTGCATTCAGTTTGTTTTCTGCCAGCAGCAACAAAAGTTCAGCTCTTTGTCGCCGATTGCCTCGCCGGGCTCTTGCCAATGCCTGGGCTAATAATGGTGCGGCCTGAGCTGGTTGCACCGTATCCAGATAAACCTGAATTTGCCCGCGCAACGCACGAATTTCCCCAGAAGTGTCGGAAATTTCTACAAATCGCTCCCTTGCCTGTTCATAGGTAGCAAGTGCCTGCTGATATTGGCTGGCAAAACGGTAAGCATGCCCGCGGGCTAGTAATAACTCCGGGTGAAGTCCCAAGAGTTCTGGGGGAAGTTGATCTAGCCAGGCAGCCAATGTTTGGTGACGGCCACTGTAAGCCATTGGTCTGGCAATAGTGACCAAAAGTTCGGCCGCACGGCGATATTGTCCGCCACTAAGCAGATGGTAAACGGCTTCTTCTGTGTTGCCAAGCTGGTAATAGTATTCAGCGGCTTTGCGATGTAGTTCCCGTTGTTGGTTTTCGGATAGGGCGGCACGACGATTGAGGAAGTCACGGAAGAGGGGATGATGTCGGTAAGTGCCTTCTCGGGTGATAAAGAGAGAGTTTTCTTCCAGGTAGCGGAGGATGTGTTCGGCGTCCTGGCGGTCAAGCAGGGCGTTGCAAGTATCAGGGTCAAGGTAGCGGAGAACGGCCGTTTCTGCCAAAAATACCTGTATCTCTTCTGGTTGTCGTCCAAACACCTCTTCGGCCAGATAGTCAAATAATAACTCCAGCGGTCCCGGCATTCGGCGCAACAAATCATCCAGCACACCTGCTTCCATATGCCGTATTCCCTCACTCAACATCTGGATGGCAATTGGCCACCCTTCTGTTTCGGCTGCCAGTGCCCGTGCCAACGATAGCGACAATGTGTGGCCACCTCGTTGCGCAAATAGCCGACATATCTCTTTTGGTCGAAAAGCCAATTCTGAACGGCCGATTTCTAGCAACTCACCGGTAGCCCGCCAGCGGGCGCGTGCGGGAAAACTGGGCATGGAACGAGAAGTGATCACCACATGCAATTGAGGGGGCATTTGTTCAATTAGTCGTTCGGTAATGGCATTGATTTTGGCTTCATTAACGGCCGTGTAATCATCCAATACCAACACTGTAGGATTATCCAGTGTATCCAGCAAATCGTTGACAAGAGCATCAACGGCCGGCATCCACAGGCGGGATGCCCCCCCTTCATGAGCCAGAATTTGCAGTGCTTTTTCCCCAATTGCTGGATGTCGTTCCCGAAAGGCATAGATAATATGAAGCAGATAGAGGAGCGGATCGGTCATTGTCTCTCCCAGATTGCACCAGAAGTGGGGGAGGTGGCTGTTGGCTAAAAAGGTAGCAATTGTGGTGGTTTTCCCGTATCCGGCTTCAGCTTTGAGCAGGGTGAGTGGATAGTTGATGATAGAGGCCAGCAGTTCTTCCAGGTGAGGGCGGGCAATGAGGTGTGGTTTGGTCTGTGGGGGAATGAACCGGGTGCGGACGATAAGGTCTTGCCCAAAGGAAGTATTGGCTGTTGGTAACGGCCGTTTCGACATAATCGTCTCTTTGCCCCAATCAAAAACAAAACAGTTTGACAAAACACAACTCAGAAATGATTTTAACGGTTTCGACTGCTCTGTGCCAATGGCAAATAATCAGGATACAGTTTATATTGGCGACATGGATAAGGTAACATTAAAGTCTGATAACTTTTGTACAGGTTTTGTAGAGATATATTGTCGCCAGTAGCAGGACATGATACAGTCCTTTCGTGTACCAATGTGGTGCAAACATTCATGTAAAAGGCAGACAGGATGATGAAGCCGATTGTAATACTCAAGGAATTAAGTAAGGTATTTGTAGAAGGGGAACAACGTCGCATTGTATTGAACCAGGTAGATGTGACCTTTTTTGAAGGGGAGTTTGCCGTTTTGTTGGGCAAAAGTGGTAGTGGCAAGAGTACCTTACTGAATCTGATTAGTGGCATTGAAAAGCCAACAGTAGGGGAAGTATGGGTTCGGGATGTACCGATTACTCGGCTGCGCGAGCGGGAGCGGACGCTTTTTCGTCGGGACTATATTGGGTTTGTCTTTCAGTTTTTCAACCTGATACCAACGCTTACTGTGTTGGAAAATGTGACATTGCCACTGGAATTGGCGGGGCAAAACGGCCGTTTTGCCCTTGACGCAGCCGTTCATTTGCTGACTCAGGTAGGGTTGGCCGACCGTCTGGATACTTTTCCGGACAAACTTTCTGGGGGAGAGCAGCAGCGCGTGGCGATTGCCCGGGCATTGGTACACGATCCTATGCTCATTCTGGCCGACGAGCCTACAGGTAATCTGGATGAAGAGACCGGGCAACAGGTGCTGCAATTATTGCTTTCGCTAACACGGGAACGGGGCAAGACGTTGATTATGGCCACCCACAGTCCAGAAGTTGTGCCACTGGCAGATCGAGTATTTCGGATCCATGAGGGGCATTTGGTTGTAAGTCGGGAAACGGCCGTTTCGGTGCCCCCCTCACAGGTTACTGGCCCATGATAGCATCTGTTCATCAAGCACCCCTGTGGCGCACAGCCTGGCGGCGGCTACGCAGACGGCCGTTTCAGTACCTGCTGCTCATTCTCGGCGTGGCATTGGGAGTTGCCATGACTGTCTCTATTGACCTCGCCAGTGGGTCTGCCAGTCGCGCTTTCCAGCTTTCTACCGATGCCATCACTGGCAAAGCCACACACCATGTCATCGGCGGCCCAACCGGGCTGGATGAAGCTATTTACACACGCTTGCGAGCCGAAGCTGGCATTCACCCGGCTGCTCCCATTGTGGAAGGGTATGTGGTGGTATCAGAATTGGGAGGGCAGCCAATACGCCTGGTGGGTGTTGACCCATTGGCCGAGCCACCATTTCGAGATTATTTCGGTGCTGTTGGTAACGAACTGTCTTTGCTGGTCAAATTTTTGACTGAGCCAAACACGGTAATTGTCAGTGCCGAAACGGCCGAACGATATGGTGTGGTATTGGGAGATGCCTTAACCTTACGGGTAAATGGCCAGTTGGTTACTGCGCGTGTTGTGGGGTTGCTGCAACCAGCGGATGGGGTGACGCGCACCGCTTTGCGGCAGGTGATGTTTGCTGATGTGGCGACTGCCCAAGAGTTGCTGGGCATGGTAGGGCGGTTGAGTCGCATTGACCTGATTTTGCCGGACGAAACGGCCGTTTCGCATGTGCGTGCTTTGCTTCCTGCCGATGCTTTGTTGGAGCCAGCCTCTTCACAGAGTAATGCCGTGCAGCAGATGACAGCGGCTTTTCGCCTAAATCTGGCAGCTTTAAGCTTGCTGGCACTGGTTGTCGGCATGTTCCTGATTTATAACACCGTCACATTTAGTGTTGTGCAAAGACGCCCGTTGTTTGGCATCTTGCGCTGCTTGGGTGTAACTGGTGAGCAGCTATTCCGCCTGATTTTGGCAGAAACGGCCGTTCTTAGTCTGATTGGCTCACTATTGGGTGTTGCCCTGGGCATTCTGTTGGGGCGGGGGATGGTTCGTCTGGTCACACAAACCATCAATGACTTCTATTTTGTGGTAACCGTTCAGGATGTTTCCATTCCCTTATTTTCTGTGGTGCGTGGCGTTGTGGTAGGCGTGGCTGCTGGTGTGGTTGCTGCTATTTTGCCTGCCTGGGAGGCTATGCGCACACCACCACAAGGCACACTTTATCGCTCTACGCTGGAAGGAAAAAGTCGTCGTTTGTTGCCCTGGCTCACACTGGTCTGGCTGGTTTTGAGTCTGGCAGGGGGCTTGTTGCTTTGGTGGCCACAGGCAGGACTGACAGTCGCTTTTACCGGACTATTTGCCATTCTTATCGGATTTGCTTTTCTCACGCCACCAGTAACGGCCGTTGCCATGCGTCTGGTGACACCGCTTGGCGGGCGTTTGTTTGGTGTGCTGGGACGTATGGCCCCCAGAGACATTATCCGTTCTATTAGTCGTACATCAGTAGCGATTGCTGCCCTCATGGTTGCTGTTTCTGTCATCATTGGTGTTTCTATTATGATTGGCTCATTTCGCCAGACGGTTACGCAGTGGCTCAGCCAGACATTGCAGGCAGATGTTTATCTCTCGCCACCGGGTGTAGCTACCAGTCAGATTGGTGATGTGTTACCGGAAGATGTGGTGCAAACGGCCGTTTCCCATCCGGCTGTCATTCAGGCGGTTACCGCGCGTCATGTGGCCGTCCAATTGCCAGAGCTGGGGCGCACAGTGGAATTGGTGGCTGTAGATGGAGATGTATCGGCTGGGCAGCGGGCGTATGCCTGGATTGACGGCCAACGAGAGACGTTGTGGGCGCGGTTTGCTGCGGGTGAAGGGATATTTGTGTCTGAAACATTGCTTATCAAGGAGGGCTTGCCGGTGCCACCCCCGCCGTTAACTTTGCTTACCCCGGAAGGAGCCCGCCAGTTTCCGGTTTTGGCTGTTTTTTATGATTATTCTTCAGACAGGGGCACAATTTTGATGGATCGGGAGAGTTATATAAGCGTGTGGGGGGATACGGCCGTTTCTACTATTGGGTTATTTGTGCGCCCGGAAACGGCCGTTGACGAACTGGTTGCTGACTTGCAACAGCAATTTCAGGCGCGGGAGGACGTATTGATACAGTCTAATCAGGAAATACGGCAGGAGGCATTGGCGATTTTTGACCGTACTTTTGCCATTACAGCCGCTTTGCGCCTGTTGGCAGTTATTGTGGCGTTTATTGGCATTTTAAGTGCACTGATGAGTTTGCAATTGGAACGAGCGCGTGAGTTTGGTGTGTTACGGGCCACAGGCATGACGTTGCGCCAGTTATGGCAGTTAACGCTCATGGAAACTGGTTTGATGGGTGCACTGGCTGGGGTGTTGGCCATGCCTGCCGGCTTTGTGTTGGCGTGGGTGCTTATTTATGTGATTAATGTGCGTTCTTTTGGCTGGACGCTGCAAATGCGGCTGGAACCAGGTTACTTTGGGCAAGCGTTGGCGGTGTCGCTATTGGCGGCACTGTTGGCAGGGGTGTATCCAATGTTGCGGCTGGGACGGATTGTTATTGCCACAGCGTTGCGGCAGGAGTGAAGTTGTATGAATGGATGGCGATGGTGGTTGGTTTTGGTGCTGGGTGGTGTGCTGGTTGTTGGCTGGTGGTGGCAAGGACAAAAAACGGCCGTTTCTACAGAAGAGAATTCGCTGATTCCTTTGCTCTCTGAAGAAACGACAGATGGCTTTGCGCTGGCTCTGACGCCCAATGCAATGACATTTCCGCGTGATTTGGGTCCACACCCTGATTACCAGACTGAATGGTGGTACTATACGGGGAATCTGGAAACGGCCGATGGTCCCCCATTTGGCTTTCAGTTCACTATTTTTCGTCGTGCTATTCGCCCGCCAGACCAGTTCACCCAGACCGGTTCTGATTGGCGTACCAACCAGATTTATCTGGCTCATTTTGCTGTGAGTGATGTGGCCAACGGCCGTTTTTATGCCACCGAACGATTGAGTCGGGGGGCCATTGGTCTGGCTGGGGCCCAGGCAGAGCCATATCGGGTGTGGCTGGAGGATTGGGAAGTGGCGGAAATCGCACCAGGACAGGTGCGTCTGTACGCCAGCACAGATGAGGTAACGCTGGAACTGACCTTAACGCAAACGATGCCACCAATTTTGCATGGGGAAGGGGGGCTGAGTCCTAAAGGGGTAGAGCCAGGTAATGCATCTTATTATTATTCAATTATTCGGCAAAAAACTGAGGGCGTGGTAACAATAAACGGTCGATCTCATACTGTTTCCGGCCTGAGTTGGAAAGATCATGAATACAGCACCAGTGCGCTTTCGGCTGAAGCAATTGGCTGGGACTGGTTTTCTCTGCAACTGGATGATGGCACAGCTCTCATGCTATTTCAGATTCGACGGGCAGATGGTACCGTAGAGCCAGCTTCAGCCGGGTCGTTTGTGCAGGCCGATGGGACAGTCTTGCCGCTACATTTAGGTGACTGGGAGCTGGAAGTGCTGGATACATGGCGTAGTCCTACCAGCGGCGCAGAATATCCGGCCAAATGGCATATTCGTATTCCCGCGTTGGAGCTGGAGTTGACAGGTGCGCCACTCATGCCAAACCAGGAATTGACTGTGTCCACCGTGTATTGGGAGGGTGCCGTTGCATTTCGTGGGGAGAGAAACGGCCGTGCAATTACTGCTCGCGGCTATATTGAACTAACCGGATATGCACAGTCTATGCGCGGGCGGTTATGACCCATCTGCCTGAAAGACGGCCGTTACCTGGGCCATAACCGCCATCTAAACGTATTAAGCCTGACTAAAATTTTCCAGCCAGGACTTTAATTCTCCTTCAGGTAACCCCTGAAGAATCCGATTTCTGTCTGCCCAAATACGCTTTTGGGTAATATCAATTCCTGCTTCTGCTAACAGTTGTAAGGCTTGAGCCGCTTCCTCTTCTTCAATTGCACGCACATCACAATCCAGGATAAACGGGAGGCAAGAAACGAGAATTCCCAATTCTTCATAGGTTGCGTTATCGGTAATAATCCATATAGCAGCCTGCAACACATCGTAGCTTGGATCAGCCTCTTCTAAGATTGGTAACACTGTGGCTAATTCAGGCTGATAAGGAGATCTTCTAATCACAGGAAAGTAGTCTTCAGAATCGGGAGCACTCAACGCCATATTGGCACAAGCAGTGGCCACAGAAACTTCTGTCCATCCGTCATCTTTAAGTTGCGCCACTTCTTCTGATGTTACAACCATATTTTGTACGCCCGATCTGGCCGGAACAAATAACGTGCCGACAGGCACGCGCACAGTTAGTTGATAGGGGACCAACCGACGTACACGAACGATTACACTGGTTAAACCGTTTCCTTCAGTTTCTATTTCTACCTTTTTTTCTTCCAACAAACTGACTAAATCGCGCCCTTCTTTGATTTCCTGCAAAACGAGCCGGGCTTCCTCTTCCATTTCATGTCCTGGATAATTGGTCAGGAATTGTTGCAATGCCATTAATGTGCCTTTTTGCAAGGCTTGCTCATAGGGGGCAGGATCTGAACGAAGGGCAGTGATATTGGCTTCGGCTTCTAAGAGGTGTGCTCCGTTTGGATGTTGTCTCATATAATCCTGGTAGGCACGGATGGTATTTGCGGAAGTGGCTTGTTGCCATCGAAGAGCATCTAGTTGTGATTCTGCTTCTGTAACGTACTTTCCGTCAGGATGTAACCGGAGGTATCGTTCATATAGAGAGGTCACATTACCGGCTACGGCTTCTTGCCAGTGTAGTTCTTCGAGCGCCTGGTCAACATATTTGCCGTCTGGATGCACATCAAGATAGGTCTGGTAACTTTGTGTGGTATGAACGGCCGTTGCTTCTTGCCAGTCAAAATCATCAATTCGGCTCAATGCCTCTGAGATATATTTACCATTGGGTTGAAGTTGCAGATATTCTTGGTAACTCTCAAGAGTGTCTTTGTTTTGAGCTTCTTGCCAGTGCAACGTATCCAATTTGTCTTGCGCTTCAGCCACGTGTTTTCCATTGGGATACAGCTGTAAATATCGCTCATAACTACCAACAGTGTTCGTAGCAACTGCTTCCTGCCAATGGAATTCATCCAATTTACTTCGAGCTTCAGCAGCGTATTGACCATTTGGATACAATTGTAGATATCTTTCAAACGCTTCTACTGAATTTTCTTTCAGACTATCCTGCCAGTGAAACTTTTCAATTCGTCTCTTTGCTTCATTGACATATCGGCCATCAGGATTATTTTGAAGGTAATTTTCATAGCCTGCCACGGTATTTTCCGCCAATGCATTTTTCCAGTTGATTCTGTCTACTCTTGCGTGAGCCACTGAAGCGTATCGTCCAGATGGCCACGTCTGCAGATAAAATTTATAATTTTCCAGTTCGCCTTTATACAGGACCCATTGCCAGGTGATTTCTTCAGCAATTAGGGGGAGATTTGCGATCGAGAGGCCGACTGCTAATACAACCAGGAAAAGAATCAGCTTTTTCATTTTTGTTTCTCCCTGCCTGACCTGCATTACGCAGCGCGAGATGTAAACGCGTGATTGGCAGGTGTTTTCGCGCCTTTTTTATAATGAGGCCAGGCGCAATTCTAAAAAACCAATACGCTTATTAAGGATGGGTGGGGTTTACTTGCACGAGAAACTCCCTTACTGACATTATAAAATTTCCAGCAGGGAAAATCAACTTTCGGGAGTGACTAATTCAAAAGGCATGATATAAAAGAGCTATGAATCAATGTCCACACT
>RFGV01000041.1 GCA_003696605.1 Chloroflexota bacterium | reverse complement strand
CGGCTGGGATCCCAATTATCTTCTTGCGTTGTTGCATCTGTTTGTCTCTCGCTTGACTCAATCACATTGAATTTTTACTCATGGTGCGATTGCCCTGCCTGCTCGGCAGTAAGCGTGAAGGTATTGGTGAGGGCCATGAACGTGCCGCCCCGCAAATCTGCATCGAGGGTAGGCACCAGGGTGAGTGCAATGCCCCCGTTCTGGCCCGCATAGCCCATGTGGATGTGGGCGCCTCCTGCCACCGTGGCGTCGAACGTACCGGTAAGCTGTTCGAAATAGCCTTCAACCACCAGTTGATTACCCGTAAGTGTCGCCGTGATCTCGCCGTAGCCACTGCTGGCCACCGGCATGACTTCCTGGCGACCGGTCAACACGGCCTTGAAAACGGCAGTCTGAGCCTGCAACGTGCGCGCAGCCGCCAGCCACAGGCAAGTGATAAGTGTAACGAGGTGTCTCATGTTTTTGGATTTTTTAGTGAGAAAATCGGGGTTGTGCCTTCATCGAGGTGATCGAGAAGGAAGGTTTCCGCAGTACCATGGCAGAAAGGGAATCAGGCGCAAATCGCGGCTCGCTGTCGAGACCAGCATGCGCTTAACCGGGGTGGGAAAAGAGGTTGCGTTTCACTTGCATTCACGCAACGAACAGTGAGGGCGTTGGGTCATGTTCGATATTTTTTTCGAAACCAAAACACAAGCTTTGCAAAACCAGGCACTTCTGTGCAATTTTTTTTTGCGGAAAACCGGATTCGTCGAGCCCGGCCCTCCTTCCGATCCTTTTCCTGCCGGATTACAGCGTGCATCCTGTTTGGCAAACATTCATCAGGACAAAGTAAATAACCGCCTTTTTGTTCATCGAATTCGTCATTTTTTTAACAACAATAAAATTTCAAAACAAAAACAGCCGAGCGGCCAGGCTGGCACGGACTCAACATTCCTTCAAGTTGCGAAAGGTTGGCTTCGCTAATTTTGCCGCCATGATGCCCGAAGCCGAGTGGTGGACACAGGTGGTCGAGGCGGCCCGACAGCTGCACTGGACCGAGACGCTGGCCGTGGTGCTGGGCGTGGTGTACGTGGTGCTGGCCGCCCGCGGCAGTCGGTGGTGCTGGCCGCCCGGCATCGTGAGCTGTGCGCTGTGGGCATGGGCCACCTTCACGCTTTACAACCTTTGGGTGGATGCCTTG
>RFGV01000471.1 GCA_003696605.1 Chloroflexota bacterium | reverse complement strand
GGTGACTTCAAACGTTGCCAACAGTTCCAGGTTACTGGCAATTCCCTCTCGAGTTAAATTGGCGCTGCCAATGCCAATCAGTGCTTTTTTGGGTGAAGCCAGCAAATATAATTTGGTGTGAAAAACGCCTGGCGACTGCAACCAGGAAACCAGATAACGACGATTCAATGCCTGGGGAACATAGCCGCTTTGCTGAAACTGGGTATAGGTTTGGGCATCGACAAACAAGACAATATCATCACAAGCATATAAGCCATTCAATTTAAGCAGGTAATTTTCAAAGAAGTGAAGGTCGAGGCCATAGCTGCACAAAACGGCCGTTTCAAACCCATGCCGCCGGTCAAAAAACGATTCAACCAGATTGAATTTCGCCATTATGCCATCGCCTCCACTCGTCGCAGCAGCGTTCGCCCTTCTTCCGTTAATCGCCAACTTTCCTCAACGGATAATTCAATCAAATTCATATCGTGAAGAAAATTCATAATGGTGCTGTATTTGGCCGGCCGCCAAATTTCTGTGGTATCTGCCTGAAAGAAATAGCGCCCTTGCTCGGTTATAAACCAGCAGCGACGCAAATCATTCTTTTGCATCATAATCCAGTCATGTTGATTGAGCACATAACTTTGCAACATCTTGCGTAAAAATTGGCGAACAGGCATTTGATGCAAGGTCGGCAACTGAAAAAGCACATCAAACCATAAATCGTGGCTCAGGTTCATCGCCACAAACTTATACCGTTGATCATTGCGAACAGCCTGAAATCTCAGCCAAAGTGCAGCCATCACCAATACAAATTTTGCCAGAACACCTGAAAATGTTGTGTACTGATCATCGGCCGTGAGCTGCACTTCTGAAAAGGGGTCGGTCAAATGGGGCGGTGCACCAATACTTTGCAAAACATCGCCCATATTCCCGTCCAGCCAATTTGCCTCTGTGCCGCAAAAATCGGTTATGGCTTCGTTGAAGTGGGCGGTGTCAATTTCATCCAGAAACTCGGCAACCGTGCCTCCCTGTGGGCACCCTTTCAGGTAATTGAGGAATAGTTGAAACAACCGTGAAAGCCAGACACGAAAATAGGCATGGCCTTCGTAAATAGCCCAGTAAAAATGGACATCTTCAAACTGCTTCGGGACTTCAAATGGAATAATGGCCCCCGAATCTTGTTGATAGCACCGATAAAGATGGATGTTGCTGAGTACGTTTTCATCAAAAGCCGTGCCTGATTGATGGCAATGATCAATGCAGGTCAGGAAAAATGCCAGCGTATCACGCCGATAATCTCCTGGGCTGGCTAGTTCAAGGCGAAACAAAAGTGACTGAAAAAATACTCTCTCAGCTTGACATTCGTCGTCTCGGATGTTGTCAAAATCATTCACCTGGCCCCACTCACGCAAAACGGCCGTTGGCACAGGCGATTTTCCGCGATAATTTGTGTAGTAAGTTGGTTTTAGTTTCCGGTACCGCCGTTCTGCAATTTCATATAGCTTTTGGCCGGATTCTGTCAGCACGACAACACCATTTTCATTTCTTTCAGTCAAACCCAGCGAGTAAGATGTGCCAATGTAATACAGCCCAAACGCACCCAGGTCGTTCGATTGCATGATGCTAAAGTCGCAAGGCTGGGAGTCGGCTTCATCATTGGCGACTTTGGCAATTTTTTCAGACCCGGGCACTGAATAGCCTGGCTGCAATAAATACAACCCCATCGCCAGAGCTGTTTCCCGCTTTTGGAAAGCATGTACGAAATCGGCCCAATTCTGACACGACTCATGTCGTTCAATGTCCCCAATTGCCCAACAGCAGTACGTGTAGTATCGCAGCCGATTCGCCAGAACGGTGATGCTCTTGATGAGGATTTCTTCCAGACCATTGTGGAAGCGATTTAACCCCAACGGGTAACGACCACCGCTTTCGATTTTAACGGCCGTTGTCCACCCCGGCTGCCACACTTGCATACGTTTCCTCCTTGCTGAACACCCCTACGGCGCAGACGTCAATGTATAGGTGATCGTCTGGCTAGACGTGAACTGCCAATCATCATCTCCCCAGGTGGCAACTTCAGCAGTCAGTACATAATCACCCGGCTCCAGCTCTTCTGTCATCCAGAAGTAATTGAATTCCTCCGGCGGCGCAATATGCCCACCCTTTTCACCCACCCACTCACCATTGATGAACAAACGAATCGCCCGCACACCGGTTTCGCATGTACCACGCATACGTACCGTTACGGCCGTTCCCACCACTTGTGGCGAGGGTGGTGCCGCTTCCAGCGATTCCAGTAAGCATGGCCCGGCATATGGCGTTTCTGTAGGCTGCGGTGTTGTGGTAGGTGCAGTGGGCCTGGTTGCTGTGGCTGGGGGCACGGCCGTTTCCATCCCTCCCTCATCCGCCAAGGCCAAAACCGTCCCCACCGGCGGCCATGCCCCATCTGCCAATGTCGTTACGGCAACGGCTTGCTTTACGCCCACTTCTGACACGTGCAGCCGGGTAGGCGGGAACATTTGCACATAATCCAGTGTCAGACCATCCACGACCACCGGTGCATACGCTTGCAGCAGATCACCCTCGGCCAGAGTGACGCCAGGGCGCACGCGCACTTGCCCGCTGCCTATAAAATAAGCGACAAAGGCATCATCAAATGGAACCAATTCGCCGCGACTGACCTGATCAACCTGAGCGTCAACCCGAAAGCGGGTGTGAATCGGCCGTTCCGGGTTGTGCAGTACAATTTGGGCGGTGAGTGAGTCGGGATTGGCGGCCACCACCCGCAGCAAGGCCACAGGTTCTTCAACATCGGGCACAATTTCATCATAGACGACGAGGGCATCTTCGGGTTGGTAAGCAGAAACGGCCGTTCCCACCACCAAAAACGTATCCATCCGCGACCGTTGTTCCAAAATATATAATTCGGGTTCGTTATTAGCC
>RFGV01000470.1 GCA_003696605.1 Chloroflexota bacterium | reverse complement strand
GTTTTCCCCTATACTGCTTGCATCGTCATTATACCACCGTCCGTCAAGTAAAAAACATCACCAAAATGGCATACCATCTGACTTCAGTTTAATGGTTTTAACACAATTGGTAAGAATTCTTCTTTAGAATAAGCCTTGTGCGCGTATTGGCAGTTTGAAACGCGTAACGACAGAAAAATCATTAACGTACAGGTGTTACATCTCATGGGAGTGCCGACAAAAGTTTTATACATTGAAGATGACCGGAGTAGCCAACGGCTGGTCCAAACACTTCTGAATTCATGTGGGTATGAAGTTATTGTTGCCCCTGCTGGCAGAGAGGGAATTTCGCTAGCGAACAAACTCCAACCCTCGTTAGTGCTGTTAGACATTTCATTGCCAGATATGCCTGGTATGGAGGTGTCTCGCCATTTACGGAATTCACCTACTACCAGGAGTACGCCCATTGTCGCACTGACTGCACATACTCAGCAGGACATTCGGGAAAAAGTGTTGGCTGCTGGTGTTGATGGATTTCTGACCAAACCCATTAATGCCTCCCGGTTTCCCCAACAAATTGCCAGCTTTATTCAACAGCAGCCAGCTTATCGGATGGCAGATAATACTTTGATTCATCTGGAAGAACAGGTACGGGCGATGGAGTCAATGCCACAGTTATTGGAGCGAATTAATCGTGTCAAACATGATTTTGTGACGTTAGCATCCCATGAGTTGCGCACGCCGTTGGCATTGGTAAGTGGATATGCTCGTTTGTTGGAGCAGGAGCTAAAGCAGCTTGAAAATGAGTTGGATACAAAATCGCTGATGTTGGCCGCAGAAAAGCTGACAGCAAGTGTGGCTCGCATGCAACAGGTGGTGGAAGAAATTATTCGAGTATCACAGATCAATACTGGCTCGCTGATGCTGGATGTTGATGTAGTGAATATGGCTCATTTGCTGGCAGAAATAACAAATCGTTTTGGGCCAGATTTGCAGGTGCGAAAGTTGAAGTTGCATTTGGAAGATATGTCAGAATTGCCGGTTATTCGTGGAGATGAACAGCAAATCAAAACGGCCGTTTCTCACCTGGTTCAAAATGCAATCAAGTTTACTCCTGACGGTGGCGATATCTGGATTTGTGGTCGTTCTCTGGAAAATGCGATCCACATCGCCATCAAAGATAATGGCATTGGCATTCCCAACCATGAACTACCTTACATTTTCGATCAATTCTATACTTTGGGAACGATTGAACATCATACCTCGAACAAATCTGTATTTAAGGGTGGTGGGCTTGGATTAGGGCTGACAATTGTCCGCGGAATTGTAGAGGCGCATAACGGCCGTATCTGGGTAGAAAGCACAACTGGACCACAAAGCGGTACCACCTTCCACCTGCTCTTTCCTCTCAACGTCAATCTAAATTAATCAAAAAACGGCCGTAACCACCTTCGCAAACACACAAACCGGTTACGGCCGTTACTCATACACCGGTGGATTCGGATTATTCACAAACCATACAACATACACCACCACCCCCAACAACGTAGCCAACATATACAACCCATAAGCCACCCGCATAAACCCCTTATAATCATTAAACCGTAACGGCCGAATCATCAACCCATTCGCTCGCAACGTCACAAACAACCCAAACGTCAACCCCAAAAAACCCACAAAAGCATGCGCCACCGTCACATAATAAAACCGCTCATTCAACCGCTCCGGCAAACCCGGTGCCACAAAATCACGAAACGGCAACACCATCAACCACAAAACCAACACAGCATTCAATGCAGCCGCCGTCGTCTGAAACCAACGATGCGCCCCATACCTCCCCCGCCGCGCCAAAACCACACCAACAGTCAACAACACCGCAACCAACAACCCAACCAACAACGTCATATCCGCTCCCCAATTCGCACTCGTCCCCAAAAACCCCGGCTGGTGCAATAACTCCGTCATCCCATCCTCCTCACATAAAACAAAAGGGATTAGAAGCACATGCCTCTAATCCCACAACAACCTCCTAAACAAACACCCTCTAAACACCTATCCGCATACGCCGCTCAAGCCATCTCACAAAGCGTGTCAGCAAAATCGTAATAATCAAATAAATAAATGCCAAAATACTATACGTCTGGAAAAACAAGAACGTACTCGCCGCATACAACTTGGCCAGCTGCGTAATATCCTGCACGCCCAACACCGAAACCAAAGACGAATCCTTCACCATCGCCACAAAATCATTACCCAACGCTGGCAACACCCGCCGTACAGCCTGAGGCAAAATCACCAACCGCATCGCCTGAAAATAACTCATCCCCAACGCCCGAGCAGCTTCCATCTGACCCTTCTCAATCGACTCAATACCCGCACGAAAAATCTCAGCCGAAAACGCACCGTAAGCCACCCCCAAACCCACAATAACACGAACTGTATTATCCACATTCCGCGATGTCACATTCGTTAATGCCTCACCTGTTCCAATACCCGTCGCAACAAGCCAATCCCCCAATGCATTAATCCCATTGATCAGCGAAGGCACAGCCACAAACGCGATGTACATCAACAAAACCAACATCGGTACACCACGAATGACCTCTACATAAAACGTGGCAATATTATATGCTACCGGATTCTTAGACACGCGCCCAAAACCAACCAGCAAGCCAATCACCAAAGCAAGCGTATATGCAGAAATCGTTACAATAAACGTAACCCGAATACCTTTGCCCACCGCAAAGAAAATCGTATTTGTCTGATCATCCGTAATGATCTCATACACAATAAACAAACCAATCAAAATTGCTACCAACAACCACCAGGGAACATTAGACAATTTACCCAGCGAAGGCGCCAGACGGGGAGCAGTTCGGGGAGTTGCTTGTTCGCTCATAATACAGTCCTTAATTGATAATTTTGTCACCACCAAAGTAATGACACGCAAATTTAGCAAATTTTAGCGAACCTGACCAAAAAGTAAAGAGGGCGTGCCGTAAAAGCACACCCTCTTCAGCTAAACAATCTTCATTTCAGTAACTTTATCCTTCGTCAGTTACAAACCATTTCTGGAACAAGGCATCC
>RFGV01000469.1 GCA_003696605.1 Chloroflexota bacterium | reverse complement strand
GAATTTGAGACCATCGTCATCAACACCCTGCGCCCTTTCGCCTCTGCCGACTACGACTTTCAGGAGCGGTTTAACAAGCTGTTCGACGGCCTCGACGTGCTGCCGGCCGACCTTCACAACGACTACTACGATTTGGCCGAAGACGGCCGTTTCATCGAAGCCCGGCAGCTCCTTGTGCCCATCAGTTGGGCGCGTTTCCACATTTTACGAAATGCTGGTCAAATTCGATGGGATAATGAGTTACAACATTATATTGTATTTAGTCCTTATAACTCAGAATTTGGTTTGGATCTTAGCAAGGTATAGCTATTCTGGAGGAATGTTATGAATTTACGGTTGGTTCACCTGCGCTTCGATTGTGTAGCGACGACGCCAATTGGCCTGGGTTACCATTATGCTGGTAATAATTTACGCAATGCGCTGGCCAACGTCATGCGTCGGGCTACTTGCTCTCAGGCTCGCTCTAACCTGCCGCCAACACCTGAGCACGCAGCGGTTTGTCCGGCTTGCTGGCTTTTGAGTGCGGAACTGGATCCAGGGCTTCCGACACGTGGTTATACGATTGTGCCTCCTATACCGCCGCGGAAGCGTGTGGAAGCTGGTGAATCGTTTTCGTTTGGATTGACATTGGTAGGGGAATTGCTGCCATTTTTGCCTTATTTTGTTTTGGCTGTGGTGGAAATTGGTCGTCGAGATGGGGTGGGATGGAATCGATATGAGGGATGGGGCCGATTTGAGGTGCGTTCAATTGTGGCTGCCCAGCCGTTGGCACAGAAGATGCAACTGATTCGCCGTCCAGATGAGATGGTGGTGGCTGTGCCTGATATTGCGCTTGATTGGACGGCCGTTCAAGAGGCGGCTGACTATTACGAGCACCAGATTGCACCCTCAGGCCAGTTGACCATTCAATTTTTGTCGCCTGTGCGCCTGATCGAAAAAGAAAACAAGCAACTGTTCAGAATACCAGATTTTGGTGTCTTTTTTCAGCGTTTGCTGTTTCGTATCGATCAACTGGGACAGCAATTTTATGGTATGGCCAAACGTAACCCGGAAGAAGTGAAGATGTTGCATCGGCTGGCAGAACAGGTGCGCCTGGTTGATATGGATGTGTCCTGGCATGAGCTTTGGAGTAATTCCAGCCGCAAGAAGAAGAGGACACCTTTTGGCGGATTTACGGGAACGGCCGTTTATTGGGCCAATGACTGGAAACCGTTGCTCCCCTGGTTAATCCTGGGGCAAGCTACCCAGGTGGGTAAATTAACAACCAAGGGAAATGGGGTATATCAACTCTCCATTCCAGGTGTTACCCCGTTCTGGCAATGGATGGAAACAGCAGAGAAGGTACGGATATAAAAATTAGCCAGGAAGTTGGTTCTTGTTATTGGGCAAATACCAGGTAAATGGTCAGGTACAGATGCCAGTCACATTGGTTGGAGAGGGTTTTCTGTTATTTGCGGTGTAGACGAACAACTGCATTAACGCCACCCAAAAATGGCTTTGCTTCCATTACATTGGGCCATGTAGAAATTTCCTCCCAGGTGGGACAGCGCATCAGAAACAATGGCTCTGTTATGTGTAGTATGCGGCCAATCAGATTGTTGGGACGGGCAAAGCAGACTATCAATAACTGTCCGCCTGGTCGTAGCAGGTGCAGCATTGTTTGTATTACCGGAAGCGTATGATGCAGATGGGAAAATGCCCATGTACTTAAAATGAGGTCGAAGCTTTCGGTAGCAAATGGGGGGTGCCAAATGTCTCCCAATATAAAACTTGCCTGTCTATTTGTTGGTGTGGGGTGCCGAGTTAGCATGGCTGAAGATAAATCAAGTCCCACGTAATGGGTAAAGGGCAAATCTAGACGTTCTAATCTTTTCAGGTTACTGGCAGGGCCACAACCAAGATCGAGAATTACGGAATCTGGATGGACTAATTCTTTCAGCCATTTTTCCAGGTATTGTTCAGCGCCTCGACTGATTGTTTGTGTCCAATACGGCCGTATTGGGTCATAAATTGGTGCCAGATATCGATATAGATGTGGAATGCGGGTTTTATAGTGTACAGACATAAGGCTTTTAAGGACAATTGTTTGTAAATTCACAGAGTAGTCGTTCTGACGGGCCAAGCTTTCGTGCCCCTGTATCCACCCGTATGAAAGCTGTGTTTGCGGGCAGAATGACTGGTTGATAAAAATTATTTCGCAATTCGGAGCTGGCTAATACGGTTTTTTGATCAGCTGCTAATGCCTCTAGTTTGAAGCGATCGAGTGTACGTGGTGCCGGGCCTTCAATACGGCGGCCATCTAAGCGATATTTGGAGCCGTGGCAGGGGCATTCAAATCGGTTGTTGGCCGGTACCCAGGAGTAGATGCACCCCAGATGGGTACACACTTTGTAGATCGCGGCAACTCCTTTAATGTCTTCTGATTCATCTTCTACCCGGTACATACGTTCTTTGCCCTGGGGGTTTGAGGTGTCTAGATTTACCAGCCAAAATCGGCCGTCTGGAAAATTGAATGGTTCTCCATTTACT
>RFGV01000468.1 GCA_003696605.1 Chloroflexota bacterium | reverse complement strand
TTAAAATTTCCATATTGGGGTCAAAATCATTCTGTTGTACATCGATAACTGCCTGGGTATTGACCATTAAATAAAAGGTATCATTTACTGCTGTCGGAGGTTGATTGGTATCAACCCGGATATAAACAGTTGCAGTATCGCACAATGCTGGTAGTCCATCATCACAAATGATGTATTTGATGGAATCTTGTCCGGTAAAACCGGGGAAGGGGATATACACAATGCTGTCATTATTCACTACCCCTGACGACCCATTGACCGCATGTTTCCAGATACGGGTCTTAAGCGGGTCACCATCCGGATCGGTATCATTTGCCTGTACATCGATGACAATCGTATAGCCAACCGGGGCAAAAACCGGGTCATCCAGGGCATGTGGCCTTCCATTGATACAGGAATATACCGGGCTGTTACCCATGCCGGGAAGCAGTAAGCCAGGCGCAAATCCCCCGGGGCTGCCCGTTGTTGACCCGTAAGTCGATCCTACACCGCAATTCGCATTGGGGTTGGTAATGATGCCTGCGGCACCACCGTTGGCAATCAGGGTGATATTGGCGGGTAAATGGTTGCGGTTAATCCACAAAACACCTCCACCTCCACCGGCTCCTGTTCCATGGCAATTCGTATAGCCGGAATTATTTGTATTTCCACCATCACCACCATTGACCTGGACGGTAACAGGCGTCATAAATGTGTCAGCGTAGATCAGCACGGAGCCTCCGCCACCGCCACCACCGGCACCATCGCGGCCAGCAACGGTATCCACATCTGCACCATCGGCAATTATGTATTTGTTATTTCCCAGAAATCTTGTCGCCTTAATCAGTACCGCACCTCCACCAGGTGCACCACACGTTCCCTGATCGTCATTCTCCTGGCCGCCTCCACCGCCACCACCTAAGAAAATACGCTCACTCAGGTTGTTATAATCGATAGCCCTGCCGCCAAGGCCACCAACATTTAAAGGTCCGCAGAGGATGTATTGATTACCACCGCGACCTCCGGTTCCGTAATTGCTGCCTCCTCCACCACCGGAGTTGGAATTGTTACCGCCACCGCCACCATTTGCCAGGGGTCCACGCCCGGCTTCGTATAAAATATCATAGTTTGCAATTCCTTCCCCCTTCTTGCCTGCCATATTCCGTATGTATTTCGAAAAATAATCGGTATGATTACAGCTCACGCTCCCCCGTGAGTGCCTGCCACCCCGGAATCCCTTTCCTGTGACATCGATTACACCATTAAAAAACAAATCACCAGTAACCTCAAATGCGAGAATGCCGCCTTTAGCGCCATCCCAGGGCATAGCCGTCAAGGTATCGATGACCATCGCACTGCTGTAAACGGGATAGTTGAGGATCTGGACAGCAGCATTGATATCATAATCCTTTTGAAGCATATTGGCAAAAACAATCGTATCCCCCCGGATTTCCCAGATGTAATTGATTTCATAACCTCCGGCATTCCTGTAGTCGAGCACCGTCCCGAAGGCAGAATCATTGCCCAGATAAATCTGCGCGCCTTTCATCTGTACGATGATCACACGCTCACCCACCGAAAATTGATAGGCTGTATCAACAATAATTTGATTTTTACACAAACTCGTATCAAATGCCTCTACACTGGCATAGTGGTTAATTACTCCGGTGAGATAAGCTGTCTGGGAAAATAAGGCATTTACTGATAAACAACAGATAATTACAGATGCACAT
>RFGV01000467.1 GCA_003696605.1 Chloroflexota bacterium | reverse complement strand
TCACTGCCCAACCCGTCCCCCCCACTATCCTCATCACACCCCAGCCACCAGACGAATAACAAAAAAAGGGGATGACACCTCGCCATCCCCTTTCCATCAAACCCATTCTGCCAACCGGCAAACAGTTAAGCCATTGCCGGTTCCTCCACCTCAGCCGGTTCTGTCACTACAAAGGTCAATTCATCCCCCTGGGCATCCACCAGCACCCGGTCTCCATCCCGCACATCACCCTGAATCACCTTCAAGGCCAGCGGATCAACCAACCGATGCTGGATCACCCGCTTCAGAGGCCGCGCTCCATAAGCCGGATCGTACCCCTCATCAATGAGCAAATCTATCGCCGCCTGCGTCAACTCAATGCTGATATTACGCCGCGCCAGCAACTTGCGCACATTGCCCAGTTGAATCTGAACAATTTCACGCAAATGCGCCTTTTCCAGCCGATGGAAAATAACAATCTCGTCAATTCGGTTCAAGAACTCAGGCCGGAAATGGCTACGCAACGCCTCCATCACACGTTGGCGCATCGTCGCCTCATCCTGCACATCCATAATGTACTGAGAACCAATATTGCTGGTCATGATGATGACCGTGTTACGGAAGTCCACTGTACGTCCCTGACCATCGGTCAAACGGCCGTCATCCAGCACCTGCAAAAGCACATTAAACACTTCCGGATGCGCCTTCTCAATTTCATCAAAGAGCACCACAGAATACGGCCGTCGCCGCACCGCCTCCGTCAATTGACCACCCTCATCATACCCAACATATCCTGGCGGCGCACCAATCAGACGAGCAACCGTATGCCGCTCCTGATACTCACTCATATCAATCCGCACCATATTGTGCTCATCATCAAACAAAAACTCCGCCAGCGCCCGCGCCAACTCCGTCTTACCCACACCCGTCGGCCCCAGGAAAATAAACGAACCAATCGGCCGATTCGGGTCCTGCAAACCAGACCGACTCCGACGCACAGCCGCCGCTACCGCCTTCACCGCATCATCCTGGCCAACCACACGCTGATGCAACCGCTCCTCCATGTGAATCAGCTTCTCCACTTCACCTTCCAGCAACTTCGTCGCCGGAATCCCCGTCCACTTACTCACAATCAGAGCAATATCCTCCGCATCCACTTCCTCCTTCAACATTGCCCCATCCTGCTGCAACGCCCGCAAGCGAGATTCCGCCTCAGCCAACTCAGCCTCCAGTTGCCGCAAACGACTATATCGCAACTCAGCCGCTCGTTGCAGGTCCACCTCACGCTCCGCCTGTTCAATCTGCACATTTACCTGGTCAATCTCCTCTTTAATTTGGCGAATACGCTGAATCGCATCCTTTTCAGCCTGCCAACGAGCATGAAGCTGCGTACTGCGTTCCTTCAAATTAGCCAGTTCCTCTTCAATCTTTTGCAACCGCTCCTTACTGGCCTTATCCTTCTCCTTTTTCAGCGCCTCCCGCTCAATCTCCAGTTGCATGATCTCGCGGTCAACCTCATCCAGCTCAGCCGGTTTACTATCAATCTCCGTCCGCAAGCGGCTGGCTGCTTCATCAATCAGGTCAATCGCCTTGTCCGGCAAAAAACGGTCTGTAATATACCGATGACTCAGTGTCGCGGCCGCAATCACCGCCCCATCCGTAATCCGCACACCATGATGTACCTCATACCGTTCCTTAAGCCCACGCAAAATACTGATGGTATCCTCCACACTCGGCTCATCCACAAATACAGGCTGGAATCGCCGTTCCAGAGCCGCATCCTTTTCGATGTGCTTGCGATACTCATCCAGCGTGGTGGCACCAATCGCGTGCAATTCACCGCGTGCCAACATCGGTTTCAGCATATTGCTGGCATCCATCGCACCTTCGGCCGCACCAGCGCCCACAAGGGTGTGCATTTCGTCAATAAACAAAATGATTTGCCCCTCCGCTTCCTGAATCTCCTTCAAGACAGCTTTCAGACGTTCCTCAAACTCACCCCGATACTTGGCACCGGCAACCAGCGCCCCCAGGTCAAGGGCTACAATGCGCTTATCTTTTAACCCCAAAGGGACATCACCTTTGACAATACGCTGAGCGAGACCTTCCACGATAGCTGTTTTACCCACGCCAGGCTCGCCGATTAGCACAGGGTTATTCTTGGTACGCCGGCTGAGAATTTGGATGACTCGACGGATTTCTTCATCTCGCCCAATAACAGGGTCAAGTTTTCCTTTGCGTGCTTCATCCGTGAGATCACGGCCGTATTTCACCAGGGCTTCGTACTGCGCCTCCGGATTTTGACTCGTCACCCGTTGCGAACCACGCACACTGGCCAATGCCTGCATCACACTGTTATAGTCCACCCCATGCCGCGCCAGTAATTGCTGAATACGGCCTGCTTTTGGCTGGGCCATCGCCATCAGCAAATGCTCGGTGGATGTATAGTCGTCCTTCATACTGGCGGCAATATCTTCTGCTTCTTCCAAAATATCGGCCAGATCCCGACTCATGCCAACCTGCACACCAGTTCCGGTAGCACGGGGCATTTTGGCCAGTGTCTGATCAATATCCTGCAACAACAGGGAAAAATCTGTGCCGATACGTTTTAAAACTGAGGGAACAACACCACCCTCCTGAGTAACCAGCACTTTTAGCAAATGTTCCGGCTCGATAGCCGGGTGCCCATATTCCTGAGCCAGATTTTGGGCTTCCAGAATCGCTTCCTGCCCTTTTTGTGTCAATTTGTCAAACCGCATGGTTCTGATTCCTCCTGATTTGGAAATTTGATTTAGGTAGTTGCCCGCTTATCGCCATACTGCTTCTTGTGCCAATTGGCGTCGTAAATGCTGGATTTCAGCCAAAAGTTCTTGCTCACGCCGAGCCATTTGTTGTTCTAATTCCTCAATCTGTTGCAGTAAACTGACAACTTGTTGTCGTAAATGAAGGATTACTTCAATGGCTGGTAAATCCAGCTCCAGATCTTCTAATAACCGACGAATGCGGGCCAGTTGGCGAATATCAGCGACTGTGTAGCCATATCCGCCGCCTGTCATGCGCCGGGCCTGAATGAGACGTTCTTCTTCACAACGGCGTAACAATTCTGGCGAGATATTCGCCAGTCGTGCCGCGACTGCCCGGCTGTATATAGGTTCGTTTTCGCTGGCACGAATGATTAGTTGGAATGTCATGGTTTATCTCCGTCTCATATTCTGTAATTTTTGAAAGAGTTCCTTTTCTTGTTTGGTTAGATTGGTGGGTAGCTGTACGTCCACAGTGGCGTACAGATCGCCCCGTTTGTCTGGATTACGCAGGTTGGGCATGCCCAAACCGCGTAACCGAAAGACTTTGCCGTTAGCTGTTTCTGGTGGAATGGTTAGTTTAACCGTTTTGTCTATAGTTTTGACTTCGACCTGACCGCCAAGCAAGGCTGTGTACAGGTCAACTGGTATGGTAACTTTTAAGTCGTCGCCATCCCGCTGAAAGACAGGATGGGGTGCAACTTTGATCTTCAGGTACAGGTCGCCTGCGGGGCCACCACCGCTACCGGCTTCGCCCTGGCCGCTTAGGCGGACACGGGAGCCAGTACGAACGCCGCGAGGAATTCGGGCTTCGATTTTACGGCCGTCTTCCCATTGCAGCGTGCGGTTTGTCCCATAGAATGCTTCTTCCAATGAGATTTCCACTTCGTGCTCTGTATCTCGTCCGCGTCGGGGCCGGGGCTGGTAGTCAAATCCACTACCAAATCCGCCAGTGGTGCGGCTGGTTCTGCCGCCCCGTTGACCAAACAGCATTTCGAAAAAGTCGGAAAAGCCACCCCCACCGAAGATTTGTTCGAACTCTTCTGGTGTAACGGTGCGGGTGTATGTGCGCCCGCCACCGGGGTGTGCGCCCCATTGCGCCCAGAACTCTTCCGGACGACCACCAGCTCGGGAAAATTGTTGCCATTGTGAACCAAATTGATCATAAGTGCGTCGTTTTTCTGGATCGGACAGCACTTCGTAGGCCTCGTTGATGTCTTTGAATTTTTCTTCTGCGGCTTTGTCGCCCGGATTGACGTCCGGATGATACTTTCGGGCCAGTTTGCGATAGGCCTTGCGGATTTCGTCCTGGCTGGCGTTTTTGCTGACCCCGAGTATCTTGTAATAGTCTTTGTATTCCATAGTTGCTCCTCTGTTGGCTGACACGTTGATTGGTTTATTATCTGTGTATATTTATTGGGTTTCGGTGTGTGTTACGACCAATACACGTGCTGGCCGAAGTAGTTTGTCGTGAAACAGGTATCCTTTTTGGGCAATCTGAGCCACAGTGCCTTCTGGTAATTCTTGATGGCTTACTGTGCCAATTGCCTCATGCAACTCTGGATTGAATGGCTGGCCTTCTGCTTCGATGACCTGAACGCCGTGTTGTGTCAGGATGTCCTGGAACTGACGCAAGGTCAGTTCGATTCCTTGTCGGAGTGTATCGGTTTCGGTTTCGGTGTAGGCCAGCGCGCGTTCCAGGTTGTCGATGACAGCCAGCAGGTCGCGCAGGAGTTGTTCTTTTTCCTGGCGTGCCTGGTTGGCATAGTTGCGTGCCAGCCGTTTTTTGGTGTTTTCGAGTTCGGCGTAGAGTCGTTTGTATTTTTCTTCCCAATCGACGGGCTGGGCGGGTGTGGGTTGGATTTTTTCCTGGTTTTCTTCTGCTGGTGTTTCTGTTTGTTCCCCGCTTCCAAACCGGATTGGGATGTGAATGCCATCTTTGTCTGGCCAAAAACGGCCGTCTTCGTTGTATCGTTTCTCGCTCATATATTTCCTATCCTCACAAAAATGGGCGGGTCATACCAACCCGCCCACGTGTATGCTATCTCATCCCAAACGTAATCACGTCGGGTACCGCTCAACCAGATTGGTGCGGGTGGTCATGACATTACATCTCCTGGAACTCACCCTCAACCACGTCATCTGATTGACCATTACCGCCAGACTCAGGCGTGCCGCCAGCCGATTCGGCCGTACCTTGCGCCTGATACATCTGCTGGCTCAAGGCATAACTTGCCTGCTGCACCTGCTCCATCAAATTCCGGATACGGCCAATATCCTCACCTTCCATAGCCGACTTCAAATCCGTCACCAGCCCTTCAATTCGACCACGCTCCGTAGCCGGAACTTTGTCACCAAGCTCACGCAACGACTTCTCTATCGTGTAAATCAGTTGGTCAGCCTGGTTACGCGCCTCTACCAGCTCACGCCGACGGCGGTCTTCCGCTTCATGCTCCTTCGCTTCCCGAACCATCTTTTCAATTTCATCTTCCGTCAGGTTCGTAGAAGCAGTGATCTGAATCTTCTGCTCACGACCAGTCGCTTTGTCCTTGGCTGTCACATGCAAAATACCATTGGCGTCAATGTCAAAAGTAACCTCAATTTGTGGCACACCACGTGGTGCTGGCGGGATGCCGTCCAGGCGGAACTTACCCAACGTTTTGTTGTCCCGTGCCATCGGCCGTTCACCTTGCAACACATGAATATCAACGGCCGTTTGGTTATCTTCCGCCGTGCTAAAGATTTCCGTCTTACGGGTAGGAATTGTCGTATTACGCGGAATCAACACTGTCATCACGCCACCCAACGTCTCCAAACCAAGACTCAATGGCGTCACATCCAGCAACAACACATCACTCACCTCACCGGCCAAGACACCACCCTGAATCGCTGCCCCCACAGCAACAACCTCATCCGGATTCACACTCTTGTTCGGCGCCTTGCCCGTCAGGTCCTGTACCAATTGCTGGATCATCGGCATCCGCGTTGAACCACCAACCAGCACAACCTCATCAATATCCTTTGCCGACAGACCCGCATCTTGCAATGCCCGTTCAAACGGACCACGACAACGCTGCACCAAATCTTCCGTCAGTTGCTCAAACTTGGACCGAGTCAGCTTCATTTGCAAGTGCTTCGGGCCACTGGCATCGGCCGTAATAAACGGCAAATTAATCTCCGTCTCCATCAACGATGACAATTCAATCTTTGCCTTCTCGGCCGCCTCACGCAACCGCTGCAACGCCTGACGATCCTGGCTCAAATCAATGCCCTGATCCTTCTTAAACTCCTCAATCATCCACTGGACAATCCGCTCATCCCAGTCATCACCACCCAGGTGGGTATCGCCATTGGTGGACAACACCTCAATCACACCATCGCCCACTTCCAAAATCGAAACATCAAACGTACCCCCACCCAGGTCAAATACCAGGATTTTCTCATTGCTCTTCTTGTCCAGACCATACGCCAGCGCAGCGGCCGTTGGCTCATTGATAATTCGCATCACTTCCAGGCCAGCAATCTTGCCAGCATCCTTCGTAGCCTGACGCTGACTGTCATTGAAATACGCAGGCACAGTAATAACCGCTTTGGTAACTGGCTCACCCAGATAAGCCTCTGCATCCCGCTTCAGCTTCTGCAAAATCAGTGCCGAAATCTCTTGCGGCGAATATGTCTTGTTCACTACGGGAATATGCACCCGTGCGTCTTGTTGTGGTCCTGCTACAATCTTGTAAGGAACCATTTCCATCGTGCGTCGGGTTTCCGGGTCGTCAATTCGCCGCCCCATCAAACGCTTGACAGAATAAATCGTATTTTCAGGGTTTACAATCGCCTGGCGCTTGGCTGTTTGCCCCACCAGACGTTCACCTTTTTTGTTAAACGCTACAACTGACGGGCACGTATTGCCCCCTTCAGCCGTCGGAATGACAACGGGTGAACCACCCTCCATCACTGCCACGACTGAGTTTGTCGTACCCAGGTCAATACCAATAATCTTGCTCATAATTGTGCTTCCTCCTAATTTTCAGCTTGAATCAGAGGCGATAAGTCATATCCACTCATTGAATCAGCTAATGCAGATTCTGGTTTCTTTAAATCAGAAACAAATAAGATTCATGTTAGATGTGTATATGAACGCCGTATTTATTTGCTAATGTAATAGCCATGCCACTTAAACAAAAAGGCGTTGGCTTGGGAATTGAGGCCAACGCCTTTCCGGTTACAGCCAACTAATTTTGCACTGGCAATTTTGTTAACTTACCGTTTTCCCTTCAATGACTTTGCGGCTGCCAGTATGGCCGTTGGTTTTAATGGGAATGTGCTTCGGCCGTACTTCTTCTGCTTTCGGCACATATAGTGTCAAGACACCGTTTTCGTACACGGCCTCAATTTCGTCAGACTTGACTGGAACCGGTAAGGTGACACTGCGGGCAAATGTGCCATAGCGGCGCTCACGCAAATGGTACCGTTCTGCCGGAATGCCCTCATCCTCTTTGAATTCGCCGCGAATGGTTAGGACGTTGTCAGAAAAAGTGATGTCCAGGTCGTCCGGTGTCAAGCCGGGTACGGATACTTTGACGATGAATTGATTGTCGTCTTCAGCCAAGTCTAGTGGCAACCCTAGTGTCACCGGGACTTGCCAGCGCAAACGGGGGAAGTTGAAGGCTTCTTCGAACAGGTGATCGATTTCTTCGCGCAAGTTCATCATCTCACGAACAGGATTCCAGCGAATCATCGTGGTCATGACCATCACCTCCTTCCCAGATATTGAATTTGGCTGATACAAATCGGTTGGCTGTATTGAAAAGGGTTAGAATTGCCAGCCTGCGGGTTTTGGCTGGACTTTATGACTCAATTCCGGGTTTTTAGTATGGCAGCAGAATGTAAGAATGTGGTTAGAAAAATGTTAGAAGCGGATATGATGTGTGTGGCCGTCAACGCTTTAGATGTGTAAGCGCTGACGGCCGTTTCTGGTTGCTGCTTATCTATCAGGTAGCAGGCAGATCTTCCTTGATGGCTTCTTTTTCGATAATAAATTCGGGCATACGAGTCCATGTTCTTTCCTGCACAACCTCCATCGGCACGGTCAGCGTGACATGCCCTGTCTCTTCATCCCGCCCGCCAAGATAATCGGTAGGAATCCAAAAATCGTCACCTAATTCCAGTGAAACCACATGTACATAGGCCGGATAGAGTTGCAGGAGTGGGTTAATATCTTTGGTGCGATGATAGATGCAATGGGCTTCACCGAGACGATGCCCGTCTTTTGTCCATACTTCATCATATTTTTTGAGCTTGAAGTTGAGATTTACTGTCACGGCATTGCCTCCCAATAGCATTTAATCTAATCATTGATGTATGCACGCCCTATTTGTATCGTAGCTGTGTAAGAATTGGGTTAGCAAAACGGCCGTTTTCCCTCCCCCTTTCAACAATTTCCATATCACTTCTTCACAATTTCTAAACAACTTTTTGCTATTCTCAAGCCGAATCAAGAAAACACAGGCACATAGCCTAACAACAAACTGGAGGTGTTACCATGAAAAAGTATTGGAAATTTGCCGGATTAATCGCTGTACTTCTGGCCGCAGTTGGGTTAGTCGTAGGGGCTGTAGCATTCGCCCAAGAACCAACCCCTACCCCGGAAGATACCGAGCCAGTCGCACCCGATCACCCCTTTGGCAAGGGGCTGGGGCAGGAAATCTTCAACCGTGAGGCAATTCATCAGGCCATTGCCGACACACTGGGCATGAGTGTAGAAGAGCTGGAAGCTGCCCGTGCTGAAGGCAAAACCATCGAAGAACTGGCCGCAGAAGCCGGTGTGGAAATGGCCGACATCCAGGCCGCTGTGGAAGAAGTACGCAACGCAGCCATTGACCAGGCG
>RFGV01000466.1 GCA_003696605.1 Chloroflexota bacterium | reverse complement strand
GATAGAAAAGATCCTTTCACCATCCCTCAGAACGTGACACTGTATCAAAACTATCCCAACCCGTTTAATCCGGCCACCACCATTCGGTACGATTTATCCACCGCTGCTTCGGTAGAACTGACCGTCTTCGATCTATTGGGAAGGCAAGTAAGAACATTGGTACATGAACAGCAACCCGCAGGCAGCTATCGGGTAACCTTCGACGCTTCGGGATTGCCCGGCGGCGTGTATATTTACCGGCTGAAAACCGACCGGGCGACCTTTCAGAAGAAGATGATTTTGTTGAGGTAAACCCAAAATGTTCGGAAAGGAGGTGGTGCATTTGAGGGTGTGCGTTGCGGTTTCCAAAAAGAACCGGTGACCGACCCCTGGCCCGGGTTCCTCGGCCACCGGCATATCCGGAAATAAGGAAAGCCTGTTGCAGGCCTTCCTTATTTCCAAGTTAAAAAAGGGTCATAGAAATGTCAACTCCCAATTTTAACTTGGAAAGGAGAACGCGATGAGGAATTCTCGTATTTTTGCCTGGCTAATTTTGATGGTTTCTTTTTGTTCCCTGGCTTTGGGTCAAACCGATGAGTCGTTTGAGTGTACCGAACTGGTTGATCCTAATGCTTCTATTCCTGCTCAGCGGGGCGGTCGGTATTTTACCGAGCAGGGAGTGGTTCGAGCCCTGGTGGTATTTGTACAGTTTGCCGGGGATAATACCAATCCCAACAGCACCATCTGGCCCCCCAATCAGCCGCCGGTGTACTTTCACAGCGTTCTGGACAGCACCCTGACCCCCCAATTGGCCGACAGCGGCAGCCTTAGTCACCTGTTCCGGGAAATGTCCATGGGAAAGCTTCAGGTGTACGGAGATGCCTATTTTGTGATCACCGATTCCACCAAACAGTGGTATATTGATCATCACAAAGACTATGGAGATGTCAACAAAGACGTTCTTCAAAAGCTGGATGCGACGGTCGATTTTTCACAATACGATAACTGGACTTTCGGTTTTTATAATCATACCCATACTCCCGATGGTGTGGTGGATATGATCATCATGGTTTATCGGGAAGTGTTCAAAGGCGAAATAGGTCTATGGAATGGGGTAGCGGCTCTGGGATTTGGCGGAACACTTTACGTTGATAACGGGGCCACTCGAATCAAAGGAGGCTATCCAGGCTCGGGGGTAACTACGGATAGCGGCGTTCAACGCAGGCGCAGCGATTGGATTGCCCATGAAATAGGGCATTTGCTATTGGGTTCGGGGCATTCCGCGTACGCCAAAGAACCTTATGGCAATACCAATCCAGCTTTCTGGGGTCTAAGCATTGGGACAGCCTTCATTACCAATGCTTACGAGCGCCACTGGCTGCGCTGGGTGGATTACGTGGATTTAAGCTTCACCGATTCTCTGGATATTTCCGTCTCCGATTACATTTCCACCGGAGACGCTTACCGCATTGCCATTCCGGGCACCAACGATGAAGCCTTTTTCATCGAAAACCATCAACGAATTTCTTATTTCGATCAGTTTCTCAACCGGGCCACTCCCAACGAGCCGGACGCCGGGCTATACATTTACCATGTAAAAGGCACCAATGCACATCCCCGTTTCGATCTGGAAGGGGCCGAAGGGCGATTTAACTGGAACAACCCTTACTGGATTGCAAATCCCTGGGGCAGCGATTCGATTCCGGTATTTTCCCGGCAAGCTCCCAATCCCAAAGGATATGATGGAAGGGATGCTATTCCTACATCCAAAGGCAATCGCTTCAAAATCTATGCTACCGATAATGACAATGACGGCCAATGGCAACAGGATTGGCAGGTATATGGCCGCATCAAAGACGCTTTTGACGTGGGATACAATCAGTTGTTCTCTCCCTATAGCAATCCCAACAGCAACCGCTGGGATGACGTTACCGAAACCGGCATCTCTATCGAAATTCTGAACAAATATTACAATCCCCTGACCGGAGGCTACGTGTACAACCTGCGTCTTCGTATGGGGCACGTAGAGCAAGGGCCGCCGGCCAATCCCATGCTGCTCAAGCTGGAAAACTACTCGCAAGGTTCCAACAACGGTCTGAAAGTCACCTGGGCCGCCAATCGGGAGAATGATATTGCCGGCTACGAAGTCTATCGGCAACGCAACGGCGGGAGCATCGACAAAATCAGCGGCAATTCCCTGGTTACCGATACCTTCTACGTGGATTGGGGCGTGACCATCTCGCCGGGCAGCCCGATCATCTATACCTATTACGTCAAAGCATTTGACACTCAGGGTAAGCAGTCCAATCTTTCCAATCCGCTTTCTTCCAATGTAACCCACCTCCGTGGGGGTTCCAGCAAACAACCGGTAGTTTCGGGCAACAATTCCGGCATTCCCACCGATTTTACGTTGCAGGCCAATTATCCCAACCCCTTCAACCCGGTGACCCATCTGGAATTCGGCCTGCCCCATGCCGAATGGGTCACCCTGAAGGTGTACGATCTGCTGGGCCGGGAAGTGAAGACGCTGGTCAGTGAACGACTGGATGCCGGAAACTACACCGTGCAGTGGGATGGCCGGGACGATCTGGGCCGACCGGCAGCTTCGGGCATTTACCTGTATCGTTTGCAAGCGGGAGAGCGGGTGCTCACCCGGAAGATGATGCTGGTACGGTAAGCGGCAGGAACAAACCGCCACTCTACACCCGGACAGGAGCGCCCTTATACATCGGCGCTCCTGTTTTTTAATCTATGGGCTTACCCGGTCGATTTTGTCCCGCCGAATTTACT
>RFGV01000465.1 GCA_003696605.1 Chloroflexota bacterium | reverse complement strand
TGTCACCAAAGCATTCAACATTTTGCAACACAATCGTTGAGGTGATCGTTGGAACCGGATGAACGTTAACAAATTGTGTATCAGCAGAAGTACACCCATTGCTATCAGTGTAGGTGTAAATAATTTGATATGGCCCGCCAACACCTGCCACAACGGGATCAAACGTGTTGCCGCTTATGCCAGTACCGGAAAATACACCGCCTGAAGGTGAACCGGTCAGAGTGACAGGTCCGTTATCGATACAGTGGTCGGAAGGCAATCCGCTGAATGAAACCACCGGCAACGGATGAACAGTCACGGTTACCTGGTCAGAGGCTGTACAACCGTACCCGTTTTCAACGGTGACGGTATAGGTGGTTGTGGAGACGGGATCAACAAAGTTGCAATAATCGGTGCTGCCGAAATTCCATGATAAACTGGCAACATGATTGGTACGGTACCGCACTCTGCCCGCAAAACTATTATTGGAGCTGGGGGAGCTGAATGGATAGGCAGAGAGGGATGAACCTGCAATCATTGAAATATTGGCATCAGCAAACAATGTGGAGACACCAGACGTAAATCCTTGCGAGTAAAACAGGCGGATGGGCAACCCTGAGGTGGTTTTGGTGATGTATATTCCCACGCGCTGTCCTGCCGGTATAGCTATGGAAGTGCTGATCGGAATGGTTGTCAGTGAACCGGGAGAAGAAACCGTAACTGATGCGGAACCCGCAAATGTCCAGGCAGCAGAATTGGTTTCAAAACCCAGATAAGTGCCGGCTTTATAATAGATTTCATAGGTACCGCTTTCTTCAAGGTATGCATCGAATCCGGTAAGGATTACATCTGTCGATGCGACTACATCAAACATTGTCCCCACACTTCTGATAAAATTTCCGGGGTTGATTGTGGTTAACTGTTGATCTACGGTATCAAAGGCAGTACAGATTTGAATGGAATCACCGACACAGATTTCAACATCAGGTCCGGCATCCACAACCGGGTTCGGATGTACGACAACCAGCGCGGTGTCGGTATAGCTACAGTCATTGCCATCGGTTACCTGCACCCAGTAAGTTGTGGTTGTTGATGGTGAAACGCTGATGGAGGAGGAAGTCATCCCATTGCTCCATATATAGGTATAGAATGTACCTGTAACAGGGTAACTGATTTCCATGTATACATCATTGAACGCACAAATCGGGTCTACATTTGAAGTGGCATCTGCAGTAAATGTAAGCGCTCCATCGATAGCGTAGCTGTTAATTGTGGCTGCAGGGATGGTAAACTGCGTTGCCACGTAATTCCCACATTGCAAACCGAGATTGGTTTGACCCAATAAATTACTAGCCTCATCGAATATTTCATAATACTCATTTGCAGAATTAATATCCCCTCTTGCATACACGGTAAGGGTAGCTGGTCCTATCGCAGTTGCCGGAGTACCGGTGAATGTAATGGAAAGCACTCCCCCACTGGTTGTTAACACAGCCGGGGAAGAAACCCTGTGAAATTCATCTTCAACAGCAAGTGTCGCGGTTCCACCCTCACAAATCGTATCGTTATCCACATGAATTGATGGTAAATAATTCACATATACGATAACTGTTGAGGTATCCTTACATCCTTTGGCATCGGTAACGATAAGTGTGTATTGTGTGGATGCATTGGGGCTGGCTGAAGGATTGGGCACATTTGTAGCGCTTAAACCACTTGAGGGGCTCCAGGAATAGGTATAAGGTGGCGTGCCGCCTGAAGCACTGGGTGAGCCTCCGATGGTGGCCTGATCTCCGAAGCAGATGATTTTATTGGTTCCGGCATCAGCAATAGGCCTTGGATTAACCGTGACTGTTATGCTTGATGTGGCTGTACATCCCTTTGAATCGGTAACGGTAACGGTATAGGTAGTGGTACTCAATGGGCTGACAGTTGGATTTGCTGTCGTTGCCCCATTACTCCATGCATAAGTATATGGTGGTGTACCTCCTGAGGCGGTTGGAGAACCTCCCAGTGTTGTTGATGAATTACGGCAAATTTCATGATCATTGCCGGCATCAGCCACGGGTTGCGGATTGACGGTTACCTGCTGTCTTGCCGTATCGCTACAACCGTTATTTGGATCGGTATATGCATAGGAAATGGTGTGCGTTCCGGGTCCGGCAACTGTGGGTGAGAAGAAATTGCCAAGGATGATGCCCGGTCCGAAAAACGTTCCACCTGAAGGGCTACCCGTAAGTGAAACGGGATTATTATCCTCACAATATTCCGCCCCCAATCCACTGAAGGAGACCGATGGTGATTGTAAGACGGTAACCTGTGTGAAGTCAGTGGCAGTACAGCCATTGGCATCGGTAACGGTAACGGAATAAAACGTGTTTTGTG
>RFGV01000464.1 GCA_003696605.1 Chloroflexota bacterium | reverse complement strand
CCTTCCCTTGCTTAAGCGCTGTCGTCACCACCCCCACACCCAAAGGCTTGGTCAGCAGCAACACATCACCCGGCTGTGCCCCTCCTTTCGTTTTCACCCGTTTAGGGTCAACCACACCCGTAACAGCCAAACCATACTTTGGCTCTCTATCTGTCACACTATGGCCGCCGGCAATGACACCCCCAGCCTCAGCCACCTTTTCGGCACCCCCGCGCAAAATTTCCCGCAAAACGGCCTTGTCCAAATTTTCTGGAAAAGCGACCAGATTGATGGCAAACAACACACGCCCGCCCATTGCATAAATATCCGACATGGCATTTGCCGCTGCGATAGCCCCAAAATCATATGGATCGTCCACAACAGGCGGGAAAAAATCCGTTGTGCTGATAATTGCCTGATGCTCATTAAGCTGATACACAGCTGCATCATCAGCTCGTGTCAACCCAACCAAAAGCTCCGGATAATCTATCGGGTCAAATGTATCTTTGAGTGGTTGTAACACATATGCCAGGTCCGCCGGACCCAGTTTTGATGCTCAACCAGCACAAGTTGCATATGCAGTTAATCGAATCTGCTTACCTGTTGTCATTTTACTCTCACCATGAATTACGCATCTGATAAATATAAATTGTAGTATAACGTATGATGGCCGCCTGACAATCGTAATTGACGCCCCTTATGCCAGAAACTATAATCAGCTTGCAATTTAGGCAGTAAGATGCCCCACACAAAGGCCGAAATATGAAAGGGAGTCCATTATCTAAGTTTGAAGCAATAGCCCAACGACTGATTGAAGGTTCTTTTAATCGGTTGTTTGGAGGACGCCTGGATTTGCATGAGGTGGCCGTTCAGGTGGCGCGGGTACTGGATGAGATGCAATCTGCTAAAGATGATCAGCAAGTTACGGGGTTGATTGTGCATCTTAACCCAGATGACTATGAAACTGTTTTGCAGTCTGATGAAGATCCGGCAGCTACATTGAAGGCATACGTCGTGCAACTGGCACGGCAGGATGGGCGTGTACTACCCAAGGAGTTGGAAGTGGTGGTGAAAGAGGATACGGCCGTTTCTGCCGGTGGCATTCAGGTACACCCGCGTCTTTCTTCCCCACAAGATGAACCGACGACTCAAATCATTCAGCACGAAGCAATCCACGAGGAGGTCTTTGCGGCCTTGCGCGCACGAGATGCCTATCTGATTGTAGATGGCAAGCGACACATTTCGCTAAATCAACCGCTTGTCACGCTGGGGCGACGGGTGGATAATGACATTGTGCTGGATTCACCAACAGTAAGCCGGTTGCATGCCCAGATTCGATGGCGTTACGGCCGTTTTGTCCTGTACGATGTCAGCAATCGGGGACGTACCTTTGTCAATGGTGAACCAGTAACCGAATACGTGCTACACCCCGGCGATGTGATTGCCCTAAGTGACACATTGCTCATTTACGGGGAAGGCAACACTGGGCCACACAAACCACAGGCTAACCGCCCGCCAGCCAACGATGAAGATGACTCAACCATGATTTTACCCAGGTCAACATGACACCCGAACTGCTTTTGTTTCTTTTACGTTTGCTCATTGCCCTGATTTTGATTGGGTTTTTGTGTATGCTGGGCTGGTTTTTCTATCAGGATTTACGTGCTACGGCGGAAATGATCGCCCGGCAAGAGAGACAATACGGCCGTCTTCGGGTCATTGCCAACAGTCGCTCCCAGCCAGCAGTCAATACGGTTTTTCCCTTGTTGCCAGTTACTAGCATTGGGCGGGCACATCATAATACAATTGTATTAGATGACCATTATGTTTCTGCCGAGCATGTTCTAATTACCCGACGTGGTGAACAATGGTGGCTGGAAGATTTGGGCAGCCGTAATGGCACATTGCTCAACGACTTACCCCTGACAGAAACGGCCGTTGTTACCAGTGGCGATATAATAACTATCGGGCACATACAGCTCAAAGTAGAGCTGATAAAAAACGGTTAAGGGTTCTTATTTACAACAGGAGAGGGAAAAATGGATCTAGGTTTACAAGACAAAGTAGCTTTGGTGGCCGCTGCCAGTGCTGGCCTGGGATTTGCCGCCGCACGCCAACTGGCATTGGAAGGAGCAAAAGTAGCTATTTGCGGCCGTTCCCGCGAACGTCTGCAAGCAGCTGTCCAAAAACTTCAGGACGAAACAAGCACAGAAAGAATCACTGGCTTTGTTATAGATGTACGTGACCGACACCAGGTCTCTCAATTTGTGGAGAAAACAGTATCCCACTTTGGACAACTCGACATTGTTATCACCAATGCGGGCGGCCCTCCCAGCGGGACATTTGATTCCACAGATATTGAAAGCTGGCAGCAAGCTTTTCACCTGACTCTGATGAGTGTGGTGCATCTGGTTCGGGCAGCTCTGCCACACCTGCGCCAAAGTGATGCGGCCAGTGTGCTGACCATTACCAGCATTTCTGCCAAGCAGCCTATTCAGGGACTCTTGCTCTCCAATGTTATGCGTCCGGCTGTTATTGGCCTCACAAAAACGCTTTCGCAGGAACTGGCAGGAGATAACATTCGGGTCAATTCTATTCTGCCTGGCTGGACACGCACAGAACGCGTAACTGAATTACTCACCTATCGGGCGCAGCAAAATAACACCTCGCTGGAAGAAGAGATGGCCAAAATTACTGCGGGTATTCCGCTAAAGCGAATGGCTGAGCCAGAAGAATTTGGTCGAGTCGCAGCGTTCTTGGTTTCGCCAGCAGCCAGTTTTATAACAGGTACTATGTTACAGGTAGATGGTGGGAGTTACGCCGGATTGTTGTAGGCCATTTGATATTTAGACTTGTCGCCGAGGGATAAATTAAGTATCCCTCGGCGTTTTTTGCTTTTAGGGGATGTCGTTCAGGATAACGGGTTGGGGCGGGTCGTTTGCAAAGAGGGGGGCAACGTAGAGGGAATATCCGCCAGATGGTGCTTCTGCGTCACGAATGACAGGGCAGGTGAACTGGATGGTTGCTCCTTGTGCAGCAATAATGACATTGGCCAGGGCGTCGTTGTAGGTGCAGGCAACACCAACACCTAGTTGTGCGCTTGTTTCGCATACGCGCAGAATTTGCGGTATGGTGTTGGTGGCAGGGGTGGCTTCTAGCGTAACGGCCGTTCCTGGTGTGCACATAACGGCTTCTTCTTGCGGCACAAAGCCACAGTTTCGCAGTGGTCCCAGTTCCCCGGCCTGACATGGCTGTGTGACGTAGCTTCCGCTTTGGGGCAGGAACACAGGTAAGGATGCCCGATTGTTACTTTCCCAACCGGTTATGAAGTTGCAAGACGGCCGTTCTACTATGTGGCCATCTTCTGTACGAAATTCTGTTGGTTCCCACACCTGTTCTCCATTTTCATCCAGCACTGGTGTTCCTTCACACAAAAACTGATCACTGTTGGAAATAAACGTGAGATCCACAGTCAAGCCATCTGCCGGAATCTGTACATCGGTAATGTCAATCCATTGCGTATCCAAACCTGCATCATACTCATCAATCCAACCAGCCTGAATGCCCTGAAACTGGCAAGTGTAAGGGTGTGTGAGAGGAGATGTTTCGTTATTGCTGGCGCGTCCTGTGGACTCTACGCAAAATGCCTGTTTGCTGGCATTTTGTTGGTTGTGGGCTTCCAGCACAAACGAACCGTAGTTGCTGAAGTGAAAATGATTGTGACACATATTGTATTGAAAGACATTGTGTTCCAGATCTTCTGCAACAACCGGGCCAATGTGGAGAGCCTTTGTGCCTACATTGTGGACGGTAGCATCGAACTGGAGCAGACGACGCCAGCCGCTTCCGCCTACAGCACCTTCTTCGAGGGCGCAACTCTCATCATCTATGTATCGGTAGATGATGCGGTTGTTGGCCAAATCATCTTCAACTACCATAAGATCTGCCGCGCCGGTAGCAGTAACTGGCCCAATACGGACTTCGTTCGCTAAGGCATTATCCCAGGGGAGCCGCTCAAAGACAACGGCCGTTTCCACCATGCCTGTAGTCAGTCTCACTGCCTCTGTACAGGCAAGATTGGGTCTGATAGTTCGATGACAGCCTGCCGGTCCGGTACTATCTGGTGTACACTCAAAATCATAAAACTCGCGTACATTTTCCGCGTCAAAACTATTAGGAGGAAACCCACCTTCGTTTACACAGGCGTTTCCCGTTCGCTGGAGCAGAAAATCCGGATCAGCTGGGAGTAAAAATGGCTCAACCCACGTGCCACCAATTTCGGCGAGTGCAGGCTCTGCCTCGGCCGGAGAGTTGGCATCGGTGAGCAAAACACTGGTGAATGTATAAGGCATGACTACCAGGTCATGATTATCCAGGGTAATACGCTGGGGCGCGTCAGCAACCAGATCAATTTGCCAAAGTTGAGGAGGTGGAAGGGGTAATTGTCCTTTGTCGTCGTAAATGAAGTTACGAAATGTCAGCCTGTATTCAGTTAATTCTATCTGGCGGCGGGCGCGTGCAATCCAGAATTCGGGAGGCTGGGCAGCCAGGAATTCGGCGACTTGATCGCGCAGGGGAGGAGGGTAGTCGTCCAATAGTACACCTGCCTGGCTGGCCATGGTAAGGCGAATAAGTGCACCAGCAGGTCGATCTGGCTGGGCAGTGGGGGTTTCTGCAGGCAGTGGGGTAGGAGAAACGGGTGGTTTTGCAGTTGTCTGAGTGGGGACAATGGTCTGGGTGGGAAAAACGGCCGTTTCTGTGCTGGCTGGTTTGAGGGCGTTCTGTTCACCAGGCGGGAGTGGTGGGGGTGATGATGGTTGGTCGGGTGCAGGATTGGTACACGCAACAAGTGTAAAAAACAAACATACCATAAACAAAATTCGAATCACATAATCCTCCGAATATCTGGTAAAGGCAGACTCATTAGTTGGTTTGCTCAGACCAGCATTAGTGGGGTTCAATATTTTGGGTGTGCTCGTGGTGGAGAGTGGTAATTGCCAACAAAATCCACCACAGGAATCCGGGACGTGCCCCCAGTGTAATCACGTCAAATATTCCGTACACCCAAGCCGCTGTAAATGCACCAATAAGGCCAATCGTTAACGGCCGTTCTCGCCCAGTTCGCCATGCACACCACAAAAGATATATGGCCACAAACCAGCTTGCGAGATAAGCAATCATACCCGGAAACCCAAGGTCTAATCCTGCTTGCAAAATATGGTTATGAGCATGGGCGATGTCCCTGTCAGGTGGAATAAGAAAAAGTGGATACAGAATATGCACAACCACTCGGAATCCGTTCATGCTTACACCTGTAAAGGGGAAATCTTGCAATGCATAAATAGCCCGTGACCAGATTTCCAATCGGCCTGTCAGACCGGGATCGGTGGTTGTAATATCGGTTGAACCAATAAGCGACCAGGGACGGAAATAGACCAGTAACCCTATTATGCTGCCGGTTGCTGTTGTTGCCAGCCAGCGTCCCCAGGGGTGGGCTAAAGCCAACATCACCAACGTGGTCACTCCCATAGCCAGGATACCACCACGCGATTGGGTAGCAAGCAAGATGAAGGCTGTAAATCCTGTGCCCGCTAGTAACAAAAATGCCAACAAAATGCGTTTCTGGCGGATTGCACCTGCGGCAAGCGCGGCGAAAATAGGCACGACCCAATCCAAAACACCTGCCAGTTCGTTGGTGCTGACAGTTCCCTCGATTGTGCCGGGAATTTGTCCCCAAAATGGCAGTTGTTGGCCAATTCGGTTCAGGAAGGCGAATGGACCAGGCCATCTTGTTCCCAAAAGACCGGCCAGAGCAATACCTGTGCCAGCAAGTAAAAAGAAGCTGAGTACAAGGAAACGGCCGTGTTGATTTGTTTTTCCTAACGTAACTGCTGTGTAGTAAAGTGACATACCAGTGAGCACACCAGCGATCTTTACCAGGCTGAGGGTAATATCGAAAGTGGCAATGGTAAGGCTCACCAAAACGGCCGTTAACAACAGCAAAAACGCCACATCAAACGGTGTTCTGGGGAAAAAATGCCCTGTTGCCAGCCGTCGGTTCATAACAATCAGGGGCAATATCAACAATGCCAATGCCTGCCATCCTACCGGAAAAAGCAGAACAGCCCAAACAGCCAACAAAATGAGTGGCTCAATTTTCAAAAAAAATCTGGTCATT
>RFGV01000463.1 GCA_003696605.1 Chloroflexota bacterium | reverse complement strand
GGGGTGAACCTGTGGCGGGAGTGGGCTCGAATTGAGAAGGCGCTGATATTGGAACAAAATTATCAATTACCACAAGATGAGGGGGAGTATGCCGGGTTGTTGGTGTGTCTGGCACGGCAGGAATATCCAGACCTTTCCGGTTATACGGAGCCGGAGGTGGTATATCGGTTGCACAAGAAGTATCATGCAGGTTTGGTGGTGAAGTCGAAAGATCCGGCGCGAGTGCAGGCATTATTGGCTGATTACAGTGAGCGGTTTGCGCAAGAATTTTTGGCGGTGGCGCCGCCGCTGGATAAACCACCAACGTGAACTAAAGTCCGTTTTGCTGGCGATAGGCGGCGATGAGTTGGCGAATGGTTTGTTGTTGGTGTACGGCCGTTTCTACCGGCTCGGCTAATGTTTTTCGGTAGGTTTCGCTCACTTGTTGTATTTGTGTAAGGGTGGCGCTGGTGTTGGTGAATATGGTTTCCTGCAACGGCCGTATCAATTTGTGTCGCAATGCTGGTTCACCTTGTTGTTCTGCCAGCCACATATCCAGTGGCTCAGCCACATTTGTGCCCAGCCCTTGAATTGTCGGGGGCAATTCTGTAAACAAGGTTGTCATGGCAGTCATGACTTGTTGGGCGCGTTGTCCTAGCCCAAAGGGAAGCCACTTAAGAATGTCGGCGAACCATTGGTTAAGTAATTCCAGAAAAGGGGCAGCTTTTTCAACGGCCGTTTCTAGCATATGGGTTACGTCAGCAAAATAGGTTTCCAGCTTTTCGGTTTGGCGCTGAAGCCAAAGACGGCCGTTTTCCAGCAAGGGCAATTGTTCATCCAGTTCGTTCAGGGTGGCTTGTGCTTGTGTGATTCCTTCTTCCAGAGAGGGAATTTGGGCTAACAGGGCTGTAAGGGCATCGGAAACGGCCGTCAAGCCAGCCAGAGCCAGCCCGGTTACATCCAGGTCATCCAGTTGCTCATACAAGGCCAGCAAGCCACTCAGTACAACAATTTGCTGGTTCGCCTCGTCCAGTTGAGCCATTAAGGTATCGGTTTGAGTAGCAGACTGATTGGTACTGGCCTGTAAGGCTTGTAAATTGCGTTGGGCGGCTGCCAACTCTGTTTGCAGGCGGGCATTTTCGGCTTTCAGGGCAGCCAATTCAGCCAACCAGTCAGAAGGGGGAGGGGTATGCGTGTTGAGGGTTTGGGTGGTGAAGGTCGTAGCTGGTATGTTGTTGTTGATAGATTGATTGACCAAAGCCGCTCCAGCGCCGGTGGCTGTAGCAGCAACGGCCGTTACCGTCAATGCCCGCAAAAAACTGCGCCGACTAACAGCCGAATTCTCCAGTTTGTCAGACATAGCACACTCCCCAGCGGCAGTGAGAAATTCAACACTGCCATTAACTGCTACTGTACCCAAAGCGACGCAAAGCCTTTTCATCCCGACGCCATTTGGGTACCACCTTCACCCATAATTCTAAAAACACCTTTTGTCCCAAAAAGGCCTCAATTTCCTTACGGGCGGCAATGCCAATACGGCGCAATTGAGCACCTTTGGCCCCAATTAGAATCCGCTTGTGGTTTTTTCGCTCCACGAAAACATTCGCACTAATATAAATAGTGCCATTCGGCCGTTCTTTGAACTCATCTACCTGCACAGCGACACCATAAGGTACTTCATCCCGCAATTGCAACATAATTTGTTCTCGAATCAGTTCAGCCACAATGTCCCGTGTATAAGTGTCGGTAAGCTGGTCGGCTGGATAATAGCGCGGTCCTTCAGGCAGGGTATCAACAATCATTTGCAGGAGTTCATCTCGTCCCAGACCATCACGGGCAGAGAAAAGAATCCATTTGGCATCGGGTAATAGCTCCCGGTATGCTTCTGTTCGGGGGATAACTTCCTCAGGCTTGAGCAGGTCGCTTTTGTTTAGCCCCAGAATAACAGGGGTTTGGGTGATAACGGCCGATAACTGAGCCGCAATTTCGCGGTCAGATGGGCCAGGAGGGACGCTGCTATCTACCAGCCAGAGGATAACATCAGCATCTTCCAGAGTTTCAACGGCCGTTTCCACCATAAACTCATCCAGCTTATGGCGCGGCTTCATAATTCCCGGTGTATCCATAAAAACAATCTGATAATTTGGGGTCGTTAAGATGCCCAATTGACGCGTACGAGTTGTTTGCGGGCGCGGGGTGACAATGGCGATCTTTTCTCCCAAAAACGCATTCATAAGCGTACTCTTGCCCACATTCGGACGGCCGACAATTGCTACATAGCCAGATTTATGACCAGGCGGCAAGATTTCCTCTACAGTCGGCGAAGATTCATTTTCATCTTGAGGCACCAAGGGCAGATTTTCTTCATTCATTAGGTTTAACCATCCTGTGTTTCGTTCACTTTATGCCAACAATCATTTTCGTAGCCTGGTGCGGCTAGCGATTTTGCAACACACGTGTCAGTTCACGCATCGTCAGTTCAACCCGTTCATCCCGCAATAAGGGGAGGCGTGTGCGTGTCCGTCGTATCTGATTCAGATCAAGGCGAGCAATGACCAATGCCTCTTCGTAATAAGGGCCTTGAGCCAGCAGATTCCCCTCCGGGTCGAACACGGTAGAACCACCCCAGAAGGTAACGCCATCTTCGAAACCGGTGCGGTTGGTATGAATAACAAAGTTGGTGAACATACTGGCATAAGCCTGATTAATGCGTTCAACCCAAATGGCACTACCAATTTTTTGTTGTGTGGCCAGTCCACGGCCGGGAGAAGCGGATGTGAGGATGAGGATATCGGCGCCATCAAGCCAGAGCAGGTAAGGTGGGCTGATATGCCAGAAATCTTCGCAAATGAGGATGCCTACACGGCCAAAGCGGGTATCGAAAGCGCGAACGGCATCTCCCCAGGCAAAGTAGCGTCCTTCGTCGAACATGCCATAGGTGGGGAGATAGACTTTGCGGTGGATATGACGAACCTCGCCGCCAGAAAGGTAGGCTGCGGCGATGTGGAACTTTTGTCGCTGGTCGGCTTCTACAAACCCGACGACAATGTCCATGTCTCGACTGGCATCGAGCAGGCGAGCAAAGATGGGGTGTTTGGGGGTGGGCTGAATGGCAACGCTAAAGGCAAGGTCGCGCAGGCGGTAGCCAGTGAGGGAGAGTTCGGGGAAGACAAGAAGTTCGACCCCCTGGTCGGCCGCTTCTTCTATGGTTTGCAGATGCAGGGCGAGATTGGCTTCAAGGTCGCCCAGTTTTGGTGTAATTTGTGCCAGTCCGACTTTTAGTTTCATGGTTTCCTCGTTTGGTATATTGTAACAGGATTAGGGACAGGATTGCTAGTGTGATGTCTAAAAGGGTGTCGAGTCGCCATTGGCTGAGGTGGAATGTGGGGTCGCCGCGCAGGGGGCTGATGAGGCTACGGCCGAAACTGATGAGTGTGAGTGTGGCCCAGAAGCGGGCAGTGGGGGGCAGGCGGGTGGAAAAGCGAAGGGTGAAGAAGAGAACGGCCGTATGCCAGATGATGCCCATAAGTTGAGTCTGGTAGCGAATGTCGAAGACACCGAATTGGTCGGGCAAGTCGGCGGCTAGCAGACCAGGAAGGGTAGAACGGCCGTAGGCACATGCCTCTAGCCAACAGGCGATCCAGCCAGCCAATTGTACCAACGCAAAGGCAGGGGTGAGCCAACTGGTAATCAGACCAAAGGATAGTTGATGATAACGTGCCCATAGCCAGAGCGCAGCCAGTGCTGTAATGAGAGCGGTATGGTAAGCGTAGCCGCCTTGCCATAGTTGCCAGATTTCATACGGCCGTTCCTGAAAGTAATGCCACTCATGCCAGACAAACCCCAATCGTCCACCTAGCATGGCGGCAATGAATGCTACCAGGAAAGCGTTCAGCCAGAGGTGTTGCGGGCGTCCTTGTGCTTGTCGGGCTGTTAAGCCTATGCCTGCCAGGATGCCTAAAGCCAGGACTGTTGTATAGCTGTACAAGAAGAAACGGCCGTATTGTCCCAAAATCGGATACATAGGAAAAGAATATTACCCGCAAACATAGCAGTAGATCAAAAATCGTTTACAATGGTCATTACGGAGACAAAATCATGAAACCCCTGACAGTTATAGGGGGGCAAACCAACCAATTGAAATTAACTTTTGGTAAAGGTAACAGGTTCAATGAAATTTGATCCTTTCATCTATTTGGCAATTCCCGTATTGGCTCTGGAATTGGTAATGATGGTATATGTGTACCAGCTTCAGCCCAGAGCATGGGCCAACCGGGTTTTTGCTTTGTATATGCTGGTATTGGCATTAAGCACTGGGAGTAGCCTGGTAGCGGGCACAGCCCCAACGGCCGAACTGGCCCGAATTGGCAGCTGGCTACAAATCACATTCACATTCCTGACAGGTCCCTTGCTTTGGATCTTGTTATTTTTGGTTTTTACCCCCAAAAGTCCCCGATTGCGTTGGTACATCTTTCCTTTGTTAATTCTTGGTGTGGTGCCGGTTTTGCTCATGCTGACAGACGGAATTTTGGGCACCAATTTGATCTTTCGATTTGATGCGGCCAATTATGCGGGTCCTGTTTATGTTTCTATTCGGAAGTATCTTATCAACCCGACAGGATTATGGCTTTATTGGGGGAACATTGTTGCGCTGAACAGTGGGGTGTTGATTCCTTTGGTGGTATTTTCAGTTTCCTCTCGTATTGCGCCCCGATTGCGACGAACGGCACGCATCCTTACTGGCGCGGTATTAGTGACGACAGTGGCTTATGGCCTACTGCGGTATGTGTCGTTTGTTTTGCTGAGTTTGACAGGTCCTTTGTTTGCGGCAACGGCGACAGCATGGGCTATCAATTTGTATCGGGTTTTTTCACCGATTACGGTGGCACAACGGCAGGCAGTGGATACGGCCGTTTTGGGCCTGATGGTCTTTGACGAAAACAAGATATTGATTGATGCCAACCGGAAAGCAATTGAGTTACTAACATTGCGCCCACGTATGATAGGCCATTTGCACATGCGCGAGATGTTCTCCTGGCTGGCACAACACGCAGAAAATCCAGATGATCTAAACCGGATTTGGAACACCCTGCAACAAGACGACCTGAAGCCAATAGAAAATGAGGAAATACGATTACGGCCGTATTCCCCCACCCAGCCCAATGAAACACGATATATCAACTTTCACATTGTGCCACTTTACGACCCCCACAAATTATTAATTGGCTATCTCTTCTCCCTTGAAGACCTGACCGAAGAAAGGGAAGTCCTTATACGTTTACAACGTGCCAATGAGGAACTCCAGAAAAACATCCATTACGTAACCCTGCTTAATGAAATCACTCGCATTGCCCTGCAAACCGAAAACTTTAGCCAAAGCTTGCAACCCATCGCCCAATATATGTGTCGGGCATTTGGTGCTGACGAGTGTGTTATCAATCTTTGGGATGAAACGCGCCAGATAGCCATACCTGTGGCAGCTACTGAAAATATTCGCCGTTTTCTGGCCGAACGACGTCCCCAAAGTCATGAACTGAATATCACCAACTATGTGCTGGAAACTGGCGAAAAGCTGGTTGTGCCGAATGTACAAGAATTCCCCCAAATCCACCCCCGCCTTTTACCTCACATTAAAGCCGTTACCTTGCTCGGATTACCTATGCGGGCAGGGGATAAAAAGCTGGGAGTTATTTTACTTGGCTTCAATAACCCGCGTGAATTTACAGAGGAAGATTTAAATCGGGCCGATCAGATGGCCAACCAGATATCGCTGGCATTGACCAGAATTCAGGCGTTGCAGTCAGAACGGGAGAAGCGACAGCAGTTAGAGGTGTTACGAGAAGCCAGTATTATGCTGTCGGAAACGCTAGACCTGGATACTGTGCTCGACCGGCTGTTGGATCAGGTAGGGAAGGTGATTCCGTATGTCAGTGCCACGTTGATGCTGGTAAAGGATGGTCAGGCGCGAATGACCCGAACCCGAGGGTATGAGCCGTTTGTAGAAGATGTTGATGCCTGGATGCGTGATTTTGTGTTACCAATTGAATCAACACCGAATCTAAAATGGATGTGGGAACATAAACGGCCGTTCATCATCCCCGATATGTCACAATATGATGAATGGATAAAAACAAAAGGCAGCTCACACATCGCCTCTTGGGCTGGCGCACCCATCACCAGCCAGGGCCAGGTTATAGGCTACTTTTCTTTAGATCATACCACCCCAAACTTTTACCAGCCCCATCATGCCCCCCTGCTGGAATCTTTTGCCAGCCAGGCTTCCCTGGCCATTCAAAACGCCCGGCTTTTCAAACAAGTACAACAACGTGCTGCTGAACTAGAGGTGCTGGCAGAAATATCCGCATCCCTCCGTGATGCCAATACCGTTACAGACGTTGTCCAACTGGTACTGAAATCAGCCATAAAAGCACTACGTGTAGATGTAGGGGTAGTTTTCCTGCTCAATCCAGATAGCAACAAACTGGTTATCCAGGCATACCACCCGCCTGAACTAAATTTGCCAGTGATAGAACGATCCTTGGGTGAAGGTATAACTGGCAGAGTTGCCTTGTCACAGGGTGTATACATCAGTCAAAATATTGCTCAAGACAATCTGATATTTATTCGCCTGGATGAAGAACTGCCCTCACTTCAGCCAGTAACAATGATTTCTGTTCCTCTGCGCACGTCAGAACAAGTGGTTGGTGTGTTGCATCTGGCAGCTCGTACAGGCCATACATTCACCCAGGAAGATATTCGATTACTTTCTGCCATTTCTGACATGGCTGGTAGTGCGCTCTTTCGGGCTCAGTTGCTGGAAACTCTCGAAGAGCGCATTGCCGAACGAACACGGGACTTGGAAGAAGCAAACGAGCGATTGAAAGAACTGGATCGCCTGAAAACCAAGTTTGTCTCAGACGTGTCACATGAATTACGTATTCCCATTGCCAATCTCACGCTTTATCTTGACCTGATAGAACGTGGGAGCCAGGAACGATTTCCCCATTATTTAACAGTCTTGCGGCATCAGACGGAGCGGCTACGACAATTAGTAGAAGACACGCTTAGCCTTTCCCGACTGGATTTGGGCGGGACGCATATTCGTTTTGCACCTGTGTCGCTTAATGAAGTGGTTGCTCAAGTGATTGAGGCGCATATGCCTGGGGCAGAGATGGCTGGTTTGTCGTTGTCGTTTGAGCCGCAATCGGATGTGCCCATCATTCAAGCGGAGCGAAATCAGTTGGCACAGGTGGTGACAAATCTGGTGTCTAATGCGATGAATTATACACAGGAAGGATTTGTGCGTGTGCGGACGGCTTATTTTCCGGAACGGCAACAGGTTTGTTTGTCGGTTGAAGATTCTGGCATGGGGATTGATAAAGAGGATTTGCCGCATCTTTTTGATCGGTTTTACCGGGGTAAACGGACGGGACAGTCGAATATTCCTGGTACGGGGTTGGGGTTGGCGATTGTAAAGGAGATTGTGGATTTGCATGGGGGGACGATTGAGGTGAGTAGTGAACCGAATAAGGGAAGTATATTTCGTATTTGGTTGCCGTTAGTGCCTCCGAATTGGCAGGAGAATGTAGAGGCGGGGGTAAATCGTGCAGACTGAATTGTTTTTTAGGGGAGATGGTTTT
>RFGV01000462.1 GCA_003696605.1 Chloroflexota bacterium | reverse complement strand
TTACGAAGGGGTGTACGCAAAAAGACGGGACAACGGGGAATATGAAAAAATAATCATGATTTAGAAAAAAAGTGTGGTGAGTTGGCGCTACCAACACCAACCCATCACTAACGAACATGGCTGCTTGCCCAGCTATGTCGCTTGCATCCATTGTACTCAAACCGGGTCACTGTGCAACGGCAGCCATGCCATCGCAGTGACCCGGTTTGTGTTTTTGGAGGACGTATGAGTGCAGTTACATCAATCAAGTCGATTATCAGATTATTCAACGGCCGTACGAAAGAAACGACCGTTACCCCCCACCCCGGCGCAGCTCCCCGACATCACACAGCCAGTGCGATTGCCCGGGCCGGACAGCTCGAACGCTGTGAGCGTGATACGGCCGTATTTATCGGCACGCTTTACCGGCAGCCGATTGAATGGGCGCGAGTGGTATCCCGTGCGGGCAGAATCGTTGTTGTCCAGTTTAAGCCGCTTGGTATCCCTGACCCATACGTCGCCCTGCCGGCCGTACCCTACACCCCGCGATCGTTAGCTTTGGCGGGGCAACTGATTGACACGGCCGTATCGTATGCAGATGAATCACGAGTGAGTAGGGGGTTTCTGGCTCATTGGTACGATCGTGGGGCCAGACAGTTGCCCTTGTTTTTGCATGAGGTGCGGGCGATTCTGGATGATGGCGAGTGGTCAATATTGCGCCTGTGGTGGCTTCATTTCCTTGCTCAGCCCCAAAACCCAATCACCAATTTGGAGGAATTATTATGAAGACAGAAATCGTATACATCCCGATTGATGAGAAAAAATCAATCACCCCCCTCCCCCATCCTCCGGCGCACAACATTGTGCTGGCTTCCGGTGGCTTGGTGATGGGATTGTTCGCGGTCCCGGCCGTTGCCCTGTACGTCGGTTTACCATCGGCCGCCGCTGCCGTTGCGTCTGCGTTTGGCTGGCTCTTCATGTTCAGGCAGGCCGCAAGCATCAAGAAGCGAATCCCCCGCTTGTCAGCTACAGGGTTGTTTGTTTTGATGACGGCCGTTATCCCATCCGTCTTGT
>RFGV01000461.1 GCA_003696605.1 Chloroflexota bacterium | reverse complement strand
ACCAATTACTGCACCTAGTGCAGTAATAGCACCTGTAAGAACGGTTGTGGCCGCTGACGCAATGGCGGCTGAATTAGTGTACAAAAACAGGGTCACGGCTGTTGTTGCCAGCCCGGCCGTGACCGCCAAAATAATTTCTTTGTTAGCCATTAATGTACGTACTAATGAACCCAGAACCTCACCGGCTACCGTCATTGCTGGCAGTAATTTGTTCCGTACCGTGTCCACCAGACCGGCCAATGGTGACATCATCTCTTTAATTGCCGGCCCGAATAGCGAGCGTAACCCGATTTCACGCAAATCTTCCAGACTGTTTACCAGACCAGCAGCGGTTTCTGCCGACCGTTCAGCCGCGCCGCCAAAATCATCATCCATCGTTTTAATGAATTCGGCAATAAATGCATCCGCTTTAACTACGCCTTTTGATACGTCATCTAATGAGAACCCCATTCGCTCCAGAACACCAGTCACATTTACACCAGCATTAACCAATTGCAACACTTCCTGACCGGCCAGTTTGCCTTTGGCCTGGATTTGACCCAGTGCCAACGCGATCTGGCGCATGACATGACCACTTTGGCCAGTTGCTGTGGCAAAGTTAATCATGGCCGTAGCCAGTTCTTGCGCCTTACTGGTGGTGAACCCGTATGCCAGGGCAGTTTTGAATGCCTGTGCCACGTCGGTTTGAGAGAACGGACTTTTAATTGCCAGGTCTTCAATCCAGGTTAACAATTCCTGAACGCGACCGCTGGCTAGCGCCATCGCGTCTTCCATAGACAGGGTACTGTCAACAGCCCGCACCTCTTTGGCTACCAGTGATGACATAGCAGCCGAAAGGCTTTCGTAACTACTGAATGCCTGAAACGCTTTCGCCGCCATGCCGCGTATGGCACTGGTAACGCCAGATACAGCATTCAGGACAACGCCGCCAATGATGTTACCCAGTGCCAGTGATTTGACACTTAACTGGTTTACACCATCAGCCCCTGCTTGTCCTGATGCGCCTAAACTGGTTATCTCTTGTTTGAATTGCTGAACTGTTTTCAGGGCATTACCGGCATTATAGACTTCCAGTCTGACGCCAGCCCGTCTGACTCCCACGATTTACCCCCTGTTTACTTGCGCCGTCTCATGCGTTTAATCTTGCGGTATTTTTCCCATTCCGTGATCGCTTCCATACGTTTCTGGATGCGGTAAGTGGCTACGATTGCCGCCCGTTCTTCGCGTGGCAATCGTAAGAAACCGTCATAATAGGGTACATGACAAAACGCTGCCGCCAGACGCCATTCCAGTTCGGGATTACCAAACTGAAAATCGCCTGGCGGCAACGGCCAATCATTGAGTCGTCTCCCCTTGTACGTTACGGCGAAAGGAATCCTCCGCCGCTTCAATGTCAGACATTGTTAACGTTTGCGCCGCCTCGATAATAGCCATCATGTCAGCGTCTGATGTCAGTGTCAAATAGTACCAGTAAATATCATGGTCTGACAATTCGCCAGCCAATTCCGGGTTTTCCCGCCGCCATTTCTCAATCTCTTTTTTTTGTTTGGCACTTAAAGGGATATTTAGTGCCTCTTGTAGAATTGCGTCGCCCGTCAGTTCCTGCAAAAACCGCTCCCACGCTTCACGGGCTTTCAAATAATCAGGGTGACTATAATTAAATTCTTTGCGCTTTATTCCATTCCCGTAATCAACTGTTTGCAATGGCGGCTTTGGTGCAGGATAGCGACGTCGTAACCGTTGCGCCACCAATGCCGCTGATACAGGTCTGATGTGAACGGTTTTACCCGATGGTAAGGCGACTTCAATTAAATTTGTCATCTTTGACAATCTCTCCCTTACATTAATGGCGGCTCGCCGCTTAACAGAACGCCGTCAGTACCAGATCCCAAACCGCCCAACAGGATATGATTGGCGGCGATACTGATACGGGTATCAGGTAACGCAATGCGGTTAAACCGTGTCCACGTTCCCAAATTTTCCAAACGCGGCGATCCCGTTGTCCAGTTTACGCCGGCGGTGTAGGTGGTGTACAGCCGGGCGGTACTACCCTCGACGGCGGCCACAAAGCCTACCTCTGGTGAAGCAAATTTAATATCATTGATACCTGTCAAGGCGGCGGGTAAATCTGCCTGTGTCCACGTATTTCCCTTGTCTGTCGTATAATAAACATCACCGGCTGATGTACCGATCCACCATGTGCTCCCGTTAATAACAGATACGGCCGTGATATTAGCGCCCGTGCCTGGCGAAACAGATGCCTGCCAGTTGTCCCCTCTGTCTGTACTGTACAAAACAGTATCGTTATTGCCAACGGCTACAATGGTTTCGTACAGGCCGTGAATGGCTAACAAGTCCTCTGATGTCAAAACACCGGCGCTTAAAATTGTCTCAAAATTGCCGCTGGAAACATCACTGGCACGCTTGATAACCCCGCCGTCACAGGCATAAAAGACAGTGCGGGCGGTTGGTGCATAAATCATATTGGCATCCACGCCGGTGATTTTGGTAAATGTGCCTGGTACGCCGGTATCGTCATCCAGTTCAGATACAAAAATTGCACCTGAACCGCCATCGTCAACCGTCACTACCAGGTATTTACCAACCACTGCTATATCAGTGGGGACATCTGTACTGGCCGCGCCGGTAATTGCCATAGATGAAACCGTGCCGTTATGTTTGGTGCGGTAAATGACAACGGGCGGCGAACCCGGTGAAGATACGGTACTGTCAACAACGGCATAAATGGCTTCAATACCTGAACCGCGACGGCCGTAAGTAACGCCTTTCACTTCGGATGTGACAACACTACCGCCAACCTCATTGAAGGCAATTTTGCCAATTGTATAAACTCTGGGTGACGCATATTCAACCTCATCAATAATTTGTTCACTGTTATCCCATGCGCCACCACCTTCACTTAATGATGTTGGTTCGGCATCACCCATGATGGTGACCTGTTTGGCAGTAGACAAGTCGGAAAGGTCTGTTGTATCACCTATCACCTGGTAAAATGTGACAAAATCATCTATTGTAGCCAGATGCGCCGGAAAGTTGCCAACATACCGCATATACTGGACGGTGAAGGTAGCCAGATCGGGTGGCTGTCGGTTACGGCCAACATAACGGAATGAACTGGCATCTCGTTCATGCGGTACATAAATTGGATCGATGTTTGACAAGGGTCTGTCAGTATTCTCGATAATCAAAAATTGGGCATCCTGGCCGCTGTAACGCACTGGATTCTCCGGCGTACTACCGCCACGCTGGACAAAATAACGGATTGCACCCTTTGTTTCTACTACACCACTGTTTGGTTTAGCCATGATATACGTCTCCTTTTATAACATTATTGCACCGCGTAGAGGCTCGCTAACAATTGCCCGCCACGCCTCCAGTTGACCACGTTTTGTTCCCAGCGGGTTAGCCAGTAATTCGTTTCCAATTCTAAACTGCTCATCACCGGCTGCACGCGCCAGGTCAAATTGATAATGATATAGTGATTTGTTGGCTATGTCACACCCCCAGTCTCTTTCTGGCAGTTCAGCCGTTGCCAGCATGATAACAATATCATCCCATCGTCTGTTTTGGCCAGGCACGGCGTCCGTTTGCTGTACGCCGGCCTCGTACCTGATTAACACACGATCTGGTGGGCGGTTGGCACTCCAGTTCTTTTCTACCCACTGGCTGGTAGTGGTATCAAATACAGATTCACCAACGGTTACAAAACCATGCCGGGCGTCACGCACCGCACCTCTGGCAATTGCTGACGCCAAAGCCGCCGGATCAGCCGAGTTCTGATTTGTCGGCACAGCACAATCAGGGTACGGCAACGTCTCCCAATACAAAACAGCCATACAGTCATCCTCTGTCTGGCCGTCTGTTTTGGTGTCATGACGATAAATGTCCAGTATTTGCGCATAAATGCTGGTGTCATCAGGGTCAAGCGGTTCAGGCAACGCTTTCTCGTACAATATAGGCCGTACCAGTAACCACGATTTGCCTGTAATCGTAGCCGTACCGTTTACAATAGACACCGAAACAGGTTCAACTTTGCGCTTCCCTTCTGGTACATCGGCATCCTGAAAATAAACCTCAATACTTGTTTCAGGGATGTTACTACCCACATTGACGGTTAGAGTAAACGTGTCCAGTAATCCATCGTTATTATTGTCAGTCAATGCCGGTGTGCCAGATGTTAACAGTTCCAGACGTTCACTGCCTAACTGCCTGATGTACCCGTCGGGAAGCCTGATAGCCAATCGCCGCCCGGTGATGTCTGTATTGTCAATCCGGCGCATAGATTTGTCAGCCAGTTGCGGATATGGTACAAGCCGACTGATCCATGTTCTTTCAATTGGCCACCCTGTATTTTGGTAAATCAGGTTTTTGGCACGCGCCAACGCTTCACGTATGGCATGGCGGTTAATTGCATCTGATTTTTGCCAGGCGTATTCGTAAACAACAGTGTTACATGCTGACGAAACTGGACACTTGCTGTTGCTCATCCCCCAGAAGTGGTACGGATTGTATCCGTGAAACCGTCTGAATTGCTCCAGATTCATAACGAAACACCATTTGTAATATAAATTGGTACGGCTGCACCCGCGCCCGTAGGTGCATTGCTGACGGCTTTTATTACTTTCATTGGCTGACCGTCTGCCAGCCGAAATTTACCCGATGCCAGTTGGGCATCTGTTACTACATAAACAGGCATGGCCGCGCCGCTGGTTACGGCCATGTTCCCGACATCTGTTACCACATGAACGGGTATTGCCACTCGTGTTCTGACAGGTCGCCCGCTTGTTACAGTAACTTTTGTGATTGGTGTTTTCATTTCGTCAATCTTTCCAAAAAAGCCGCACCGCCAGCGATACCCAGCCAGCGTAACCATAATGATTCACTTTGTGATTTTATCAAAAATGCTACTGGTAGCGCAATCCAAAAACTTAAACATAACGGACATGTAATTCCTGACAGTACCCATAACGGAATATTGTCACGGCTGGCTATGTAGCGTCGCATCTTGACAAACAGGCTAAAAACAAATTCCTCATATGCCAGCATCCGCGCTAAACGCCAAACGGCCAGAATTGCCAACAGGTAGATTGTCATTTTTTACCCTTACTCTTCGTTGTTCTTTTTGTTGTT
>RFGV01000460.1 GCA_003696605.1 Chloroflexota bacterium | reverse complement strand
TCTTTACTAGAAGACGTACTGGTTACTGCACAGCCGCTTATGGAGAAAAACGGGAATACCCTGGTTTTGGACTGGGCAAAAGATTTGGGCACAATTCATGCAGATGCAACACGATTGCGGCAGATATTACTAAATTTGTTGAGTAATGCGGCCAAGTTTACCGAAAACGGCCGTATTACCTTCCACGCCTCCCGAAAAAGCACAGAAACCGGCCGAGAATGGCTCATTTTCAAGGTATCCGACACAGGCATCGGCATGACAGAAAACCAACTGGCCCATATTTTCGAGCCATTTATCCAGGCAGATAATTCCACTTCACGCAAATATGGCGGCTCCGGTTTGGGGTTGGCTATCAGCCAACGCTTCTGCCAGATGATGGGCGGCTATATCGACGTAGAAAGTGTATATGGGCAAGGAAGCACCTTTACAGTATATGTTCCAGCAAGACCAATCAGCCTGGAAAACGAAAACGACACCCACAGATGGGAATCTGGCGAAGCAAGAGAAACGGCCACACCCACTCCCATCTCCATCCTCGTCATTGACGACGACCCCGCCACCCGCGAATTTCTGACCACCCAACTCACCAAAGAAGGCTTCGACGTCATCACAGCCAGCACCGGCACCGAAGGCCTCGAACTCGCCCGCAAACACAGTCCCAGCGCCATCACCCTCGACATCCTCATGCCCGACATTGACGGCTGGTCTGTACTTGCCACCCTCAAAAACGACCCAACACTTCAGGACATCCCCGTTATTCTCGTCAGTATCACACACCACAAACAAAAAGGATTCTCCCTTGGGGCAACCGACTACCTGCTCAAGCCCGTCAACATCCAACAACTTACAAATGTACTTCGTAAGCACCACCTTTCCACCTTTCCACCCAGCCACATCCTTGTCATCGAAGACAGCCCAGAAATGCGCGACTACTTGCGCCTGGCCCTTGAATCTCAGGGATATACCGTTAGTGAAGCTACAAACGGACGCGAAGGATTGGCAAAACTCGCCAAAAGAGCACCCGATATAATCTTACTGGACTTGATGATGCCCCACATGAACGGCTTCCAATTCCTGGACGTTGTGCACAGAAATCCCAAATGGCATAAAATCCCTGTGATTGTGCTCACGGCTGTTGAATTAAGTTCAATGCAACGGGAAACACTGAACCGTCATGTAAAAAGTATTATCCAAAAAGGTGCTTATTCTTCTGAAGCGCTTATTTCAGAAATCCGAAACCAAATCTTATTCTACAAACAACACAAACAGCTAAAGGAGAATCGCCTTGAATAAAATTCTTCTTGTTGAAGACAATGAAATGTTGCAGGAAATTCTGGCTGAGCGGTTATGTTTGCGGAATTTTGATGTGGTTATTGCCAATAATGGTCAATTGGCTGTTGAGCTTGTGCAAAAAGAATCTCCGGATCTGATTCTGATGGACATGAGTTTGCCTGTTATGGATGGTTGGGAGGCAACTCGCCGCATAAAGAGTAATCCGGAAACTGCACATATTCCTATTATTGCCCTTACAGCACATGCACTAAGTGGCGATCGGGAAAAGGCACTGGAAGCCGGGTGTGATGATTATGAAACTAAACCGGTTAACTTTCCGCAATTGTTAGAAAAAATCAAGCAGTACTTACTTGATCACCAATAAGACGGCGGCTAAAAAGAAACGCCGGGTATTGCACCCGGCGCATGTGTGTTTTCTGCTTTATTCTCGTGTAATGGTAATAGGTATGGTGTATGGTTCACCGACGAAGTTACTGTCTTTGACTACGATGAGTCGCAAGAAGTAATCGCCTGGGGGGAGGGCGTCGGCGTGTAGCATTTCCAGGGTGCCGTTGATTACAGGGGTGTTGTGAATGTCTCCCAAAGTGACCCAGTTGATGTTTTCTCCTTCTGGTATGCCTAATTCAACTTTGTAGAATTGAACAATGGCGGGGTCGAAATCGGCCGTTCCTATAATGGGGATTACGCCACTTACGGTGTCACCAGGCTTGGGGCTGATGATGCGCCAGATGGCTACCATATTTGGGTCACGTGCCAATGCCAATAGCTCGTCGTTACAGGGCTCGGTAGGTAAAATGGCGATGTTGTTGGCTTGTGCCCATTCATGAGCAGCTTTCAGGCTTTCGGGATTACGCGGGGGTTCCAGGAAAACTTGAGGAACAGCATTGGGTGGTAATAATGCTAATTCGGTTCCTTGTGGGAAGTGGCAGAATAGTTGGGGTGGGATAGCTTCTTCATCTTCAGCCAATGTGGCCAGGAGTTCTGGTGTGGCTGGCGGCAAGGAAACGGCCGTTATTCGCCACACAGCCGGTTCAAGTTCTTCCCAAACGAGAGTGTCTGGTTGTGGTGTTGGTGTCGGTACGGCCGTTTCTGTCGTCAACACCCATTCCTCTCCAGCAAAAACACATTCCGTCGCACCCACAACGACTGAAGCCAAATCACAAATCGGCCGTTTTTCCAGCCCAGGTGGGGGCAAAAACTCCATCGCCGGATCCGTGCCATTCACCCGCAAAACCTCCAACAACGCGAAATCCCCATACACCGTTTGCATAAAATCTGCCCATAACGGCGCCGCACCTGTCAACCCGCTAATATTCAGCATCTCACTATTATCTGTATTCCCCGTCCACACCCCCACAACCAATCCCGGCGTATAACCCACTGTCCAGTTATCCCGAAAATCATTCGTTGTTCCCGTCTTGGCAGCTGCCGGAAACGGTAACGCCAACGGATTATCCCGCCCCATTGCTGGCACCCGTGCTACATCATCATCCAAAATATCGCTGATAAGAAACGCAACACGCGGATCAAGTACCGGCTCTGGTGCAGGGGGTGTATATTCATACAGCACCTCACCATTACTTTTTTCCACTCGCAAAATAGCAACAGGCGGAACACGATACCCCCCATTGGCAAAAACAGCGTAAGCAGCCGTCAGTTCCAGGGGCGTCACTTCTGCCCCACCCAGCGTAAGAGAAAGCCCATAATTACTGGAATCGCCTTGCCAAGTCGTAATGCCCATTTTGCGCCCAAATTCCAACAACCGTGGCACGCCAATATCCTGAAGCAACAAAACCGCCGGAATATTGTAACTATTTGCCAACGCCGCTCGTAAACGCACCGGACCATGAAAACGGCCGTCATAATTCACCGGCTCATACACATCCCCATTAAACTGCGGATACTTCACCGGTACATCCCACAACACATCCGCTGCCGTCCAGGCGGGCGCTGCCCCATCCACAGGAGACAATGCCGCGGCATAAGTCAATGGCTTGATCGAACTGCCCGGCTGCTGGGGGGACAATGTCACATTTACCCGCCCGTCAATCGAATCATCCTCATAATCCACACTCCCCAGCATCGCCAAAATTTCCCCCGTTCCCGGCTTCAGAGCAACCAAAGCCGCATTCGTCAGGTTATGTTCTGGCCCCACTGCCGCTACATGCCGTCGCGCCAGCTGCTCAGCCAATTTTTGGTAGCGTAAATCCAATGTCGTTGTTACCCGCAGCCCCCCATTTGCTACCTCATCCGCACCAAATTGCTCTTCCAACAGTTGCCGCACATATACTGCAAAATGTGGGGCTATCAGGCTAACTTCCTGGGGTACAAAATTAAGTGGTTCCTGATAAGCTGCCAATACTTCATCCTGAGAAATATACCCTTCGTTCGCCATCAGGTTCAGAACAAGCCACTGCCGCTCTTTGGCAGCTTCAAAATTGGTCAGTGGATCCAGTTCTACCGGACTCTGAGGCAATCCAGCCAATAAACTGGCTTCTGCCAGGGATAACTCTGTGGCAGATTTGCCAAAGTAGGTTTGGGAAGCGGCTTCAATACCATAAGCAAGATTGCCATAGTAAATCTCGTTTAGGTACATTTCCAGAATTTCGTCTTTGGTAAACTTGCGGTTCATAATCCAGGCAAGAATGATTTCTCTGGTCTTGCGGCTGTAGGAAACGGCCGTTCGTTCATCATACTCAAACACAATATGCCGCACCAACTGTTGCGTAATCGTACTTCCGCCCACAGGTCGTCCATCCCGATTACGCAAGTTGGCAATCAATGCCGCCAATAGCGACGGTGCATCAAGCCCAATATTTTCATAAAATGTGTCATCTTCTACCGCAATTGTGGCCTGTATCAAGGTTTCCGGAATCTGTTCCAATGGCACTTTGGTTCGTTTCCCCTCACCAAATATCTCCCACAACAGTTCACCATTCCGATCCAAAATCACCGTCGTTTCAAAAGTCTCTCGTTCGCGGGCTGCATCCAGCTTGGCAATCCCATCTTCAATTTCCTGAGACAGATTCACATAAATAAGTGTTGCTGTGACGACCACCCCTGTAAACACCAACAAGGCCATCATAAACAAACCAAACAAGAAAGCACGCCCCAAACAACCACGACAACCGCGACGGCGTGGTGATGAAGCAATGGGCGTGCTGGGCCGAGTTCTTTCTTCCTGATACATACCAACTCCTGCAAAAACAAATCACAAATAAAGCGCAAAGTATGACACGGTATAAGTACAGTCTAATCGAAAATTCGCTACACTTCCATGCGCCAAGAAGGCGTTTAGGGAACGTTTCAGTGACGGCCACGTATAAAAAGAGTGAGCGCCCCTTTATGAGAGACGCTCACCCCGTTATTTGAGTAATGTGTTCTGAAAGAATCAGGCGCGACGCAACAACACGACACCAGCCACAGCCACCAAAATCAACACAACTGCTGCTGCCAGCAAAATTGTGCCCAGGTTAGAAGCCAAACCACCACTGGTGGTATCTGCTTCTGGCTGAGTTGCTTGTGGCGTTACTTCCGGTGTGCTGACATTGGCAACTTCTTCAGGGGTGCTCTGTGCCCCAAAGGAAACGGGCAAAACAGCACCACCGGAGACGGCCATAGCCCAGGTTTCGGGTGTGGTGGCCTGGAAACCGGCTGGTGGGAAGAATTGTACCTGGTACGTGCCATCTTCCAGGTCTTCAAAGCAGTATTGTTCGTTGACACTGTCGGAAATGGAGGTGGCTACTGCATTGCCGTTGCTGTTGAATAGTGTAAATGCGGCTTCGGCAATCAGGCCTTCGCTGCCATCACGACGGCCGTTTCCATTGGCGTCTTCAAATGCAGTTACACAAATTGAACCGGTTGTTTCTTCCGGCATTGGTGTAGCGGTAGGCTCAAGGGTGGGTTCAGGAACGGCCGTTTCCTCCGGCGTCGCTTCCGCTTCGGGAGCTTCCTCACCACCACCCGCCGGTGCAGCCTCCTCCGGTGCAGGCACATTCTCTTGCGGTGGCCGAATCAGCAACTGCTGCCCCACAGAAATAAACGCCGGATTATTATTCAGTTCTCGAATATACGGCAAAGCCTGTTCCGGTGTCATCTCCAATGCAGGTGCATACCGAATCGCAATCGTCCACAACGTATCACCAGACTGGACAATATGCACAATAGAACCATCCGGACTGGGTGTTGGTGTGGGGAATGGTGTTGGTGTTGGTCCAGACGGTTGTGGCTGCGCTCCCCCGCCACTACTTGGCGGTGGCTGATTTACAGAACCATCAACCTCATCCAGCGCATAAAGCCCTACGGCATCAATAAAGAAACCACTGTTTCGATATGGATCGCGCGATCCAACTTCAATCCAGATAGACATACTTTCGGCCGTAGCGGTAAATTCATATACAAAGGTATTGTAATTCAAATAAAAGTTGGGCACGGTAGCCGCTGTCCAATAACCACTGTACTGAATTTGTGATTCATCCAGCCAGGACGCGCCAACCGGACCAGCACCTAGCCGGACAAAACCGGAATTCAGATTAGCTGGGGGAACTTTCTGCCCATTGTCATAGTTCTCTACCAGGTCCACATATACTGGCGCAACCAGGCGGTATTTGCGCCCCACCTCCAAACCGCTCACATCCTGTTCCAAAGCAGCATATACTGGGGCATACCCTTTGAAAATTTTGACAGTGTACACCCCATCGCGGAAAAAGAGTGACCGTTCGCTTTCTGGTGCGTCTTGAATGTACCAAACCACACTCTCTGGGCGATAGGCTACCCCATTGGAACCAGGAAAAGAAACACCATCCAGCCAGTATAACCGCCAGCCATCAGGCACGACGATTTCGGCAATGCCGTCCTGGTGATGATGTCCATTTTCAAAACCGGGATTGGTTAACAAGTTCTGTTGCCCTTGCTCCTGGGCGGCCGTCTGTTGCACACGTACCAGGCCGCTTACAACTGCCAGGGCAATGACAAACAGCCAGGTCATGTGTTTCAGGTGCGTTTTCATTATGCTTTTTTCCTCCACAGAACAAATTGTTCTTTTTATGATTTTCTTCCCTTGTTGGGGTTTCCCGAAATATTAGGAACACTCCAAACAATCGGTGATTGTAGCATAACGCCTTGATTGCACAAATTTTATTGGCAGGAGCGGGTGTTTTTTAATGAGTTCTCATGAGAAACGGCCGTTTTTCATACCGTTCCCCTCCTTACATGACAGCATCTCTTTCGTCTTATACAATAGTTTTGGGACGCCTTTTACCAAATCTAAACTGTATTAGGAGATAACCGGTTATGACCACCAAAACTGTAAAAATTCCCGAAAGCCATCGTGATCTGCTAGATGGCCCTGTTCCTGTTACGCTGGCAACCATTATGCCAGATGGTCAACCTCAACTTTCTGTTGTCTGGTGCAACACCGATGGCGATTTCGTATTGGTAAACACCGCCCGAGGCCGGCAAAAAGATACCAATATGCGCCAGCGACCAAAAGTTACCATCCTGGCTATTGACCCCAAAAACCCGTACAGATACCTGGAAGTACGCGGAGAAGTTGTAGAGATGACCGAAGAAGGTGCATTAGAACACATCAACCAATTGGCCAAGCTCTATGTGGGCGTGGACAATTATTACGGTGGGCTGGCACCAGAAGAACAGAAGCACAAGGAAACTCGTGTGATGGCCAAAATTCGGCCAACACGGGTGATTGCCTTTGGCAATAGCTGATTTGCCTGAAAACAAGTGTATCCGATAAGTTCGCGGATTTTGGAAAAGGTCGTCGCCGACGGCCTTTTTGTTTTTAGCATAATATCTAAAAAAAAACAGTTCCAAATGATTATGAAAAGTTTGGCGATTTGGTTACCAATGATTATGATTATGGCATGAGTAAACGAGAAATAGCACCATATGGTTCCTGGAAATCGCCGATCACGTCAGATTTGATTGTAGCTGGGACTGTGAGCCTGAGCCGGGTATTGGTTGACGGTGAATCGGTGTATTGGCTGGAAGGACGGCCGTCTGAAAACGGCCGTTATGTCATCGTTCGTTGGTCACCCCAAACCGGCATCATCGATGTCTTGCCCGCTGGCTATAATGCCCGCACCCGTGTCCATGAATACGGCGGCGGCGAATACCTGGTACACCACGGAGATATTTACTTCTCCAATTTTATTGACCAATGCCTCTACCGACTCTATCCAGACGGTGAACCAGAATCATTGACGCCAGCTCACATCTTCCGTTACGCAGATGGCGTCGTAGATTCCCTCCGCAGCCGTATCATTTGTGTTTGCGAGGAACACATGAGTCCCAGCGAGGAACCGGTAAACATGATAAAGGCCGTTTCCATGGAAGGTGATCTGGCCGGGGGCACGGTGCTGGTTAGTGGTAATGATTTCTACGCGGCCCCTCGCATTAGCCCCGATGGCTCCAAACTGGCCTGGATTACCTGGAACCATCCCAATATGCCCTGGGACGACACCGAACTCTGGGTAGCAGATGTTGCTCCGGACGGCTCTTTGCACAACATGCTCCGCGTGGCCGGTGGCACAGATGAATCCGTTATCCAGCCACTTTGGTCGCCTGATGGGGTATTGCACTTTATCTCAGATCGTTCTGGTTGGTGGAATCTGTATCGGTGGCGCGAAGGAAACATTGAGCCACTTTGCCCAATGGCAGCAGAATTTGGTCGCCCCGCATGGCAGTTCGGTTCTGCCACATATGCATTTGAAACGGCCGAATCCATCATCTGCACTTATGTCCAAAACGGTATCTGGCATCTAGCCCGCCTAAATACAAAAACCGGTGAGCTTACTCCCTTCAAACTGCCATACACCGTTTACAACCACATCCAGGTAGCCAACGGATTTGCTGTCTTCATTGCCGGCTCAGCTACCGAACCAACATCTGTGGTTCGCTTCAACCTCACATCTGGCGAAACGGAAATCCTGCGCCGTAATACCAGCATCTCTGTCGAACCCGGCTATCTTTCTGTGCCAGAACCTGTCGAGTTTCCAACCGATAACGGAGACACAGCTTACGCACTTTTTTATCCCCCCACCAACGAAAAGTACGAAGCCCCTCCTGACGAAAAACCGCCATTATTGGTCATCAGCCATGGTGGCCCTACCAGTGCCACCTCTGCCACACTCAATCTTGGTATTCAGTATTGGACAAGTCGGGGATTTGCTGTACTGGATGTAAACTATCGGGGCAGCACGGGATACGGCCGTGCCTACCGACAAGCCCTCTATGGCCAATGGGGCATCGCCGACGTGGCCGACTGCATCAATGGTGCCCTATATCTGGTCGCACAAGGCCGCGTAGATGGCAACCGATTGGCCATCCGTGGTGGTAGCGCCGGTGGCTACACAACCCTCTGTGCTCTTACCTTCCACAACGTTTTTAGCGCCGGTGCCAGCCATTTTGGCGTTAGCGATGTAGAAGCATTGGCCAAAGAAACCCACAAATTCGAGTCACGCTATCTCGATCGGCTCATTGGCCCGTATCCAGAACAAAAAGATGAATATGTAAAACGTTCTCCCATTCACTACGCCGACCAGATCAATTGTCCCCTTATTCTCTTCCAGGGGCTTGAAGATCGGGTCGTGCCACCAGCACAATCGGAGAAAATGTATCAGGCAGTCAAGGCCAAGGGTATTCCAGTTGCTTATGTTCCCTTCCCTGGAGAACAGCATGGTTTCCGCCGGGCAGAGAATATCAAACGAGCTCTGGATGTGGAACTCTATTTTTATAGTCGTGTTTTTGGTTTTGACTTACCCGTGCCGATAAAACCTGTTCCAATAGATAATCTGGATTGAGTGTTGGTTCACTTGTAGACAGTAACACTTATTCAGATGTCTTTTCTTGCTTTTTCAGCCACGAAAGGATGGTTTCGGATACCTGCAACGGCCGTTCCATCGGTACCATGTGTCCCGCCTCTTCAATCTCGACAAACATCGCCCCAGGCTGACATTCCTGCCACAACGTCCACGCCTCCGGAAATAGCGTATCTGTTTCCGTGCCGCGTATGGCCAACGTTGGCTGAGTAACCTGCGGCAATGCCTCCCATACCCCAAACGGTGGCAACGTATAAAACCGTACTTCCCATTCTGGCCGGTAAATCAACACCGCCCCATCGGCCGTTTCTGCCACTGTGTTATTGACATAATCCCACAATGCTTCGTCTGACCAACGGCGAAACACCTTCTTGCGCCGAAATCGGTCAAAAGCCTCCTGCCGATTTTGCCAACGAGTACGCCGTCGCCGTGCTGACTGTACCAATGGCAACGATTCACCCAGCGCAGGATTTGCCTTTACCATTTCCAACACAGTTGGCAGCAAAAAGACCGGCTCAATGAGCACCAACGCCCGAAACAGTTCCGGCCGTTTGACCGCAGCAAACATGGTGGCGACGGCGCCCAATGAATGCCCCACCCCAATCACATTTTGCAACCCTTCTTGCTCAAAAAACTGTATCAGATCATCGGCAATCTGCCGCCAGTCAGTTAACTCTTCTGGATTTGTATCTGGCCAAAGGGGACGATGATACACACCCAATACATGATAATAACGTGTTAGTGGCTCAATCATTTGCCGAAAACAGGCTGGCGGATAGCCATTTGAATGGGCAAAATGCAAAATAGGGCCATCTCCTCCAAAGTCATGAAATGGTATTTTCATCTCTGTTCTCTCCTGGTTCTTGGTGTGTGCTAGATGTGTGATTAAGCAATTGTAAGAGTGTGTGCGTGACCTGGCGCGTGTCTGGACCAATTTCGCCTGGAGGACCAACACAGGCAGGGCAACCATCCTGGCATTTACAATCGGTTACCAGTTCCAGAGCAGCCTTTAGTAGTGTATGGTGCAGTTCAAATAGCCGCTGGCTGAAGCCGACGCCAGCAGCAACGCTTTCGTAAACGACAATGGTAGGGGCTTTGGTAAGTGGACTGCGACTTTCGGCCGTTACTTGTATATCGGCCGGATCACACATAAGGTAAAGGGGGGCCAGGTTGCGCAGGACATAAGCCAGGCCGCCTAATGCAGAGCGAGCCTGTTGTCCGGCTTCGGCACGGCGATGGCAGGCGGGGCAAACGGTGATCAAATTGTCGAGATCGTTGGCTATCTGGTCGTTGTTGTTTTGTCCGGGAATGTAGCCGAATTCGCGAAACGGCCGTATATGATGGACATGTAGGGTGCCCTCTGTAGTGCCACATAACCGACACCGATGCCCATCCCGCGCCAAAGCCAATTGCCGCTGGCGTGGCCATGTGGGGCCATAATCATTTGGCCGCAGGAGAATGCCCATATTGTATAGCTTTTCAGTCAACGCTTCGCCAAAAATCAGCCAGTACCCGGTTGTTTCCAACCGCATTTCAGGCAACTCTATGTCACCATAGCCAAGGGTTTCATGTGTGTATCGCTTGATTTTGCGATAGCTGGTGGCTTGAGTGACTACGGTTACGTCTCCCCAGGCGCGTAAAATGCCCGCTTCGACCTGTTCCGCCACAGGTTGGAGCATTTGTATCTGGCTGCCGATGTTGGCACGGGTGTAATAGTCCACTTCTACTGGCCGCACGTGGGCAATACGGCCGTTCCAGTCTAATCGCTCTACCAGATATGGGTTCGCCTGGTGCATGTAAATCGCCCCTTCATACAACAAAAGAGGCACACTTTCCAGGTCCAGTTCGCCAATGACTTCATTACCATTAGCGACATCATGAATTACCACCGTCTCTCCGCCACCTGTACGCAGAGAAAAAGTGGTTGCAGGTGCAGTTTCCCCCATCCAATGATATTGTGTTTCTGTTTTGTATAGTTCTCCGCTCTCTGCCATTGCATCCAGCAGTGGGGCTACTGGTTGCAATGGGCCAAAGCCTTCATCTGGGCGAAAGGGCAATTCGTAGGCAGCGCAATGTAAATGACGGGCCATAATTCGTAAATTGTCTGGGTTGGTGAGGGCATGTTCCGGAGAACGGCCGAACAGATAGCGTGGATGTTGACAAATATACTGGTCTAATGGGCTGTTTCCGGCTACCAGAATGGCGGCAGAAACACCGGCCCGGCGCCCAGCCCGGCCTGCCTGTTGCCATGTGGAAGCAATAGAGCCAGGATAGCCTGTGAGAACAGCTGCTTCTAATTGCCCAATATCAATGCCCAATTCCAGCGCGTTGGTTGCGACAACACCACGTAAATGACCTTGCCGCAGTCCCCGTTCAATTTCCCGCCGTTCCAGCGGCAAATAGCCCCCTCGATATCCCACAACGGCCGTATTTTCTTTACCCAGCCACGTTAGTTCATCTTGCAAATAGGTCAATAATAGCTCAACTGTTTGCCGAGCCCGGGCAAATACGATTGTTTGGATATCTTGCGCCAGAAAAGTCACAGCGGCGTCTCGTGCCGCCAGCACTGTGCTACTGCGTAATCCTAATGTTTCATCAATGAGTGGCGGATTGTAGAGAATGAAATGTTTTTCGCCGGATGGTGCCCCGTTTTGGGTGGCATCTATGAGGGTAAACGGCCGTTCCAGCAGCCGTTCCGCATGTTCTTTGGGGTTGGCAATTGTGGCCGAGCAGCAAATAACTTGGGGTTGACTCCCATAAAACGCACACAATCGCTGTAATCGCCGCAACACATTGGCCACATGGCTACCAAAAATACCCCGATAGGCATGAATTTCGTCCAAAACGATAAATGCCAGATTGCTAAACAAAGCCCGCCACCGGGGATGATTAGGCAAGATACCAGCATGTAGCATATCGGGATTGGTTACAAGAATCCCCCCAGCCTGTCGAGCCTGTCGTCGTCGGTTTTGGGGGGTATCTCCATCATACGGGTGAATTGGAATTGGTAGGCGACCGGTTTCAATCAATTCGGCCGTTTCGGCCATCTGGTCATGTGCCAGCGCTTTGGTAGGAAAAATGTAGAGCGCCTGGGAAGACGGCCGTTCCAGCAAACGCTGCAAAACCGGCACCGTGTAACACAACGACTTGCCAGAAGCAGTGGGAGTAGCCACCACCACATTCTCCCCCCGAAAAACGGCCGAAATTGCGGCCGCCTGATGTGTATAAAATCCAGACACCCCCCTCTTTGCCAGCGCAGTTTGTAACGGTTCAGACAACGACTCCGACAGAGGCGCATACTGGGGCGACCTGGCAGGAATACGCTCCCAAACCACCACATTATCCATAAACGCCCTATTCCGGCGCAACGCCGTCAAAACCGCTTGTATATCCATGCCATTCCCTTCTTACCAGGTCGATATGACCAATTTCCCGTACACGTCCCTAACCACACACCAGAAAGTTTCTTGCAAACAGGCAAAACTCTCTTTATACTGTATTATAGACATAAAATGTATGCGAGCAGATGAAAATGTCCGAAAAGACACCACCATTACCTGTGTATGACAAACAAACACGAAAAATGATAGCCCGTATCACTCTGAACGGCTACAACATTCCCTCAGGCGCAGCCGGAAGAGGCGCTATGCGGAGTTTCCATCTGGTCGCTGGCGATTTATGGAACTATTGGCACTACCAACAACCGGTAGTGCTAACATTACCCAACGGCAAGTACAGGCTGGTCCGTGTAGCTGCCATTCCAGCAGACGAGGAAAGTGCTGGCCTGATAGAGTTTTTGTAGGTTTTATAAAATATTCCCCACAATTCTTCATTTGAATATATATCTTTTAGTCGTATTAGTAGGGCTTGTGGATTTGTGTAAAACCGCCCCAGTCCCCCATATTTGCGGACTTCTGGGTGAAACGCCTTGTATATACGGCCGTTTTCCTCTGTAAATTCATCTTGCCTGTGGACAAACCTGGGAAAACTTTTGCAAAGTAAAAAACGATCATTTTGGACACCAAAAGCCGCTTTTATGGACACTCCCCTACAT
>RFGV01000459.1 GCA_003696605.1 Chloroflexota bacterium | reverse complement strand
ATGATGGAGCTGCGCGAGATTGAGTTAAAGAACCAAAAAGACGCAATCGAAACGGAAAAGGCAACGGCCGTTAGTGCAGCGCAAGACAAGCTGGACGCGGCACAAGCTGAACACGAAGCGGCCCAAAAACGGCTTGAACTGCAAGAAGCACTGCTCCAACAGCAAATTGAGATGAATAACTTGCTTGCCGGTACAGTTGAAAGCTTGTCTGCGATGGGCGGCGGCGCGGGCGCAGTGGCCGGAGGTATCAAGGGATTGACAGATTCATTTACCGGCTTGGGGCAGGTTGGTGCTGGCGTGGCCACCACGTTGTCTCAGTCCATGTCGGAGTTGGCTCAAAACATTATGAGCGAATTTGAAGGACTTGGAACATCCGCCGAAACATTAGGGCAAACTTGGGGCACGGTGGTTGCAAATGCCAAAACCAGATGGGGTGGGCTGGTTAGATGGTTCAGCGACCAATGGGGCGAAGGTGGCACGTGGGAAAATATCATGGAAATGGCTACCAGTATTTACAAAACCCAGTGGGGCGAGGGTGGCACGTGGGATGGCATCGCCGAAAATGCCAAGCGTACGGTCGATCTGGTCATTGACAAATGGAAAGAGCATTGGGGCGAGGGTGGCACATGGGACAATATCATCAAGATGGCAACCGATTTATTCAAGGAACATTGGGGGAAGAACGGCACATGGGATGGCATTATGGAGAACATCAAAACGGCCGTTTCCCTAGTGGCTGATAAATTCAAGGAAAAGATGGATGCCATCAAGCAGGATATTGCCAACGCCAAAGACGTGATTCAGGAATTATGGAATCGCGCGCAAGGATTTTGGGAATGGCTCAAGAGCGCGGGATTCGATTTCAATTTCTCGACCAATATCCCGGAATCACATGACGCGCACTCGCCGCTGCCGCTGCACACTGCCTGGAAGAATTTTGACCGGTTCCTCTCCAACAGATCGTTCAATTTCGATTTTGCTTCGTCACTGGAAGAGCCGATGGTGTCTCAACGGGCGGTTATGTCTCCGGCAACGGCCGTTGCTTCCATGCCTGCGGGAGAGCAGGTATTCAACAAGGGAGATATGCACATCTACAATGGCATGGATGAGGCGGAACTGCGGGCAAAGGTACTTATGTGGGCCAGACAGGACAGTAGAGGATACTAGCAATGACGCGCATTTTCAGGATTACCGATATGTCCGGCCGTGTATTTCGCGAGGCCGGGATCGACTACAAGTTTGACAACTGGTCATCAACAACTACGCTGTCTGATTCCAATTTCGTTTACGCTGGAGGGGCGAGCGTTTTTCAACAAAGTACATCTTATGCGATGTTCAATTACAGCGTGGAAATGGAAAACGGTAGTGGTGGGACTTCCATTGATTACCATAGAGTAGATGTGGGTGACGCGACAAGCAATGTCGTTGAACCAAACACACTCTATTATGTCTCCGTTCTTGTTTATGTGGAGACCGGGTGGGCTGGTATTGGCGATTACGGGGCAGCAAACGCCTCTGTTACCGCAAATGAACCCGGGTGGGTACGGCTGGTGTACCCCGTGACCAGTGACGCAAACGGGAAATTGAAATTTAGTTTTGGGGTTGAGGGGGCAGGCGCCCACGCCTATTTCGCTATGATTCAGGCCGGGCTTGTGGATATAGAATTTATTGACGGCCTTCGTGACCAGTCTTTCCACATCATCAACTGGCAGCAGCAAGTACAAAACTTCAAAAACGGCGGCGTATTTGTAGATAGTCCTATCAGTGACGGCCGTCGCCTTGTTGCCGGGGCTATGGAATATCCGATAGAAACTGTGGAATTCAAACTGAACAGCACGATAGACCAAGATACATTGGCGCAGCGGGCGGCTGATTTGTTGACTGCTCTTGCTTACGCACGCAATCATGAGATGAATGAGTCCATCCAGCCAGACCCTGTGTATCTGGAAACGAAGATGGACAGTGAAACAAACATCCGGTTTACCAGAATCATAGACGGCCGTGTCACACAAATGCCCGATCCGATGTCCATCGAAGCCAAGCAACTTCATATGACCCCGGTTATTTTGACACTGGAACACGCGGACTGGCTTGCCTTGCCGCCTGGCGAGGGGACTAAAATTCCGGCGAGCGGCTTATACAGTGACGCCTACAATCCCGGAGCGGGAAATGTTGACAGCACAGGGGCGCGGGAACCGGCAACGAGCGGCGTATATTTTGCCAATCACAGGATGTATTTTGCACTGGCTCACATGGGGTGGACTACATCGGGCAGCAACCTGTTTGGCTCATCTCTGCCTTATTCCATCCTTCCCGGCACACTGGATTCCACATATTTTGGGGCATATTCTGTGGATGGTTCGCCTTACGGCAAATTCACATCCATTGTGTTCAATGTGACGCAGGCGGGGGCAGGCGGATATTCGTTAAATTGGGAGTATCTGGACGGTTCGACATGGAAGTCGCTGTCCATGAACGAATCGCCGGACTTCAAGACAACTGGTGTGCAAATTGCGGCGTGGGATATGCCTTCAACGTGGTCAGTGGGTGCACCGGGTGGCAGTTTAACAACATCAGGATATTGGGTGCGCGTAACACCAACGGCCGTCCCATCAACATTCCCACTGCAAGGAGACCGTCACCCATATACAGTTGTTTGGCCGCACACAAAGGTGCTGGCTAGTGAGTTAGGGGGTGACATTCCTACCCGCGTTTCGCTGCGCGTTACCGGCTACAATACGGCCGTTACATCATTAATGCGGCGGCTTGTTGTGGGGGCAAGAAGCGATAGTCGTGGAAGTGACTTTATCGCGCATCTTAATTTCTCGGACGATACCAGTCACAATCCGAGCTTCGTGACCATTACCGCGAATGGCAGCTCTGTTCAATCGTCAAATTCAAATCACACTGGGCGCACGTACTGGGTTCCAAACAGCGGCTACTCTCCGTATTTCACAATTTCGGCCAGTTATGCAAAACAGTATCTCGGCCGTTATCGTGCTTACGTTCGATTCACCACATCTGGAACGGGGAACGTAAGCGCAAATTTGCAGGTGTACATCGGCAGGGTGATTGTTTCTGAAGCGCAATCCAAAACAGTAGATGCTTCGGGCGCACAGTGGCTGGATATTGGTGAGATTGAAATAAGCCGGCCGTCATCGTCCGTTGTGGGGGGGATGGGTGATATTATCCTGGTCATGTAT
>RFGV01000458.1 GCA_003696605.1 Chloroflexota bacterium | reverse complement strand
GGTGAACCTTATCCACCCCTCGATGAAGCATATCAGAACCAACAGGACGATAAGTCTGAATTTAAATTCAACTATAAGTACCAGAAACAGCAATAAACGAAAACCTGAAAATTATTCACTATGAGAACCAGAACCTATTTCGATAAAAGGATGACAGGAAGATTAAGCCGCTATTGGTCCTTACCTGTTTTATGTTTGTTTTTGACTTTCTTTTCAGTGCCACAAACGCAGGCGCAAACCCTGGGTAACGGAGCGATGTATATGCAGATGTGGGTAAACAGGTCATGGGTAGAATCAACTGACCAGGGCTTGTTTGGCAGTACGTGCGACCTGTTTTTCTTCGGGGGTAATGATTGTGAGCAGCGCTGGACCTGGTGGGGTTTTGACAACGCAAATCTTGACGGACTGGGAATCAGAGGAAACGTTACTGTAGGGGTAAACAGACAAAATGCGGGATGGTACGATCACACGGACATAATGTTATGGTCACAGCAATATGGCACGCCCGGTAATTCTTCCGCGTATTCTGTGCCCCGGTACATGGGTTTATATGGAAGGTTCTGGGAGGATGATTGTTTCAGTTGCCTTGGCGGAACCATATGTTTAGGTAGCTGCGGGACGAGCTATAGCAGTTATAATTATGATGGTAGCTGTCCCGGTTGTAGTTGTGATTGTACCTCAGAAGACCAGCATTGCTTACAAACGGTAACCTCAACAATCAACTACCAGGGTGCCATACCCCCATGCGGCAGGTATGTGGTCGGTAATTATTTTACTTCTGCATGCGGTTCAGATGACATGGGCGCTGAAGTCTCCGCGTACTGGACTCCTCCTTACCCGTCTTCCCTGTCATCCAATGCCCCGGGGAATCACATTTGTTCACCACAGACCGTACAGCTTACGGCAACGGGTGCTGTCCACGGAGGGGATTATGTTTTGAGAACCTTATCCGGATCATTTATCGCCTCTTCTGCATCTGGGGTATTTAATGTCTTTGTCAGCAGTAACACAACGTACCGTGTCCATACGAGAAACGGCAGCTGCGAAAGTCAGAATTACCGTATAATCACGATAACAGTCGGAGGTCCTTCAATAACATCGGTCAATGTTTCCTACCCATATTGCTGGTTTAATACAGGAACGATTACCATAAACGCCACCAACGCTACGCAATATTCGATCAACGGAGGGGCTACCTATTCTTCAAGCAATGTTTTCACAGGGCTAGGGTCCGGAACCTATTATGTCGTTGTGCGTAACAGCAGCGGCTGTACAGCCAGCTGGCCTACACCTATCACGATAACCATACCCCCTGAAATCGTCATTTCGGCAATCAACAAAATCGATGTGGCTTGCTTCGGTGGCAGCACTGGCCAGATAGAAATCACCGCCTCCGGGGGAACGGGGTCACTGAGTTATTCCATCAATGGTGGTACGACCTACCAATCGTCAAACCTGTTTACCGGACTCACCGCTGGTACATATAGTATTATGGTTAAGGACGGCAATGGATGTACGAAAAGCGGTGGTTCGATCACGATTAACCAGAGCACTCCGATTACGGCTAATGCCGGAATCGACCAGGCTGTATGTGATGGTGTTTGCGCTACCTTATCCGGTACTGCCAGTGGTGGCAATGGCGGCTTTACCTTCGAATGGTATGATCCCGTTTCCAATCAAACCTTTGTCGGTCAAACGATTCAGGTATGTCCGATCGGTTCGAGGACATACACACTTACAGTCAGGGATGCATTGAACTGCACGGCAACCGACCAGGTTACGGTAAATGTAAATCAAAGACCCACTGCGGATGCCGGGCCCAATAAGTCGGTATGCAGCGGAAGAAGTGTTACCATCGGTGGTTCGCCAACAGCAAGCGGGGGGTCACCACCCTATACTTACAGCTGGATTTCCAGCCCGGCAGGCTTCACATCAACCAGCGCAAATCCTGCGGTCAGCCCAACACAAAACACGTTTTATTCGGTTACTGTTACC
>RFGV01000457.1 GCA_003696605.1 Chloroflexota bacterium | reverse complement strand
GGCGTTGGCACTGACAGAGCAGTTTGTTCACTCTGACCCAATTGCACCAGAAGAACTAACGGCCGTTCAGCAAGCAATCGATCAAGCCCTCGATACACTTTCCTGGCCTGCGCCTGAGAGCATACCAGATAGTGCCATTTTGGCTGGTGTGGGGGGGACAATTCGCAATATGGCCAGAATGGCAGCGGCTCGTTGTAATTATCCGCTAAACACGCTGCATGGATTTTGCCTTACCAGGAAGGCATTGACAGAAAATATTGAACTTTTATGTAAACTCCCTTTGGCGAAACGACGCAAATTGCCCGGTTTGAACAGCGACCGCGCCGATATTATTTTACCTGGTGCACTGGTGTTGCAATCTGTTATGGCACGCCTGCAAATGGATTCGCTGATTGTTTCTATGAACGGGTTGCGTGAAGGGCTGTTTTTTGAGTATTTCTGGCAACATTTGAATTATCCTGTGGTAACCAGTGTACGCCGTTTTAGTGTATTGAATATGGCGCGTGTGTATAACTATCAGAAGCACCATGCCAACCACGTTCGTTTTTTGGCGGGGAGATTGTTTAACCAGCTGGCACCGTTACATGGATACGGGGCACCGGAGCGGGAATTGCTGGATGCGGCGGCTTTGTTGCACGATTTGGGTACAATCATCAGTTATTATGATCATCACAAGCATTCACAGACGTTGATTATAAACAGCGGGTTGCCGGGATTTACACCACGGGAAACGGCATTAATTGCATTGTTGACACGGTATCATCGCAAGGCACGCCCACGGGTGGATGGTTTTGAGCGGGTATTGGCGCCAGGGGATGAAATATTGCTGTTGCGACTGGCGGCGATTTTGCGGCTGGCGGAGTTTTTGGAGCGCGGGCGGAATGGAACGGTAGATGATGTCACGGCCGTTTGGGATGACCACACGTTACGGCTGACTTTGATCGCAGATGAGTATCCGGCAGTTGAACTGTGGGAAGCAGAACGGAACGCTGTTTCACTAATGCGTGAGGCATATGGCCGGGAAATAGTATTGGAAAGTACAGCAACACCGGATGTTTGGGGCGAGACTGTAGAAGGGAATAGTGGGGCATAGGTAACGGCCGTTGCCAGCGTAAGCCAGTTTGCAAGACTCAGCAACTACTTTATAAAGAAAATAGAATTACATAACTATCGCCTTTGCCTGAGGCACACCATCTTGTCCACATCATCATCTGTGTGCTATCAGCCATTGCGCACCCCATTTGGTGCTCAGGCTATGGCAAGGAGAAAGCAAACCATGAGAATAAAACGCCGGGAAGAGGGACAGGGGTTGGTGGAGTATGCCTTGTTATTAACCCTGATCGCATTGGTTGTTATCGGCATTCTTCTCACTTTGGGGCCAAATGTAGCCAATGTATTTAGTCGCGTAACCAGTGCCATGGGAAACACCACCCAGCAAGCTGGAGGAGCCGGGAATGGCGGCCAGGAAGGTGGCGGCGAAAACTTGCCAATTATCCTGGCGGCACATGCCTGGCGAGCATCACCTAGCAATAACGTGATTGTTGATATTACCGTTTCTGCACCCACATCAGTGACCATTACTGACTCACAAAGTGGCCAGGAAATAACGGTGCAATGTACTGATACCAATTGTCCACTAGCCACCCTGACAGGCGTGGGAAATGCTGGTGGCATTCTCACCCTGGTTGCCCCTGGTAACACCACCCAAGTTATTTACGGTCCGGCTAACTAGAATCTGGTAGCTTTAGAGTTTCTCACGGTGAAGGTTGCCCGGCCAAGATGCCACGTTTTCCGTGGCGGGTCTTTTGGTGCATTCCAAACAGGAAGCAAGACGCAGAGGCATGGTTGCGCTATAATGAAGGCATGACCATCCCCAAGACTTATGTCAAGAAAGCTGCCCCGTTCTTAAAATGGGCGGGCGGCAAACAGCGGCTTTTGCCTCAATATGAACCGTATTTTCCCCCACGTGAGTTGACCGGTAGATATTTTGAGCCGTTTGTGGGGAGTGCAGCGGTATTTTTTCATTTACAACCGGCGCATGCTGTGCTGGCTGATCGGAATGACAAGCTGATAGAGGTCTATGAAGCGGTGCGAGATGAGGTGGAAGCTGTCATTGCTGCGTTGAAGCCGCATCGAAATGAATCAGCATATTACTATGAAGTACGGGCACAAGATCCCTGTAAGTTGACGCGTGCCGAACGGGCAGCACGGCTAATTTATCTGAACAAGACTTGTTATAACGGATTGTATCGGGAAAACAGTCGGGGGGAGTTTAATGTGCCGTTTGGGCGATATAAGAACCCGCGAATTTGTGATGAAGAGCGATTGCGGTTGGCTTCACAGGTGTTGCAAGGGGTGTCGTTGCAGGTAGCAGATTTTGAGGATGTGGTGTCTGTGGCTGAAGAGGGGGATTTGGTGTATTTTGATCCGCCGTATGTGCCGCTGAGTGAAACGAGTAGTTTTACGGCGTATCATCGGTTGGGGTTTGGGGAGGCGGATCAGCGACGGCTGGCTGATGTGGTGGAGTCGTTGACGGAGCGGGGGTGTCGGGTGATGTTGAGTAATTCGAGTGCGCCGCTGGTGTATGAGTTGTATGATAACGGCCGTTTTCTGCTTGTGCCTGTTCAGGCCAGACGCAATATTAATAGCAAGGCAGATCGGCGTGGTCCGGTGCAGGAATTGCTTATTTTGAATTATACGCCCGGTGAGTGGCGCGTTCGATAGTGGGGCGGGAGCACGCCTTTGTGGTTGAGGTTGTGAGTTTGGGATGAAGTCTGGACGTTGGTGGTGGCTGATTTGTTTGTGTGGCTTGTTGCTGATAAGTGGGGGCGGGGAGATGGCAGGTGCGCGGCCAGAAACGGCCGTTATTGATTGGCGGTTTGGTGTTATCGAAAGTTACGAGTCCCCTGCCGATGCCAGCGCCTTGGGTGTGGCCTGGACACGTGTCCGCTTTCATTGGGCTGAAATTCAGGCTGGGGGACCTGATACATGGACGCCTTCTGTTAGCGATGCGCAGATTAACGGTGAGATTAATGCGGGGCGCATGGTGGTAGGGTTGTTGATTGGTATTCCTGCCTGGGCGCGAGATGCGAATGGCTTGCCGGTAGGTTTGTGGCTGCCGTATGATGATCCGGGGAACACGTGGGCTACTTTTGTGCGCGAAGCGGTTGGTCGGTATAACGGCCGTATCAATCACTGGATCATTTGGAACGAACCTGACATTGGCGATCCCTCTGCTCCTGGCCACACCTGGAATGGCACCATTGAAGACTTTTTCCAGTTACAACGAACAGCATATCTGGCTGCCAAATCTGTCAACCCCAATGTCACCATTCATCTGGCTGCATTTACCCATTTTTGGGATCCGGGCTACTTTAATCGTTTTCTGGATGTGGTGGCAACTGACCCGGCTGCAGCAAGCAACAACTATTATTTTGACGTTGCCACAGCCCATCTTTACTTTCAGCCAAACAGTATTTACGACATTATCCAGTCGTTTTACGGAGCAATGGGCGCACATGGTATTTGGAAACCGATCTGGCTGGTAGAAACCAATGCACCCCCAATAGATGATCCAGCCTGGCCTGTGCCCAATTGGACGTTATCCGTGACACAACATGAACAGGCTGCGTTTATGCCGCAGGCATTGGCTTCGGCGTTGGCGGCTGGTGCACAACGGATTGCCATTTACAAGTTGAAGGATGTCCCGGCAGATCGGGCTGCTAATCCAGAGCCATTTGGGTTGGTGCGGATGGATGGCAGCCGCCGACCGGCTTTCACCACGTATCAGGTTGCCATTCAGTATCTGGCTGGTATGACGGGTGTGCAGCGGGAACGGTGGGATGCTGTGGGGCAAATTCGGATTGAGCAGGGGGAAAAAACGACGACTGTATTGTTTGCTCGTTTGCCGGCGCCACAGGTGGCAGAGGTGATGGCAACGGCCGAAACGGCCGTTTTGGTGGATATGTGGGGCGCCCGGCAGACAATCTCAGCGCAAAATGGGGTGTTTACCATCGAATTACCCCCCGCTTTATGCACTCAGCCGATTGGGGATTACTGTATGATAGGGGGAACGACATATTACCTGGTGCAATCGGTAAGTGGTGGCGAGATGCCCGATGTGCCGCCTGCTGCTGGTGGGGCGAACGCAACGGCCGTTCCTGCCGATACGCCCACAGCCACAGCCACAGCCACACCCACGTCCACCCCCACAACCACACCTACCATGACAGCCACACCCACCCCCTGGCCAACAGAAACGCCTTCTCCCACAGCTAGCCCAACAGCAACCAGCACCCCCCTGCCAACAACGGCCGTTTCTCCTACAACAACGCTTCTTGTGACACCTTCTCCACAAACGTCTGCTGCTACCCCTGTGTTCTCTATGGCATGGTGGTTACTTGGTGGGGCACTTTTGCTCAGTGGGGGGATGACTGTTTGGTGGCGCAGAAGGCGAAACGGCCGTTAATTCGCAATACCCCGTCGTCATTGGCTCCCGATCTCATTTGCCTTCTCTAAAAAGGTCATCGAACGCACAAAAAAGCCACTATTGCGCCGCAAAATAACTTATGTCAATACAATTCGGTTGTTTTTGCCAAATTACAACCAAACTCTAATCAAAAAAGGTTTACGGAAGTAGTACTTTGGTACTATAATAAATATTGAGATTTTGTGATTGTCTGAAAAATTATTTGTTTTCGGCAATTTTTTACGACTCAATGCTCTCCACATGACTATTGAGGTCATGTTACCTTTCCTCGTGTTGCAGCAGTTTCGCAAACATGCGTAAAAAGTTGCCTCATTTTGCAAAAGTGAGGTGAAATAATGGTTTATCCACAGGTAGTACGCCGCCTGGGTTATTTAATGCTACCGGTATTGCTTGCTGCTGGTATCTTAACTCTGATTGTTCAATCGGCTCATGCGGATGGCAAATTGCAAGATGTGACGTTTCCTCCGCCATTGAGCACGCCGCTAACCGGAACGTATGGCACAGTAGCTGACGGAATTGGTATGCAATATGTTACTTCCACCCGCACGATTACCCTGACTGTTCCCGGTACTGTAACAGTGGCCTATATTTACTGGAGTGTCCGGGATTTAAATACTGGAGGAGACAATGCCATTACGCTGGTAGTGGATGGAGGAGCCGGCATACCAGTAACGGCCGATGCTACCTTTGGTCCTGACCTGGCTTTTAGCACACAATATAATTACGTTTATGTGGCTGAAATCACGTCACTTGTTCAAAATGGTACACACACATACAGGATTGATGACCTGACTATTAGTAGCCCGTCCGGCAGGATTTATGGAGCGGGAATCATTGCTGTATATGAAGATCCCAGCTTACCGACAACAACGATTCAAATGAAACAGGGATTGGATTACCTGTATCATGGATTTCCTGGTGTGCGAGGTAGTCCTTCAGAAGTGAATTGTTTGTTCTTTGCGGCGAATGCCACCTTTGATCGAGTCATGGATGTTACGATGTTTGTGGCCGACGTGGGCGCAAACCGTCCCAATCGTTTGTGGTATGAAGTGGGCACTGGCATTACGCCGACCAATTTATTGACTTCGTCCGGTGCGATTTCGGTGACAAACCCATTTTTCAATTCAGATGGAGAGGAATGGGATACATATGAGAGTTCGCTGGTTGTGCCTAGCGGCAGTACATGGGTTTGTTTTCAGGTGGAGTCGGTAGTACCTGGTCCGGGTGATCCGGATGGGGCGAGCGTATTGTGGTTAATGTCGGCTACCGGGTTGCGGGAGCAAACACCAACGACCGTTTCCCTTGCCGTCCTCCAGGCAGCAGAAGTTCCCCTAAGCCGCCTGATATGGCCGTTACTAATTGTATTAGCCGGATTAATAACAACCGGACTACTTCTTTACCGACGTCGCCGTCCGGTCTGACACATTCATTATAAGCAGGGGAAACATCATTTAAGAGGTTTCCCCTGCTTGCTTTAGTCACCGGTAACAGAAGGTTGAGTGGGGCGAAGCCATTCTTTTTGCACCACGTAAAACTCACGCGGTGGGGAAACAAGTCCATAAAACACACCAGCCGCTTCCATGAGCGAAAATATGGGAATCAGAACGAGTTGTGCCCCTAATAACGCCCCAAAACGGAAAAAACCATCTCGTGGATTAAATGTACGGAAAAATCCGATAAGGTAGAGGGTGACATAGTAGGCAAATGAAACGCCGCCTGTAACAGCCAACCAGACGGGTGTGCCAGTGGGGTAAATGAAATTGACATAAACCATGACAATGCACAGCCAGCTAAATGACCATAGCACCATAAATGTACCCAGGATAATACGCTCTTTTAGAGGCAGATTGCCGCTAAGTACGCACATCCAAAGCCCACCGAACCAGCGGCGGCGCTGGCGGATGAAATCGCGTAAAGAGAAGGGGGATTTTTCGTACATGAAGGTGTGAATGAAGGCGAATTCGATGCCTATTTGTTGAGCCACAAGGGCGAAGTAGGCGTCTTCGGTGATGCTGGCGTCTGGGCCATGATCGAGGCCAATTGTTTTTTCTACATGGTTTTGGATAACGATGAAGCTGCCGTGCATTCCAAAGTAAGCTTTGCCGTTTTCGAACTGGAGGCGGAAACGGCCGTAATCATCCCCCACTCGTATTGAATCTGCCAATGTTGTCAGCCAGTTAACAACCGTTCCTCGTCCGTAGAGAATGACCCCCTGTCCAATACGCGCGTATTGTCGTTTGCCAACACGCACATCGTGATGCTCACGAGCTACAAACCGATAAATTGCCCACAACGTTTCTTTATTAAAACGGGTTTCCTCGTCCAGGTGAATAATCCAATCTGTGTCGGTAGCTGTGGAAGCGTGTAGCGCATAATGTAGAGAACGCGCTTTATACCTGGTTCCTCGTTCTGTTTGATAGGTAGCCGGAACCACTATAATCCGAATTCGCTCATCAGCAATGCCGGGATCCAGCGGTATGTCCGTAACAACTTCAATAACCCATTGATTAGGTAAATTTTGTTGCAATAAGTGGTAGGCATGGCGTACATTATCGGCTACAAGGTTAGGGTTTTGTCCACGTGTTACATAGCGAAAATAGAATGTGCCATGAAAGTGGCGTGATGCCCAAATAATTGGCCGAAAATACGGCCGTATACAAGCTGGATACCGGATGAAAGAGTAAAAATTCAGGATAGCATACGGAAGTGGGATGAGCCAGAATAGTTTGAGGATATTCATGATGGCTTCAATTCTGGCTGGTTTGTTGCTGGCAAAAAACATTTCCGAAAAGTAATAGCCATATGCCACACCTGCGGCTGTCATGCCTACCAGCAATGTATAATAAGCCACAATAATAAAACGGAGACGATTTACCCGGAAGAAATCTTTGGTACGTTCGCGTAAGGATACTTGGGGTCGGGATTGGTACATAGGCCTCTACAGATACCAGCGACAAACAGACAACCAAAAGTAAACCTTTGACAGGTTATTTGAGAAGTCAGGTTTGCACACTACTACCTGGAGAGCTCCCATTAGGGGTTAATTGAGTGAATAGGGAGTGTCTGTTGCCTGGTGAATCACTATCAATGTTTGCTGAAGTTCATCTTGTTTTGTTTAAGTACGCTATAATGTACTTCCATCTAGAAAATTACTGATGTTATCTTACGATTTTCGTTACAAATGGTGGTGGGGAGCTAATGGAGAAGTGAATGATGCGTAAAAATTTTTGGTTGGTGGTGGGGGTGGTTGTTTGGTGGGGGCTGGGAGCAGTCAGTGGTGTTGGGGCGCAGGGAGAAACGGCCGTTTTCCCCATTACGCAGAATCAGGCACGACTTGATTTCCCGGAAACAGTTACTTTTGCGGTAATGGTGGCAGAAGATGTCCCCATCGTTTCGGCCGTTCTCACTTACGATGTCTCCCGTGTGAGTTGCCTGGAAGCCGCGGCACAAGTACCGGTAGAGGTGGTCAATAACCGTGCAGAATGGACATGGGTGATGAGTCGTTCTGGAAACCCACCGCCGGGGGCTACTTTGTGGTGGGAGTGGACATTAACAGATGCCAACGGCCGTTCCTACACCACCCCGCGCCAGACTCTCACTTTCACCGACGACCGTTTTGACTGGCGCACCGTAGAAAACGAGCGCATTCGTTTGCACTGGTACAAAGGAGAAACAGTTGGCCCCATGTTGCTGGAATCGGCCGTAGCTGGCTTAAAGCGACTGGAAGATGAAATGGGCATTCAACTGCAAGGACAAGTACAATTTTTCATTTACGGCAGTTCGGCCGAAATGCGTGAAGCTGTCCTTTATATTCAAGACTGGGCGGGTGGTGTTGCTTTTAGCGACTACAACATTATCCTCATGGGTGTTCCGCCAGAAATTGCCGAAAGTTGGGGGCGACCTACTGTTCGGCATGAGCTGGCGCATCTGGTGGTAGAGCAGTTTGGGCGCAGTTGTGTGGGGGGGCATCGGCCTACCTGGCTTAATGAGGGGTTGGCCGTGTATGCGGAAGGCACACCAGACGAAAGCATCTTGTCCGCCATTGAGCAAGCCCGTGAGCAAAACAGTTTTGAACCATTACGTAGTTTAAATGGGGCGTTTCCGGCACATAGTGGCGCAGCCAATGTGGCCTATGCTCAAAGTTATAGTGTTGTTGCCTTTATGTTGGAAACGTATGGCCCGGAAAAGATGCAGGCATTTTTGCTAAAACTGGCAGAAGGGGAGAGTTATGACGAGGCGCTGGAGGCTGTGTATGGATTGAATGTGGATGGTCTGGAGTTGGCCTGGCGCGAAGCGATTGGTGCTCCACCGCGAGATATTCCCCCGACGCCGACACCAATTTCGCCGGATCTGATTCCGACTGTGCCTCCCTTGCCTGGGCCACAAAGTGTACCGACGCCGGAAGTGATTGCCGATGTACCGACTGTGCCGCCGCCATCGTCTGGGCGGCCAGTGGTTTGTGGGCTGGGTTTTATTCCGTGGGTGTTGTTCGGTGTGTTGATGGTCAGGCCAGGCAGAGGCCGCAAACGGGAGTAGGGTGAAGTATGAATAGACGTTGGTTATGGTGGTTGTTGGCAACGGCCGTTTTGTTAATGGCTTGCCGGTTGGGAGAGGTGGTGAGTCGGTCAGGAACGGCCGTTTCCCGAAACGAAACAATTAATTTGCTGGGTAGCCAACCCCGTACCCTCGATCCGGCCAAAACACATGGCGGCCCAGATAGCCCGCTGGGGCACATCTTTAGTGGCCTGGTGACACTCGATACCAGCTTACAGGTACAACCTGACCTGGCTGCCGGGTGGCATGTCAGCGAAGATGGGTTGGTGTACACGTTTTACCTGCGGCCTAATGCTGTATTCCACAACGGCCGTCCGGTTACAGCTCAGGATGTTATTTTTTCCTGGGAACGAGCCGCCAGTCCAGCCACCCAATCTGACACTGCCCAAACTTACCTGGGCGACATTGCGGGGGTGGACGAAATGCTGGCAGGAACGGCCGACCACATCAGTGGTTTGCGTGCTATTGATGACCATACGCTGGAAGTTCGACTGACCGCACCTGTTGTTTATTTTTTGGCCAAGCTGACCTATCCGGTTGCCTTTGTCGTGGACAAAGAAAACGTCAGCCAGCCAGATTGGGAACATCATCCAAACGGAACAGGTCCCTTTCGGTTGGTGCGTTGGCAAGATGACGAAGAAATCATCCTGGAGCGCAACGAGGCGTTTTATCGCACGCCGGCACGAGTGGCGCGTGTGGTTTATAACCTGGGGCCAGGGTTGCCGATGACAATGTACGAAAATAATGAGATTGATTTGGTAGGGATTGGTGGGGATACATTGGCGCGTGCTCTTGATCCCAACAGTGAATTTTATGATGAATTGCAAACAACTGTGACAATGTGTACCACCGTGATTGGGTTGAATAATCGCATCCCGCCGTTTGATGATGTCCGGGTGCGGCAGGCATTTAATTATGCGCTGGATAAAGAACGACTGATTGAGACATTTGATAACGGAAATGCGTTACCGGCACGGGGGCCTTTGCCCCCAGGAATGCCGGGTTATACGGGGGCGCATCCGGGCTATCCGTTTGACCCGGAGCGGGCACGGGCATTGTTGGCGGAAGCCGGATATGAACATGGGGCAGATTTGCCTGTGTTGACATACACCACAGCTGGCTATGGAGATGTGAGTGAGTTTGTTACAGCCGTTGTTACCATGTGGCAAGAGAATCTGGGCGTGACGATTCATCCGGTCATCCTCGACCCATTTACCTATCTCGATGAGCTATATGCGGGCAACATCGGTAACTTGTATTCTGGTGGCTGGTGTGCCGATTATCCTGACCCATCTAATTTTTTGGACATTCTCTATCATACAGATTCAACGCAAAACCTGCCGGGGTATAGCAATCCGCTTGTAGATGAACAACTGGAAGCGGCACGGGTGGAACAAAATGTAGCACGCAGGCTGGAGATGTATGCGGAAATTGAGCGAATGGTGATAGAGGATGCCCCTGTTGTGTTTGTGCGGCATGGTATAACGGCCGTTTTGGTCAAACCGCGCTTACAAAATTACATTCTGACACCCATTGGCGTAGCCCAGTGGCATACAGTGAGTCTGGAGAAATAACATGACCACACAACTTAAAGAACTGTTTTTACTGGATCCTGATGTGATTTTTTTGAATCATGGTTCCTTTGGTGCATGTCCACGTCCTGTTTTTGAGGCTTATCAGGCGTGGCAACGTCGCCTGGAAAAACAACCAGTTCGCTTTTTGCTGGATGAATTGCCTCATTTGTTGCGGTATGCCCGTCATCGCTTGGGTGCATATCTGAACGTGAGTGGAGACGACCTGGTATTTGTCCCGAATGCGACTTTTGGTGTAAATGTGGTGGCACGTTCTCTTCCTTTGGGGCCAGAGGATGAGGTGCTCACAACTGACCATGAATATGGCGCATGTGATCGGGCATGGGAGTTCAATTGTCGCCAGAAGGGAGTGCGGTATGTGCGTCAGCATATTTCTTTGCCGGTGACTTCGGCGGAAGAGTTGGTGGAACAGCTTTGGCAAGGTGTAACGCCGCGCACCAAAGTGATTTTTCTGAGTCATATTAGTTCGTTTACTGCATTGCGATTTCCGGTGGAAGAAGTGTGTCGGCGGGCGCGAGAAGCGGGTATTGTTACCGTGGTGGATGGGGCGCATGTGCCGGGGCAACTGGAGCTGGATATTACGGCCGTTTCTGCTGATTTTTATACAGGCAACTGTCACAAATGGTTATGTGCCCCCAAAGGATCTGCTTTTCTGTATGCACGGCCTGAAGTACAACACCTGCTCGAACCGCTGATAGTAAGCTGGGGATGGGAAAGTGACGAAGCCATAGATTCCCAACTGGTTCAAAATGATGGGCTAACCCGTTTTTTGCGTCATCACCAATGGGTAGGCACAAAAGACCCCTCTGCCTACTTGACGGTTCCTCATGCCATAGATTTTCAGGCAGAGCATAATTGGCGAAAGGTGCGGCAAGAATGTCATAAGTTGGCGGCGGAAACGTTGCAACGTATTACTGAGCTAACCGGGTTGTCTCCAGTTTATCCCCCTGATGAAGCGTTTTTTGGCCAGATGTTTGTTGCGCCGTTGCCAGCAGTAGATTTATCTGTGCTCAAAAAGCAGCTTTATGATGCGTATAAAATTGAAGTGCCATTGTTGAGCTGGCAGGATTATCATTTTATACGGGTGTCTGTGCAGGGGTATAACACACAGGCGGATATGGATATTTTGCTGGAGGCGTTGGCAACACTTTTGCCTAAGGGAGGATGATGGCAAACGGCCGTTGTAGCAATGAAGACTTGCCATCAGAATGATCTGTTCGGGGAGAAAGAAGCAGATTAACCCAATAATGCCCGAATTTTAGCTAGCAAGCTGTTGCCAACGGCCGTTTCCCCCTCACCTTCGACCACTTTTACCCCATGCCAGAACGCCACATAATTTTTAATCTGTCGTGCGGCGGCACTTGGTTTGGGATAGTACCAGGCTGCACTTCGGTTCACTTTGTCCGCCACTACCACATCATAATAATTGGCCACACCTTTCCAGGGGCAGACAGTCGTGTGGTTATTAGGCTGAAAGTAATCCCAGTTAATAGAATCTGGCGGAAAGTAGTGATTGCCTTCAATGACAATCGTCTTATCGCTCTCAGCCAGTACAGCCCCGTTCCAGATCGCTTTAGGCATGATACACTCCTTGCTAAAAAGTTTGTGTTTCGGCTTTATTATGTCTTGAGCAACGAGTGAATTCCGTGCCAAAGCTTACGTTTTAATGCGTAAGGAGCGCAGACGGTTGAGGGCTGCACCTAACTCGAACTTGCGGAAGCTGGCGTAGTCAGATACAGGACGGCCGTTTAATACGTCCAGTCCTCCTTTGGCAATATCGCGCATAACCAGATCGAGAATTTGGGATAACGGCCGTTTTCCATCCATATACCGTTCACGAGCATAAAAAATTGCATCCCCAATAGCCCGTGTCTGACTCACATCCACCAACTGCGACACCGCACTCAAATCAATCGTCTCTGTGCCAAACTGGATGACCTGTTGACCTCGCGTCTTGATGCTGACATCTCGCCGACCTTTGCGGGCATCCACACTTTGCGGCAACGGAACCCGCGACTGTACCTCACCAAATGCATCCCCCCCCTCCGGTTTGCGTCCCGTCTGGAATTGTTCCGCAATCGCCTTTGCCTGGGCTGTCAGCTCCTGTGGCCGATAACTTTCCATGCCAATAACCAGATCGGCCACATCAAAATAATCACCACTTCCCCCAATAACCAAAATCGTGGAAACACCATGTTCCGTATACAGTTGCCGCACACGGTCAATAAATGGCGTGATAGGTTCATGCGATTTGGCAATCAGGGCTTGCATGCGGCGATCACGAATCATAAAGTTGGTAGCGGCCGTGTCTTCGTCAATGAGCAAAACCGACGCCCCCAATTCCAATGCCTCCAGGATATTTGCTGCCTGCGATGTCGAACCAGAAGCATTGTCGCTGGTAAAACGGGTTGTATCCAGTCCAAATGGTAGATTATTGATAAACGGGGAAATGTCCACCCCCGCCACACGACGGCCGTCTTCAGCCCGAATTTTGACAGCACCAGCATCTGTCACCACCAATTCTCGCCCATCTCCCGGCCGATGATTGTACACCCCTTGCTCCAGCGCATTCAACAAAGTTGACTTACCGTGGAAGCCTCCACCCACAATCAGGGTAACACCAGCCGGAATACCAGTCCCGGTTACTGTGCCAGCATTGGGCAAATCAAAACTGACAGCTAACTCCGGTGGGCTTTGCCAGGCAATAACGTGATCACCAGTCAACGGCCGATCATCAACGCCAGACCGTCGGGGCAAAATACTGCCATCAGCAATGAAAGCTATCAATCCCCGCCCCGATAGCTGTGCCCGCAAGTAATCGGCATCCTCATTAACTGCCACGAATCGGTGCAAAATTTTGGTATTATTACGGGCATATCGCAAGGCAGACATAACGACTTGCGGCAGGTCTTCGCAGAGCATGGCCACAGCCTGTCGCCCCAGCACACGTCGCCCCTGAGCGGGTAAACCAATGGCAAAACGAGCTTCTACAAAATCGGCCGTTACGCGCATCGCCGTTCGTTCCAATATCTCCTGCCCCGGCGCATCAATTTGCATCAAGCCACTCTTGCCACTACCCCGCCGGGCTGCTACTTGCCGTATTGCTCTATCAAACTCTACCAGCAAATAATTCTCCAGCCCCACACGCCGACTGCCAGTGGCAAAAGTTTCTGGCGGATATTGTGCAATTCGTTGTGGCACACGCACCCGCATACGACTGGGACTGGCAAACGGATCACCCTGTACATAGTCAATAAACAAGGTGAATTCCGGAAATTCATAAACACCACGAATATCTTTATAAGCTTTGTAACCCCGTCCATCTATGCGGAGCAAATTACTTTTTAGTGTTTCATCTGTTTGAATGCTACTCATATCTCCCCTGCTGCATTTGCTAGTTGAATTTTGCGGATAGCAGTCTATCAGATTTTTCTGTGGGTTCAACCGGAAATCTTCCCAAAAGCGATAAATTTACACAAACCAATGCAAATTTGGTTAAGTAAAAATTCCCAGAGCCAATGAACGCCTGCCACATTCCTGCAAGAATTTGTGCGATCGCTGATTTTGTTTGATGTATAATACATGTTCTTGTGATTAGATAAATATCGAACACCCGTGTCAGTTCCTGGGTGTGGTGCAAATTGGGAGTTGCTTTGAGTAAACGAGAGTTTCGCCTGGCAGAAGAATATCACTACAACCGTTCCGGACCTGTTCGCTGGATAATTTCACATGTGTGGCGTTATCCGTGGTTGCCTTTGACTGTGGTGGTGGCCACCATATTAAATAATTTTGCTCATAGTTCAGTAGCATTATACACAGGGCAAGCATTTGACCTGGTTACATTACCTGACTGGGAGCGGGCTGATCTGTTGCGGTTGGCGTTGTTGGTGTTTGGGGCGTTTTTGGTGCAGAGTGTGTTTGGTCTGGTGCGAAATTACACAACAGAATTTATTGCCCAACGTATTGAGCGTGACACGCGGGATGAATTGTATGTGAGTTTGTTGGGCAAGAGCCAGACGTTCCATAATCGGCAACGGATTGGGGATATTATGGCGCGGGCAACGAATGATGTACGGATGCTGAACTTTATGTTTAGTCCTGGCCTGATGTTGATTATTGATTCGCTGATGGGGATTGTTGCGCCTCTGGTGTTGATTACCTCGATTCATCCGTCGTTGTTGTTGGTGCCGGTGTTGTTTGTTGTGAGTCTGGGGGTGACTGTGGCGGATTATGCACGGCAGTTGAATCCGGTGAGTTTGGCTCTGCGAGATCGATTTGGGAAGATGAATGCGGAGTTGGCGGAGAGTATTGGCGGAATTGAAGTGGTGAAGGGGAATGCCCAGGAGCAGCAGGAGTTACGGAAGTTTATCCATGATGCGGCTGCCTATCGGGACTATTTTATTCAGCAAGGGAGGATTCAGGCGCGTTATTTGCCGTTGTTGGTGTATAGTGTGGCGTTGGGGTTGGCGTTTTTGCATGCGTTGTGGTTGTGGCGTATGGGGACGCTGACGAGTTTGGGGCAGGTTGTGTCGTTTATGGGGCTGATGAATGTGTTGCGTTTTCCAACGTTTGTGTCGATTTTTTCGTTTAATCTGGTGCAGTTGGGGGTGGCGAGTGCGGAGCGGATTTTGGAGGTGATTAATACGGAGACGGAGTTGGATGAGAATCCGCAGGGTGTGGCGAAGCCGATTGAGGGGGAGGTGGTGTTTGAGGATGTGAGTTTTGCGTATAACGGCCGTTCTGTGTTGGCGCATATTAGTTTTCGGGTGCGTCCTGGTGAGACGGTGGCGATTGTGGGACAAACGGGGAGTGGGAAGACAACGTTGACACGGTTGATTAACCGGATTTTTGATGCGGATAACGGCCGTATTCTCATTGATGGCATTGATGTACGCGACTGGAGTCTGGAATCTCTCCGTTCTCAAATTTCCACCATTGAGCAAGACATCTTCCTCTTTTCTCGTACCATTGCCGAAAATATTGCATTTGGTTGTCCGGATGCTGATCAGGAGGCTATTGAGCAGGCAGCCAAACAGGCACAGGCGCATGAATTTATTATGAGTTTTGCGGATGGATACAACACAGAAGTGGGGGAGCGGGGCGTTACGCTTTCTGGTGGTCAGCGGCAGCGCATTGCTATTGCCCGTGCTTTCCTCACCAATCCCCGTATTCTCATTTTGGATGATAGTACCAGTGCAATTGATAGTGCGACAGAAGATCAGATTCAGCAGGCGATGCGACGAATTAGTCGCCAGCGCACAACTTTTCTTATCACGCATCGGTTGAGCCAGATTCGATGGGCTGATCGGATTTTGGTGTTACGGCACGGCCAATTGGTTGATCAGGGAACGCATGAGGAACTACTGGCACGGAGTGAGGCGTATCGGCGGATTTTTGCCCGGTATGAGTGAGTAGTGGGTGATGGGGATAAAGGTTGGCGCGTGAAAAGCTGTGAAGAATGTGCAGGGCGCAAAGAATTACCGGAGAAAATTCGTTAAGGACGCGTAAGGGGAAACAATGGGATTTATTTTGGATGGCCTGGAAACTGAGGATTACGATCGGCAGTATAGTGATCGGGAGTTGTTGCTGCGAATTTTGAGTTATTTTCGGCCGTATAGCCGTCAGATGTGGCTGGTGGCGGTTATGATTACGTTAAATTCGTTGGCTGGTACGGCAAGTCCTATTTTGATTGCTCGTGCCATTGATATTGTGGCCGAAAATCAAACGACGATGGCGTTGTTGTTGCTAAGTGGTGGGGTTTCTTTATTGGGGGCGTCTGCCTGGTTTTTTAATTATATTCGGCAATATTTTTCGGCGAAAGTTGTGGGGAATGTGGTGTTGCAGTTGCGTGAGGATGTGTTTAAGGCCACGATTCGGCATGATTTGTCGTTTTATGATGAGCATCCGTCGGGCAAGATTGTGAGTCGGGTGACGTCTGATACGCAGGATTTTTCGGATGTGGTGTCGCTGACGTTGAATTTGTTGAGTCAGGTGTTGTTGGTAGGGATTTTGTCAGCGTGGTTGTTTAGTATTAATGTGGGACTGACGTTGGTTTTGCTGGGGATGACGCCTGTGGCGGTGGGGATTGCTTTGGGTTTTCGGCGGTTGGCGCGACGGGTAACACAGCATGCACGACGGGTTACGGCCAAGATTAATGCACAGATTCAGGAGTCGGTGAGCGGGATTGTGGTGGCGAAGAGTTTTCGGCAGGAAACGGCCGTTTATGAAACATTCGCAGCCAATAATCGCCAGGGGTATCAGGTGGGTTTGCGGCGGGGTCTGACGTTGGTTTCTATTTTTCCGTTGTTGGGGTTGGCGTCTGGGTTAGGAACGGCCGTTCTTATTTACACTGGTGGCCTGGCTACACGTGCTGACTCTATGTTCGGGGGGGTGCTGGCCATTACTCCTGGTGAGTGGTATCTCTATATGCAGGCTGTTGGTTTTTACTGGTGGCCAATGATGAACATCGCTTCATTTTGGAGCCAGTTTCAAGACGGGCTTTCGGCAGCAGAGCGTGTATTTGCTTTGATTGATGCCGAGCCAAAGGTATGTCAGGTTGCCCAAAAGCCAGTAGGTCGGCTAAACGGCCGTATTCAGTTCCGAAACGTTCGTTTTAGTTACAACAATCAGGAAATCGTATTACCCAACTTCAACCTCGATATTCAAGCTGGGGAAACCATTGCCCTGGTTGGGCATACCGGTGCCGGTAAAAGCAGTATTGCCCGGCTAATCACCCGCTTCTATGAATTTCAGGATGGTCAGATTTTGGTAGATGGGCAAGATATTCGTACATTGGACTTGCAGGAATATCGGCTTCAGATTGGGCTGGTGCCACAGGAGCCATTTCTCTTTTCAGGTACGGTGCGAGAAAATATCCGTTACGGCCGTCCTGGGGCAAGCGATGAAGAAATTGAGCGGGCAGTTCGGCGCATCAGTCATGGCGACTGGCTGGAAACCTTGCCCAATGGCCTGGATACAGACGTGGGTGAGCGGGGGAGTGCATTGTCTATGGGACAACGGCAATTGGTTGCGTTGGCGCGGGTACTATTAAAAGACCCGGCGATATTTGTGCTGGATGAAGCCACCGCCAGCATTGATCCATTTACCGAAGCGCAAATTCAAGAGGGGCTGGATGAAATTATGCGGGAGAGAACGGCCGTAATCATCGCCCACCGTCTCTCCACCGTCAAAAACGCTGACCGCATTATTGTGATGTCCAAAGGGCAAATTATCGAAGAAGGAACACACGCCACACTAATGGCCCAGGGAGGACATTACGCCGAACTATACAATACCTACTTCCGCCACCAATCACTAGAATACATTGAGGCATTTGGCACAAAAGCTGATGACTAACAAGGCGAGTCTGGTTTGATTCCCAAATAGTCCAGTAACTCAAAAAGCGATTGGATAACCACAACATTAGGTGGCAAGGGGGCTTCTACCGGCTTGTTGTTTCGATTTAGCCACACACCCAAACCATAGCCAGCGCTTACTGAGCCTTTTGCGTCCACTTGCAAATTATCGCCTACATAAGCACAGGCAGATGGAGAGGTGTCCAGTTTTTGGGCTGCCAGATGGAATAATACCGGGTCTGGTTTATGTGTATTTGCTTCCTGGCTAATAGTGACAAATTCATCTGAAATAAACTGGCCACATTTTTCCTTGATGACAGGACGAATCAGCGAAGAATGGTTTGTAATAATGCCCAGTTTCAGGTGATGACGGGAAAGTATTTCCAGCACTGGTAATGTGTCGTCGTACAGTTCGATGGGCAGTTGAGCATAGGCATCATATAGTCGCTGTACAAGTGAAGCGTTGTTGTTAGGATGCCCCAGATATTGGAGTAGTTGTTTGTAGTATCGAATAATGTCTCCCTGGGTTTGCAGTACAGCTGGTTGTAAATGGGTGGACGCCACCTGGTTTTCGGCCCAATAGCGGGTAATAGCGTGCTCGATTTGTTCTTGAGAGTAATGTAATCCCTGACTGTGAAAAAGTGCAGTTAGTCGTTCGCTATGGGTGGCATCCCCCATTGTGTGGGCCAGGGTAAAGTCCCAGTCAAATAAAACGGCCGTTATCAGTGGTTGTTTTTTCATGATTTTAGCACCTGTCTGTCCGCAATGTGTGTTGTTTCGCCATAGCATAAAATGCGGGCAGACTAATTTTAAACCGTCTTACTCCCAAATGGCGTGAAAGATGCGAATAAAATGGGGAAATAGGGCGTATTTGGGGGTAATAATGCACCTATTTTATTATAACTCACCTTGAAAGAGAGGAAGAATAAGTGCAGACGGCCGTTTTGCATCGTGAAAAACGGTTTGCCGCGCAGTAACAATGCGTGTCGCTGTGGCCAGTGGTTCATCTGTGCCCAGGTTGCGGGCCCAGCGCGGGTGGGCACTGCTGGCTACGTACAGGCGCAGGCAATGTCCGGCACGAAACCGATAAGCAGTCGCCCATAAATCTATCTCTATTCGGCAACTGCCATCGGGTTGAACGGCCGTTTCTCCGACACGAAGCCGGTGTAACCCGTCGCACACATTCAAAGAACGGCCGTCTGGCCACACATCGCACAATCTGCCATAAAAATCCGTATTCGACACACTGGACTTAACATAAAGCACCAGCTTGACCGGACCGATCACTTCCACATCCTTTTCCAGCGGCGGCGTACTGTAAACCAACACATCCGGCCTGAATTCCAGCTCACGTCCGTCAACTACCCCCCCTCTGGGGCCAAGCATCGTGCCACCCAGCGAAGGGGTTGGGTTTGCCGGATCGTACAAATACACATCAGGTGGTTCAAAATCGGCAGGCATTTGTGGCGTTAGTTTGTGGTTGCTATGCAAAAATAGAGGGAATGGGCGATAGGCAGGTGGCCAATCACCAAACCAGCGCCATTCGTCTGCACCCATTACATAGATCTGGACTGGTTTTTGCCTGGTGGCGTCCGGGATGCCTTTCAGGTGAGCATTGAACCAGCGGAGGCCGTGTTGCAAGCCAGCAACCACATGGCCTGTATCGGAATGTGCCCAGGGACCAATTGTGAGGTATGGCGAACGGCCGTTTTGCCTCAAGCGCATATAGTCAGCCAGCAGTTCCCGCAATGCAAAATCATACCAGCCACTCAACAAATGCACAGGCACCTGCACATTATTTATGTTTTCCCGCAAATCAGTGAGTTGCCAATACGGATCATTCGGGCAAGTCTGGTGTAGCCATGTTTGAAAATAGGGGATGTGTTCCCCGATAATTGCCCGATCTGCATCTTTTAGCGGCAAATGCCAGAACCCACGTGCCAGCCATTTTTCCTGTTGGGCAACGGTCAGACGTCGGGTAACTTTGCGAAAAGACGGCCGTGTCTGGCTCCCTGCGCTATCCAGCAGGTAAATCCAACGCAAAAGCGATTCCAATCCGAATGAACCATCGGCATGAACCACAGAATATCCATTTGAACCCACTACCATAGGCATGATAGCCTTGAGCGAAGGAGGAGAATTGGCCGCGACTGCCCATTGCACATAACCCAGATAACTGGGACCCCACATGCCGATAGCACCATTAAACCAGGGCTGTGTTTCAATCCAGGCCAGAGTGGCCAGCCCGTCAACCCGTTCATTGACAAAGGGTTCAAATTCACCTTCAGAATCAAAACGGCCGCGTACATCCTGAATCAGGACATGGAAGCCCTGTTCTGCAAAACGGTGGCCAACAAATATGGCGAACATACCCATCATATCAGCCCCCAGACGACGGCCATATGGCGTGCGAATAAGGATGGTGGGACATTTTTCAGTGGTAACGGGTGAGTAAAGGTCGGCCAGCAAGTGGATGCCATCGAGCATGGGAATACGCAGATTTCTGGTAACGCGCACCTGGTAACGAGGCGGAGGCAGCCCGATTCCCCGACTGATAATCTGGTGACGTAAACGATAGGCGCTGGCGAGTGCCAGAGCCAGGCTTAAAGTTCCGACTGTTTTACGCTTGTCCCACATGAGGTTTGTCCAATTGCGATGATGGTTGTTGGGAAACGGCCGTTTTCCTGTCAGCCCTGCAATGTTTTTATTACAAAATCAAGCAAATCATATTTGAGTTGTCTTATATTGAGAAAGTTACTTTATCAGAAAAGCTGCCATAAACCTCAGCCAGAGACAGAAGACGAAAAGCGCACAAAACCCCGTTTGGATGGCTCCGTGCGCTTTCCGATTGAATTCAGCCCAAAACCTAAGGCGTGGCAGTAGGTAGTGGCGTAATTTCCGGAGTTGGTGGCGGGGTAATAATCGGAATCGTTGGCTGCGGTGTACCTTCGGGTGTAGAGAGAGCCTTGGTAGGAATCGGTGTAGGCGTAATTGTGGGTGTTTCTGTCGGTGTCGGCGTTTCTGTCGGCGTGGGAGTAGGCGTTGGCGTTGGTTCCAGCAAGGTAACAGTTACCCGATTTTCCAACATTACCTGGTCTTCTTCTGGTGTGTAGGGATTATCAGGACCAAAAATAAGCACCCGTAATGTAATTGGTCCGGCGTAATTGATCGTACTGGTATCCCAGGTTGCCAGCAAGCCGTTTTCAACAGGGGTGGGCAACCGATCCTGAATCAATCCCCAGCCACCCGGATTTTGCCCTAATCCAAATTCAACACGATAGCCACCAAAATTTGGTCCCGTAGCAGTGCCCTGAATATTAATTGTGTCTATTATTTCAGAATTTGCTGCGGGTTGGGTAATGAGAACTTGTGGGCGTGGGGTGTTTGCATCACAGGCTTGTTCAGGTGGGAATTGTAAAGGCAGGGAAATGTTGCGTGCTGCTGCCCATTGCTGACCAGCAGGTGTTTCCTCTAGCCATTTTTGAGCCAGTTCTCGTTCACGTTCCAATACTTCTTCGCGCCCAAAGACAAGAATGTTAAAGAAGCTGGCTTCAAAAATGGATTCGGCACAAAATTCGTTGGCCTGTAAGCCAGTCCAAAGGTCAATTGGCACTTTGCGAATGAGATCGTTGTCGCTTTCCAGGGGTAATTGATCGCTGGCAAAGACTTCGAGAATACGGTTGGTGCAGTCGGGGCCAGGGCGTGTGCCGGAGTCGGCGCAGATTTCAGCTTCGGTGATGCCGGGTGGACGGACAAAATCGACAGGTGGTTGGGTGTTGAGGTATTGAGTCATGAAGTTGTGCCAGATGGGGGAGGCCACGCGATAGCCAGATTGGCCTTCACCAATGGGGGTGTTGTCGGTGTTGCCTACCCAAACGGCCGTTACCACCTGTGGAGTAAATCCGATAGTCCAGGCGTCACGTACGTCAAATCTGTCTGTCCCTGATGTACCTGTTTTGGCTGCTACTCGAAAGCCGGGAATGACCAGATTGTTGTTTGGGCCAAACTCTGGTTGTCGGGCGTTGTTATCTGCCAAAATATGACTGAGCAGGTAAGCATGTTCGGGGCGTACTACTTGTGATTCTTCCGAAGATGGTGGTGTGTGCTCAAATAGCACTTCACCAGCCCGATTTTCGATGCGGGTGATAGCAAATGGGGGCATACGACGCCCCTGGTTGGCGAGTGTGGCGAATGCGGAGGCCATTTCCAATGGGGAGATTTCACCGCCACCAAGTGCCAGGGCCAGGCCGTAGTTGCGTGGTTGGCCGGTTTCCTGGCAGCCTTCGTCTTTTAGGGAGGTCAGGCCCAATTTTTGCACATTGTTAATGAAGTTGCATACGCCGACAAATTCCAGTGCTTTAACGGCCGTTACATTGTACGAATTTCCCAATGCTGGCCGCAGTCGCAATGGCCCATGAAATTCATCATCATAATTCTTGGGTATATATGGCGGGTTAACGCCGTTTGGAAACTGAGTAGGAACATCCCAAATTAGTGTTGCTGGCGTCCAACCCTGCTCCATTGCCGAAAGATAGACAAACGGCTTGATAGTTGAACCTGGCTGACGTGGTGCCAGAGCCATGTTCACCTGTCCGCTAATTTCTTCATTGTTAAAATCCAGACTACCAACCAGTGCCAGAATTTCACCTGTTTCTGGGTGAATGACAACCATAGCGGCATTATTTGCGCCGGCGGCATTAATCGCTGCCTGATTACTGGCAATCACGCTCTCTGCCAATTCCTGCGCTTGCGGATCAAGGGTGGTGTAAATACGCAATCCGCCTCGGTAGATAGACTGTGCCCCCAAAGCGTCTTCTGCTTGTTGTAGAACAGTAAATGTAAAGTGTGGGTGAGCGATGGTTGTTTCTGGCGGTTGGAGGTTATAGATGAACAAATTGGCCTCATTGAGGGCAGCTTGTGCTTCTTCCAGGGTGACATACCCTTCGGAAATCATTTGGTTAAGCACCTGCCACTGCCGGGCAATGGCCTTGTCGGGTGCTGTATATGGGTCCCAGAGTGCTGGTGCCTGAGGCAAACCGGCCAATAGGGATGCTTCTGCCAGGGTGAGGTCTTTGGCGGATTTGCCAAAATAGGTTTGGGCGGCGGCTTCAATGCCATAGGCACGATTGCCGTAGTAAATTTCGTTGAGGTAGAGTTCCAGGATGGTGTTTTTGTCGTAGGTGCGTGCCAGCTCTGCAGAGAGGATGATTTCGCGTACTTTGCGCCGGAATGAGCGTTCGGTGCGTTCTTCTTCATCTAGCAGAACAGCGCGGACAAGCTGTTGGGTGATGGTGCTGGCGCCGGAGACGAATTCTCCTTCCTGGGCGGCTTGCAAGATAGCGCGAGCAATGCCAATGGGGTCGAAGCCAGGATTATCGTAGAAGCGAGCGTCTTCGGTGGCGATGGTTGCCTGGATGAGCCAGGGAGATATTTCGTCTAAAGAGACGCGGGTGCGGTTGCCGGTGTTCGGGTCAGCCAGGGCGTAGAGTTGGTTGCCGTTTCGGTCGTAAATGATGGCGGTTTCAAAGGTGCTGACTCGCTTTTCCAGTTCAGTGGGGGAGGGTAAGTCGCGGGCGATGAGGGAGTAGCCAATGGCGGCGGCTGCCATGCCGAGGGCGAGGGTGACGATGCCGAGTAGCAGGGTGATGAGGGTGAGACGGATGAGACATCCGCGCCAGTTGCGGCTGCGCCGTGGAATTGGTTTGGGGACTTGTGGCCGGGTGGATGGGGCAACTTTGGGT
>RFGV01000456.1 GCA_003696605.1 Chloroflexota bacterium | reverse complement strand
TGGCAAGCAATCAAAAACAACGACAATAACCAGATCATACTGGCCGAGGGCGTAGTCACCCTACGCGGCCTGACCGACATGGATTTTTTGCGCGTAGATGCTGTTGGCCCCAATCTGGTTTTTTATGTCAATAGCCAGCCAGTTGTTCATATTCAGGATGACAGCTATCCATCCGGTCAACTGGGCTTTTTAGTAGAAACGGCCGATGAAAGTCGCGCCCACATTCATTACGACACCCTCACAATACGGCCAGCCGAAATCAACCTGGCCGCTCTGCCCACACCCATCACCATCCCCCTGCCGCCAAAAGCCACAGCAGAAGCAACCCTGTTGCCAACTGAAGCCCCCACCCCCACGTCAGCCCTTCCGGAAGCCACACCCACGCCCGATATTGCCAACGCACCTTCTGCCGTTGGCATGGTCGCTGTACCAGAAGGCGTTTACACCATTGGGGATGGAACGGCCGTTGCGCTCGATGGTTTCTGGATTGACCGTTTTGAAGTTACCAACAGCCAGTATGCCGCTTTCCTGGAAGCCACTGGCAACAATCCACCCCCATACTGGGCCGAACAAGGCATTCCAACCAACCTGGGCAACCATCCAGTTCGAGATGTCACATGGGCAGAGGCGAATACTTTTTGTGAGTGGGCTGGCAAACGGCTACCCACTGAAGCAGAATGGGAAGCAGCCGCTCGTGGACCATACGGCTTTCTTTATCCCTGGGGAGATGAGAAAACAGCCGTCTCTCTGCCAGCCAGCGGCACATACCCTGTCGGCTCCATCCCCGAAAATCGGAGTTTCTTCGGTGCGTTTGACATGAGTGGTAATGTTTGGGAATGGGTAGCAGACCCTTATACGGCTGTTTCCACAAGCGAACAGGTTATTGCAGGTGGCGCCAACGACTTCCTGGACACCCTCACCTTCCACATTGCCGGTGTACCCGACAGCCCACTAATGCGCACCAATACCGGTATTCGCTGTGCGGCCAATACGGCCGTTCCTGCCCCCGACCCTACCACCCTTATACAAGAAGAATTCGTCAACATCACCAGCAATTGGTTCCAGGCACGCGCTCCAGAAAACGACTACTTTTACGGATTCCACCCAACCGACTTCTACCACGTACAAGTCAGCGCCCCCAACAAATGCCTCACTGTCTTTCGCGAACAGCCACTGGAAAACTTCATGGCGGAAGCCGGTATTTTCATCAGTTCCACCAATACAGAAACCGGTAACTTTGCCTATGGGCTTACACTGCGTCACAATGGCAACGACTTCTACGCCATTCTGATTTTCCCGCGCACGCAAACCTGGCAAATTGTCAAGAGCACAGGGGAAGGACTGCGACTAATGGCCGAAGGCACAGAAAGCAGTATTGACAGCTTTTCCGAAGCGACACAGGTACGACTTTATGTAATAGCTCAGGGAACAGAAATGGTGTACTTCGTTAACGGCCGTCTTGTAGCCCGCCTTACTGATTCCGACTACCCCACTGG
>RFGV01000455.1 GCA_003696605.1 Chloroflexota bacterium | reverse complement strand
TAACGACACAACCACAAACACAGGATGGACAAACACAACCACCACCACAATACAAAACTACACAACAACACTAACAATACAAAACGGAACAAACAACCCGGGCACGAATGTGGAAATAAAGTTCTACGCGAATTATTCAAACGCGGCGTTTGGAAGCATAGGACGGTTGATATGGAACACCACAATCCTTGGCGGAACTGACGCTTATTCTGCAGCATTCTACGACTGCGACAAGGACGGAATAAAAGAATGCGTGGCTGCAGGAACATCAAGCGGAGGAGACGACGTGTATCTTTTAAACCCTGACGGAAGCGTCCAAAACCAGTACAACACCGGCCCGGTAACCCAAATAATAAGCGGAGACCTGAACAACGACACTTATGAAAACGAGTTTGCAATAGCATCATCGGCCATAAGATGGTACAACCATTCAGGACAGATAGCAACTTACGGAGTCGGCTCCCAGGCGATAGTCCTGTGCGACCTTACAGGAGACGGAATTCCGGAAATCGCAGGCGGAGGAAGCAACGAAATTGGAGCGGCCTACGCAAACGGAACGCAACTGTGGTACAGAAGCATAACCGGCTACGCAAGGGAACTTGCGTGCGCAGATGTTACCGGAGACGGAATAAACGACGTGGCTTATGTCGAGGGAGATTATCTTTACGTGCTCTACGGGCAGAACGGAAGCACGGCATACCAGTCCGCGCTTATTGATGCGATTTCAGTATCCGCGATAGACCTTGACAACGACGGAAAGAAAGACGAGCTCGTTGTGGGAACGACATGGAACGGGGGAAATGAGATACACGCGTTCAACAACACAAACATTACCGAGATATGGCAGACAAACAAGTTCTCAAACTCAGCCATAAGAGATATTGCTGTAGGCGACTTTGACGGGGACGGCTACGAAGACGACTTTGCAGCAGTAAGCCCGAACGAGTATCTGTATGTTTTCAGCGCCAACATGACTGGAGCTTACGAGATATTCAACAAGTCGGGAACAACCGCCGAACACTTCAACTACATATATGCGGCAGACATAAACGATGACGGAACTCCCGAAATAATAGGGGGCAACAGCAACAACTACACCTCAGTATTTACAACAAGCGGGGCAGAAATACTCAGGTACACCACAGAGGACAAAATAGGCGACTCCAACAGCTATGGAAAACACTCTCCGTTGGCAACGGGCGACATAGACGGGGACGGCATACTGGAACTTGCAGTCGCAAGTTATGACGGGAGGGTCTATGTGATTCAGGAAGTTTCCTGCACAGCAAGCTTCAACGACTCAACCAGCTACAACATGACCTGGAACAGCACACTGCGCAAGTGGCAGGTCGGAAAAACATTCACAAGCCCGGGAACATACTCTTACAATGTGACATGCTCAAAAGGCGGCTATGAGACACAAACAGCAAGCAGCACCATTACCATAAGCCCGTCGCCTGTTGTCCGAACGGTCAACATAACGCCAACAACAGCATACACAAACACCACACTCACATG
>RFGV01000454.1 GCA_003696605.1 Chloroflexota bacterium | reverse complement strand
CGCTGCATGGTTCCGAACACATCCGTAGGCACCGAAATGGTTGTGGCGTGACCGTATATGTTTTTTATGGTGATAATCCTGCAAGAACTTTCCCGGTCTTTCACCAGGTAGGCCGGAATGATTATGAAATTGGTAATGGCTGTGTGCTGTCCGTCGGAGCTCCACCGGTAATAGGCATTGTCTTTCACGAAAATGCCGTATTGCATCCCCTGCACGTTTTCCTCAGTATCAATGTCCTTTTTCTTCTTTGGCTTCGCCTTCTGGTCAAATCGCTGAATTTCCCTGTCCAGCAGCTTTGAAATGTTGCCCAGGTACTCGCTCCGGCAGATCATTTTCTTGTAAATGTCTCTCTGCCCTTCGTTTTTGATGAATGACAACAGTTCAGCCGCAACCATCATGGCCGCCGTCTGCTTTGCCGGATCGTTTTTGTCGTACTCCAGCATGGTTCGCCAAATAATGCCGTCCTGTTCCGCCTGCCGGAATCCTCTCAGGCCCTTTTCGCCCAGCTCCCTGGCCATTTCGTCGGGGTCTTTCCCTTCATGGCACAGCAACACTTTGCAGGTAAAGCCCTTTGCCACCACCAGCGAAACATCATTTTTCATGGCATTTATTCCCGCCTTGTCTCCATCCCGGAACAGCACCACCGTTTTTACGCCGTAACGGTGCAGCAGGTTCAGGTGCCCTTCGGTCAATGAAGTGCCGCAGGTGGCCACCACGTTTTTTAGTCCATACTGCCAGCAGGTCATCACGTCGGTGTAACCCTCAACGATGTAAACCGTGTCGGTGGCGTTGATCTCCTTCCTGGCGATATTGAAACCATAAAGGGTCTGGCTTTTATCAAATAGTTCGGTGCTTTTCGTGTTCAGGTATTTGGGCTTTTCGTCACCTTTGGCCCGTCCTGCCAGTGCAACAGGTTTCCCCGAAGGGTCGAAAATGGGAAAAAGAAAGCGGCCGCTGAAAGTGTCAGCGCTGCCGCCTTCCGAAACATTTGGAACACTACAAACAAGACCGATGGAACGGGCTGTATCTTCTTTGAGGCTTATTTTTTTCAGGTTTTCGGCAAGTGGATTTCCGGGAACCGGCCATATCACCTTGAAAGCCTCCAGGGTTTCTTTATCGTAAGTTCTTCCGGCAAAAGTTTTTGTTTTGCGCTGCTTTTTCTGGTAGAGCTCCAGCGCCTTCTCCAATACTATCCTTTGCGATTCGGCCAGTTCTTTTTTCTTCCGGGCAGCCTCTTTTATTTTCTCATAGTCTTTCCCTTCGGCGTACTTCACCGCTATTCGGCCAACCTTCGCAATTTCTTCCAGGGCTTCGTAAAAAGTCAAGCCCTTTAATTTCATCAGCAGATCGGCAGCATCCCCACCCTCCTGGCAGCCAAAGCACTTGTAAATGTTTTTTGAGGGGGTGACAAAGAAACTGGCAGTTTTTTCATTGTGAAACGGGCAACACGCTTTGTATGTGCTCCCGGAGCGCTCCAACTGGATGTCGGTCAGTTCCTGCACCACGTT
>RFGV01000453.1 GCA_003696605.1 Chloroflexota bacterium | reverse complement strand
GCTAGAGATACGAACTGAAATATTTTCGGGGGAGCGTCCAGGCACAATCAAATCAATTGACCTGGCTAATGGCGGTTACGGGATTTTTTTACAAAACTGGCAACCGTCGGTTAACCCGGATGAAGTTACGGTTAACACCTCACTGGCTGATTTTGCCGCGATTCGGACAAGGCGCACTGAACTGGTAAACGAAACCCTTGATTTGGCTTTGGTATGGTCTGAAATTGGCGGAAACGGCTGGCAATCGGCTGTTAATGAACTGCACCGATTTTTGACGCGGGCACGCATGGGTCATTACGTCTGGCTGGCTTATGGTACAGGCGACACCGCTACCAGATTCGCCCTGATAACAGACGGGAATGTTGTCATAAACAGCGAGGAACGAAACCGGCGCCAAACAACGGCCATAACAGCCACCTTGACCATTCAGAGATACGCATGGTGTGATGTTGAACCCGCCACGACAACTGACAGTGAAAACGTGCCTATGTTTGGCAACCTGAAAACGGCCACACTAACACAAGAGAGCCTGATAATTACATCAGAACAGCGGTTATGGATTAGCACTGCCCCGTCATTTGTAAGCAAGCCGAGTCACATTTTCATTAATGGAACGGGCAGTAACCTGATTGGCAGTTCCACGCCGTACACGCTCTTTCCAACCAGCGGATCGGTTTATTTCGGGGTATCTACTTCTGTATCAGGCAACGCGCCAGTAATTCCGGCCATTCTGATAAACGTGGCTGACACGACACCGCTTACATCGGCTAATATGTCATTAAGTTGGTCTTACTGGGACGGGGGAGCATGGACGCCAATGAATACAAGCAGCCAGTTCAGTACATTTTTTGGTTCGCCATCTACCGGCTGGCAATGCCTTTATACAGGTTTTAATGCTGGCCGCAGTATTACGGCTACTACTGTAAATGGCGTCCACGCTTATTGGTTACGGGCTGATATACTATCAGCATCTACAACAATTGACGTAACTACTGATCCGATTTTCCCGCCAGAAAGTATAGTTATTGAACCGATACCAGACGGGGACATGCCTGTTTTGGCTGAAATAGAATTATCAAATACAGCCACAAACGCCGCCAGTGAAACCAATCAGGTCGTTTTGGCTTACCGCAGCCAAAGCCGTCGTTACAAAAATGTGCCTCACCCGGCGCATTTAATATTTAGTGATGACACCAGTTCAACTTCTGTGTGGTCATCTTATTCGGTCACAGTTGACACTAACGCATCTTTTCAGGGTTCTGTCATACATCCGTGCGGTCGTGAAATTTACTGGAGCGGTACTGGTAATGACAGCACAACAATTGTGGTGACAACAACAAACCCGAACTATTATGGTGAATATATCGCCTATCTGGTAGCGTCAAACTTCATTAACGGCACGCAACCAGGCCAGGCAGTAGATGAAACCCTGACGGCTGATATAACTGTTAAATTTGGCAGTAGCGTTGTCTGGCAAACAGAAAAACGGGTACTTGACCGCGATCCACAAGGTGATTTAAGAGCGTTTAACCTGGGCAACATTGTAATCCCGACAATTGACGCCGGATCACCAAAGACAATCTCATTTGAGATAAATATCAGAAACCCTACATCTGACGCGATAGATGGTGTTTTTCACGAACTTATTTTGTTACCAGCCGATGAGTTTGTTGTTCAGACAGCAGAAGAAACGCCAACATTTGGTGCAGGGTTGCGATACAGTTATACCGGCGCTTCGGCTGCGTCAAGTGATGATGTTGGCTACTCAATGGTGCTGACATCATTCCCGCGCGGTCGGGACGTGACCGCATATACATATTACAGAAGCATAGCTTTACCAAATTTTGGTTTAGGGTCACGCCAAATTGTTAACCGTCCGGCCGTCATATCTCCGTCATCAATTGTGCTACCAGTTAATGAATATGTAAACCTTTATGCGGTTGCGGATAACCAAAACGTGCCTGGTGTGTATGAGGTAATTGTACGCTATACAAACCGCTGGCGTTCGGTCTGAATATAATGGATAAATGCTTGCCATTGCCAGGAATCGCGGCAGTTTTCACCGGCGGCGGCCATCTGGCAAATTTGCCAGATAATATCATCGTGTCGCCTTACTATATGCCACATATAAGCCCTGGGTATCCCAGGCGCGTCAACAACAAGTAATTCCTGGTGGCATTGAGAACAAAGGCCATTGTTATTTTTTTCTCTTTCTGTATGCGGGCACAAGTGGCCAATATCGGGCAAATATTTGACTTTAGGCAAGTACCCGTTATTGGGCATGATGACCAGGTATTGACCACCGTCCTGAATGTCGTGGTTTTCGATTTTTATGGCGTAGTTTTTGAACATGATTTTTTACCCCTTTATCAGTGACAATAATTGATATGCTACGGCTAATGGATGCCGTTTACAGCGCATATTCCACGCCAGCGATGATAACGGGTTCTGTGTTAGTTTTTGCAATACTCGCAAAGCGATTTGTCGCATATATTCGGTGCGGTTGCTGTAATTGGTTGTTGTTTCTCCATGTTGACCAGTCAGAGCGTCTATATTGGCACTAAATTGGCCGAATATGGCTTTACCCAGGAATTCATGCCAGCGCAACAAATCCCGATTGAGGACAACGGGAATGCGTTGCGCCATTGCCTCTGCCACCACCATACCATCAGCCTCCAGCCGCGACGGGTGTACCACCACATCCGCAAACCGCATCAAGTCACGAATCACAGAAGGCGGCCATGATCCGCGTTCGTCATAATCTGACATAAAGCGCACGTGTGGCGTGATCCGATTTATAGCCTGTTTGCGCCGCTGCTTTTCAGTGTCCAGGCTGTGAAAATCAACAATGATAGCGACGGCTGAATAACCCAGGTAATTTAGGGCATGGGCAATTTCAGCCACAATCTCCGGCTGTTTACCACCGTCCAGCCGACAAACGGCTAAAAGGATAATACCAGACCATATCCCGCTGGTTATTTCTGTGACCAGCGGGTCAACATCTGCATACAAATTCAAAGCGTTCGGGATGACAACAATATCTTTTTCTGGCCAGGAAAATTGGCGGGCACGTCGTTCTATTTGCTCATGGTGAAATGCCACCAGATAGCCAAACGGCCGTACCTCATTCAATACAGGGTTACCCTTATCCCACTCCCACAACGTTTCACTGTGGATGTAATGAACGAACTCGCCGCCAATCTTGTCGTGTATCCGATACAAGGCTAAACGTAACGGCCAGCAAGACGGCTGGTAAAAGACATCGTGTGTAATAACCAGGTGACTGCCTTCCAGAGCCAGCATTAACGATGTTGCCAGCCTGTTTATATCCGAATCGCCCGCAATGGACGGGTCAAACTCATTCCCGCCATGTGGCATATCTACCTGTACAATTTCATCCGCATTCAGAAGAGATGCCTCAAACAATTGCCTGGTGATGATGCGCACATGACATCCAGCCTGTTTTAACCCCCATGCTTGCGCCCGGACAGACTGGCACAAACTGTACGCCGGATCATAGCCGGTAAAATCTGTTACGATTGAAACCTTTACCCCGTTTTTTCTGCTCATACCGTTAATTATACGTGAACATGTGCAG
>RFGV01000452.1 GCA_003696605.1 Chloroflexota bacterium | reverse complement strand
GCTTCAAGTAATATAACTGTCATACTTGATAATGTTGCGCCCGTAATTACCTTACTTGGTGGTAATATTTCAGTACCCCAAGGTGGAAAGTTTGTCGAACCTGGGTTTAAAGCGATTGATAATGTTGATGGCGATATTACTTCCAAAGTGAAAGTGGTTGGTGGGCCAGTTAATACAGCTAGCCCGGTGGGTTCAGTATTTACATTGACTTATAATGTTTCGGATTCCGTCGGTAATCCTGCAATCCAGAAGACAAGAGTAGTGACAGTCATTGCGCCACCGGACACAATTCCCCCTGTAATTACATTGAAGGGCCCGAATCCAGTGCATGTTGAACAGGGCACGACGTTTACGGATCCTGGCGCTATGGTGACGGATAATGTCGATAAGGGCTTGGTAGCCACGGTTACTGGCAAGGTAAATCCTGCAGTTGCTGGTCAATATATACTGACGTATACAGCTAAGGACAAAGCCGGGAATCCAGCTGTGCCCGTTAAGCGGATTGTAAACGTTAGTGACACGACTCCACCTGTGATTATGCTGAAAGGGAAGCCATTCATCAGGTTGGTGCAAGGTGCGGTATTTACTGATCCGGGTGTGACAGCAAAAGACTCAGTGGATGGCAATCTGACAGCCAAAGTAACGACTTCCGGTGGTCCTGTGGATCCGGCTGCGGCTGTGGGTACGGTCTTTACCCTGAAATATGATGTCAGCGATGCGGCTGGAAATGCAGCCAAGCAGAAAACACGAACCATTGTGATCGTTGCTGCACCCAGAGCTGACTGGCGTTATCCGCGAGGTAACCGACAAGCCACAGGAGAAGATGGATTTGCTTACGGGCTGGCAACCGGAACTTTTGCCGAGATATTCAAGGTGACAGCAGGTAATGGTTCCGTGGCTCGCGTTGGCGACGTGACCGGTGATGGCATCAATGATCTGATCGTTGCCAGTTCCAATGTCCTGAAAGTGTTTGGGGGCAATGGCATTCAGATTGGCAGGAATGTGACATTGCCAGCCGGAAGTGACCCATCATCGATGATTCTTGAAGATATTAATGGTGACAGTGTGAATGAAATTCTCATTGGTAGCCGAGCCAGTGCAACAATGCGGATCAATATCTACAAGGGTGATGGGACGTTACTGCATACTCTTACACGAACTGGTGGGGCAGATTCCAGCATGATGCCTGGCACCTATCTAGGTAAGGGTAGGCTAGCTGTTGTCTATAATACTGGTTTAGCAAAGCAACCACGTGGTTATGCCGTATGGGATATTCCGGCGTCAACAGAACTTTGGTTCTATCAGATGGGGCCACAAACATTTACGCCATCTTATGCGGATACCAATCGTGATGGTGTGATGGAATTCGTATCTGGGGTCTTTACCCCGCATAATGGGGCTACGGGTAACGGCATTAAAGGGACTGGAACACCTACAAATGACAGAACCCTGGCAACAGTTTTGCTGGATGAGAACGGGGTTGAACTCCTGTCCCAGTTATTGGGGGCCAATACAGTAGGTGGTGCAAAAGGTGCCGGTTACCAGAAACTTGTAGACCTGGAAGGTGATGGGATCTATGAGATTGTAGCGGTTGTGAGCCATTATGCGCCTGCCTATCCGGGTGATGCGCAGATACGGGTTTTGAATCTGGATGGTACGGTTCGCCACCAAGTCTCTGTCGGCACGAGTAGTTCACCATATATCGTGCTTGCCGATATAGATGGTGATGGTATCAAGGAAATCATCAATACGAATCGGTCAACGAGAGCACTTCAGGTATACGATAACATGCTGAAGAAGAAGGTTGTGACGAATGTAGTGATTCCAGGCACATCGGCATCGGCGGTTTCTGCCGGCGATATAGATGGTGATGGCGTGAAGGAATTGCTGGTTAAATCTGATACCTTCATTCGGGTATACAATGCTGTGAATCTGACAGAGAAGTGGAATGTTGATATTACGGTTCCGGTTACTGACGTGTGGTCTGCCGATCTTAATGGAGATCAGAAGGCGGAAATGATTGTGACGACAAATGACGGCAGCATTCATGTATTTTCGACAGCATTGCCGCAGGCACCTGCAGCACCTTCACGAATGACGGCACTTGCGATGGACAGCAGTCGTGTGCTTTTGAGATGGCGGGATAACAGCGCTGTGGAAAACAACTTTGTCGTTGAACAAAGTAATGGCAAAGGAGCATATAAACAGGTCGCAAAAGTTCCTGCTAACCGTGTCAGAGTAACTGTCAGGGTTAGGCCAAATCAGTCGTATGCATTTCGGGTACGAGCGGTTAATGGAGCCGGAAGTTCACTGGCATCAAAGGCAGCTGTAGTGCGTGTGCTTGGCAAGCCGAAGCGATTAAGGGCCAGGCAGGTAGGTCGCGGGATCATGCTTAAATGGGGTGATGGTTCTGTTGGTGAGCGTGGCTTTTACATTGAACGCCTCAGCGGGGCAGGACGATTTGTTCGCATTGGAAGGGTAGGCGCCAATCGACAGGCATATACTGACAAGCGGATACGGCCGAGGACACGATATATCTATCGTGTACGTGCTTTTGGCAAACGTTCGTCCTCAAGCTACTCCAACACGAGTGTGGTTCGAACCAGATGATTTGAAAGCAGCCATGGTTAATTGCCTGACCGTGGCTGTTTTCAATATTGCGTGGCAGGCAGTTTGCCAAGTGAAAAAGGATGGGTTTTATGATATGGTTTAGTCTAATAGACCTTATACTCTTGTCCTGTCTTCTC
>RFGV01000451.1 GCA_003696605.1 Chloroflexota bacterium | reverse complement strand
TCATCATACCCTTCGAAATACAATTGCCAGACATATACGCCCGGCTCTGCAATTTTGCCGTTAATCCTGCCATCCCAGCCTTCACTGATGTCATCGGTTTCAAAACATTTTTCACCCCATCGGTTATAGATCGATAACCTGGCTTTTAGCAGGTCCTTGCCATAAATCTTAAACACATCGTTTATGCCATCATCGTTGGGGCTGAAGGCGTTTGGGATGAACAACCTGTATGGGCAACGGTGGATAAGGATGATGCTGTCAGTGGCTGTACAACCCGCGGTGTCGGTTACCGTGACGCTGTAAACACCCTCCTCCGTGACCGTATAAACCTGGCCGGTGCTGTTATCCTGCCACTGGTATCCACTGTGGTTACCGGCATCGAGCAGGATGGTATTTCCTTCGCATATAAAAGTGTCATTACCGAGGTCAACCACCGGTTGGCTGACGGTTAACCGTGTGAGGATAACACTGTCACAGCCCATAACGGACTGTAAGGTATCCAGGTATTGACCGGATTGCGTGTAAGGATTGCCGCCAGGCGACAGGTAGGTCTGTCCATAACATATCGTGGTATCCAGAGTGACCAGAAAGACGGGATGAACAGTTAACCTTGTAACCACAATGCTGTCACAACCCTTGACAGAGAGATACATATCTGTATAAACACCGGGGGAGCTTTGCCATTGCCCTCCTGCCCAATATTGGTCACCATCACATATCGAGGCATCGATGGTATCGAGATAGCTTGGGTGAACGGTTAAACGGGTTTCTATAATGCTGTCGCAACCCCGGAACGTTTGCAGCGTGTCATAATAACTTCCTGCAAAATATTGCCACTGCCCCCCTGCAAAAATGCTGTCGCCATCACAGATTTCGATGTTTATCAGCGTGTTGGGAACGGGATTCACCGTCAGGTTGGTGATGATGATGCTGTCGCAGCCGAGGTAAGTTGCGAGGGTATCGTAATACGTACCAGAGTTGGTCTGCCACTGCCCACCAGCGAGGAAGGCTTCCCCCTGGCAGATTGCGGTGTCGATGGTTGTGGTTTTAACGGGGTTGACGG
>RFGV01000450.1 GCA_003696605.1 Chloroflexota bacterium | reverse complement strand
ATCCCGTTATTTGCCCAAGATTTCTAGTGACAAATGTCATTGAATCCCCTCGATCATCCTCATAACGACATATAACCTGTTTCATCCCAACGTTTGGGGATAAATGTCATGCCTGCCTTGTGACATTTCCCACATTACAAAAAAATCAGTAGCCTCTAAACTAAACAATGAAAACAACATACTCACCAGACAACAAAAACCAGAAAGATGAGGAAAAATTATGCTCACTGCAGGCGATCTAATGACCGTAAACCCGGATGCTATCTCTCCCGAAACATCACTCAGAGAGATAATTGGCCTGATGAAAGAGGAGGGATACCGTCATCTACCCGTTGTGGATGAACAAGGAAAAGTGATTGGCATTGTTACCGATCGAGATGTGCGCCTGGTCATGAACTCTCCAGTAATTCTCCATGATCGGCAACAGGACGAATTGCTGTTGGACAAGGTAACGGCCGAAAGCATCATGACCCCCAATCCAGTCACCATCACGCCAGACACACCAGCCTACCGGGCTGCTGAAATGTTGAGCATCTACAAATTTGGGGCGTTACCTGTAGTGGACAATGATGTTCTGGTTGGCATCCTGACAGTCACAGACTTCCTGGACCACTTTGCTTCAGGCCAATCCAAAAACGTTATTGAACAACAATCAATGGGTCAATGAGTGGGGAAAAACAATCTGACGGTTGTTCCCTGGCCAAGCGCAGAGACAAGTTCAAAACGGCCATGTAATTCCTCGGCACGGGCACGCATGTTGGAAAGTCCATGTCCAACGGATTGGTGCTGCTTTTCCGGGTCGAATCCAATGCCATCATCGGTAATAACCAACTCTATCATCTCTTGCACCCGACGTGCTGTCAGGGTAACGGCCGTTGCCCGTGCATGCCGCGCAATATTAGCCAACGCCTCCTGCGTGGTAAGGAAAATTGCCCGCACCACAGGCGTAGGCAAATTCGCCACCACGTCCGGCGGCACATCCAGCGTCACCGGAATCATCGTATTTGCCTGAAATTCCCGCACCAGCCGGGCCAACCCTTCCTGCAAATCCCCCTTAAAGCGGCGCGGACGCAAATCTAAGATAAAGTTGCGAATATCCCGAATCGTATCATTCAGCGCCTCAATCGCTGCCCCCAGCAGCTTGTCCGCTTCTTCGGAACCAGGGGGCAAGGCCAAACGAGTAGATTCCAACGTCAGTCCAACAGCATAAATAGACTGAATAATGCCATCATGCAAGTCCATACCAATTCGGGCACGTTCTTCAATCACAGCCAGTCGTCCCACCTGTTCATACAAACGGGCATTTTGAATGGCAATAGCAGCATGTGCAGCCAGTAACTCTACCAACTCCTGATCGCTTGCCGAAAATTCATCTGCACCAATCTTTTCAGTCAGATACAAATTGCCTAATACTTCACTGCCGGCGATGATCGGCACGCCCAAAAAACTTTCCATAGGGGGGTGATGCGGGGGAAACCCATAAGCACGGGGGTCTTTGCTGATGCGAGGGATACGAATCGGCCGTTTCTCGCGCAAAATCACCCCCAACAACCCGTGCCCACGCGGCAAAGTACCAATCTTGCGCGCCAGTTCCGTAGGAATACCACTATAAACAAACGTCTCCAAATAGCCATCTGGACCAGGCACACCCAACGCCGCGTATTGTGCACCAATCAAATCCCGCAAATTATCCACAATCTGCTGCAACACCTTATCCAGCGTCAATTCACCAGCAATCGCCATTGCCGCCTGATTCAACGCTGCCAGTTCTTTGTTGCGCTGTGCCAGTTCTGCTTCGCGCCCCTCAAACTCGGCAATTAGCTGCACCTTACGCAAAGCTTCTGCCACATAAGCCGCCAAAATATTTGCGACTTGCTCATCTTCGGCCTTAAATCCGTGTTCGTTCGGGGCGTTAACCAGACAAATCTCTGCCAGCAACTCATTGTTGTGAAGAACAGGCACACTCAGCAAGCTGTGAATTTCTGGATGGGTAGTAAATAACGATGTAGCCATGTCAGGCTGGTTCAGGCAAAACGGCCGTAAATGCCCCAATTCTTGCCGCAATACAGCCAGATCCGCCAGCCATTCTACCGAATCATTATTTCGATTATTGTGCCAACTAACCAACTGGGGAGAACCAACAGGGGAAAAACGAAAAACGGCCGTATAATCCGCTTGTAATAAACGCCCCCCGCAACGTGCTGCTAGCTGAAAAACCTCATCCACCGTTTCAGCCCGCACAACCTCCAGCGCCAACTCACACAAAAGTTGCAACGATTGCGGGGAAAACACCTTCAAATCACTCATACCAACCAACCGGGCTCATCAAAGATAATCTTTCAAATGATGTTCAATCGCATACGCCGCTGCCTCTGCCCGGTTCGATACACCCAACTTTGACAAAATACTGCTCACATAATTCCGCACCGTGCCTTCACTCAAAAACAAAGTTCCGGCAATCTCCCTGTTCGTCTTACCTTCAGCAATCAACGCCAACACCTGCATTTCTTGTGGGGTCAATTCCTCAAATGCCGAGGCTTCTTCCTTCTGTATAGACCGACGTATTTCCGAAAAAACACGCTGTGTCAGGGAGGGATCTAATGTGGCCTCACCACGAGCCGCTGCTTCAATTGCCCGAATCAGTTCATCACTGCCTACTTGCTTTAAAACATAACCCGCAGCACCAGCCCGTATTGCCGCAAATAGCATCTCATCTTCAGCAAACGAAGTAAGCATGATAACCTTTGTATCCGGCAACTGCGCCATAATTTTTTCAGTCGCCACGACGCCGCTTCCCCCCGCCAGCCGAATATCCATTAAAATAATATTTGGCTTAAAAGCGAGCGCTTTCTCTATCGCTTCGGCTTCTGAAGCAGCTTCGGCAACCACTGTGTATTTGGGATGACGCTCTAACAGGCTTTTCAGCCCCAAGCGCACCACTTCGTGATCGTCAACAAGCATTATTTTTAATAGGGACATGCCGTAAGTATAGCCAAATCTTTTTCTTTTATCCACCGGTTCATTATCCGGACAGGAACGAATCATATCGGCAACCATAAGAAATGTTGTTACAATGTACAGGCTATCCCGT
>RFGV01000449.1 GCA_003696605.1 Chloroflexota bacterium | reverse complement strand
GGCTACAAAAACACCTTTGCGCACGACATTAGCGAGGCAGCATGGCGTATTAAGTTGGGGGTTGAAAAAAGTGAGTTTTGGTACGTGATGGCGTATGGTGTGCGTGATGAACGCAGAGCCATGAAGGAATACAACAATGAGAAATTGTGGAGGGAGGTAAACCCTGGCTATGGGGTCACTGTCCACAAAAGGTACTTTGAGGCGCAGATGGAAGAAATCAAAAAGCGGCCTAGCGCCCTGACTGGCTTTCTGCGCCTGCATCTGAACGTATGGACAGGAACTAGTGAGGGGTGGGATGTGTTGCCATACCTTGCGGAGTGCCCACAGCGCAAAATAGACGAAAGCGAGTTTGATGGCAGGGTTGCGTATGGGGGGCTGGATTTGGCAAGGGTAGGCGATACAAGTGCCCTGGTATGGTTATTTCCTAATGGTTCAGGCGACGATGTTACGTTTGATGCCCTGGTGCGTGTATGGGTGCCGGACGAGACGTTGCAGCTACGGGTCAAGGAGGAGAATGTCAATTGGCGTGAGTGGGTGAATAGTGGGCTTATTAAGACGACGCCTGGCAATGTGGTTGATTACAATGTGATAAGAGAGGATATTTTAAAGGACTGCCGGCGTTTTAAGTTGGGGGAGCCTGTTGGCATTTATACTGACCCCTGGGGGGCCTGGTCTATGGTCGCCTCGTTGCAGGAGCAAGACATTGGCGTTTTCACCTTGCAGCAATCGCCGGCGAATTTGTGCCCTGCTTTCTCGTACCTAGAGAAGGTGATAACAGCTGGGGCGCTCAATTATCAGGGGAACCCAGTGTTCGAGTGGCAGGCTAGCAACGTTCAGATAATTGATTTGCAGCACGACAACAGGATGCCTAGCAAAAAACACAGTAAGGGCAGGATAGATATTATTTCAGCCATGCAAATGGCCTTTGCAGCATACCTGAGTAGCGTTACGCAGAAAAAAGAGACTACACAGCGCAGTATTTACGAGGATTGGGAAGAGGAGGAGTGAAAGATGCGGCAATACCTTTGTATTTATAGGTATTGTATATTTGCAGCATGGGAATTGCAACAGCTATCAGAAAACTGTTTAGGGCTAGCATTGAAGATCCATCGACAAGCCTTTCAGACCCAGATGCCTGGTTTATGGAGTGGGCTGGTGTGGATGGCACCATGCCTAGCGTTAACCAGGAGACAGCGCTGGGCGTTCCAGCTATTGCAGCTGCTGTGCGCCGGCGTGCGCAGACAATTGCCAGTTTGAGTGTGGGCGTTTATGAGAATACTAGCGCTGGGCCTGAGCGCAGGGAGACGCACCCAGTTGACTACATTGTAGGCAATTCCCCTCATCCAATTTATTCTGCATTTCAATTATGGCAGGCAGCTGTCGTCAACCTTGATGTCACAGGTAATGGCTACATTGAGATAAAGCGTAATGGCAGGGGCCGGCCGGTTGGCCTGGAAATCATCCCTAGCAACAAGTTTGTCGACATAAGGAAGGAGGTCACGTCGGGGGAGTATTTCTACTTTTTCCAAAGCGACACGGCAGATATGAAGGTGTTGCATGTTGATGACGTGATACACTTGAAGGGGTTGAGCTATAACGCCATCAAAGGGCTGAACCCAACAAAAATTCACAAAGACGCTATTGGTGCGGGGTTGGCGAACGATGCATACAGCGCATCGTTTTACGCATCGGGTGGCCACATCCAATATGCCCTCGAGGCGCCACAAGAGTTTTCGCCTAAAGC
>RFGV01000448.1 GCA_003696605.1 Chloroflexota bacterium | reverse complement strand
CGGCGGCCACACAAACACCAACCTGCCATTGTGCCAGTTTGTAAACCTTCCCGTTTTTACCCAGGTATCGTACTGGATATTCAGTGTCGTGTGTAAATACGACACGAAGCGGATTGAGATGATTCAATGCTTTTAATTGCCCATAAGGGCTGTTACCCTCGCGCACGATTTCAAAAACGGAGCGGCCTAACAGCAAAAATGACCAGACTTGAGCGGATACAAACGAGACCCAGCCTCTGAACGGTGGCGCAAATGTGTTGTTTAGCAGAACGTGATGCGCTCGCCGTCGACGTAGCGGAACAGTTGATTCGATTGACCACCCCCAGGCGCTGGCGCGCGTGATCGCCTTTAACAACGCCGGCGCCCATAACTCTTTTTCATAATTTGGTGTTGACAGCAAAATCATATCTCTGGCTGACATAAACGCCGCCGGGTTATACGGCGGTAGCCGTTCTGGTAATGCCAGGGCGGATTCTGTGTAATTCGTGCCAAACAAAAAAAATATGGATTGACCGCCATTTGTCAATTGTACGTCTTCCTGGCTGTAAGCCTTCTGGGTAACGCCGTCGCCACCGTTTTCGTTTATGTTCTCGTTCATGTTTTTTATTATAGCACAACGTCAGCCGTGTTATAATAAGCGGCATGGCTGTAACGATTTATCAGGTATTGGCACATGCCCCGTCCAATACCACACCAGATACATTCAATGTTGACGCCGGATCGGGCAGTGACCGGGCGTTGGTTATCATTGCCAAATCATTACAGACCGGCGGGAGCACCAGCCAGTTAACTGATGTGACGTACCCTGTGGGGGGGACGCCTACATCAGCCACATTTGTAACTGGTATTACACGCACTTTTGGCGGTACGCGCAATTTGCGTGTTGAGATATGGGTACTCGCCAATCCCGATACGGGCACAAACTCCATGACGGCCACATGGAATCTTGCCCCTGTTTCTGGAGAAATCACAGTTTATTCGCTGGAAAATGTAGATACAGCCAGCACGCCCGGCGCAAGTGGCACAAATGACGGAAACGTCACCACAATTGACGTAACGCTGACAACGTTACTGGACAACTCCACTATTTTCATGGGTGTTGTTGGCCGTAATAATGTCGGCACATTCACACCGACCTCGCCCGCCGTAGAGGATACAGACGGCGAAACAGGTACAGGGTTCACCGCCATTGACTATACCGATTTGCATCAGGACACCACAACGGCCGGCAGTTATACAATTACCACGACGGGCACAAATGCCAATGACTGGGGAGCGGCCGCTGTTGAAATTCCCGAAGCTACCACAACCACCACCACTACAACTACTACAACTACTACAACTACAACTACAACTACTACTACTACTACTACTACTACTACTACTACCACGACTACTACTACTACTACTACTACTACTACAACTACTACTACTACTACTACAACTACTACTACCACGACTACCACAACCACCACGACTACAACTACAACTACCACCACGACTACAACTACTACCACGACCACCACAACTACTACTACTACAACTACTACCACCACTACAACGACAACTACCCTGCCGCCCATAGAACGGGCGTCATTTGCTGTACCTGTGCCCGCACACCAGCCAGAGTTAAAAATTATAATCAGTCGCAACGATGCAGTAATATGGGAAGGGTATCCAGACGGGTATAACCACACAATTCAGGCAGTCGGTGGCGACTGGCAAGCACGTATCAAGATAAACGGGGACGGCGGAATATCGTTATCAGCCTGGTTGAATGCCATAGGTGCGGATGTAACCGTTTACGCCAAAACAGATGTCATCTGGCGTGGTGTTGTAGATACTGTCACGACAACAAATGGCCGTGTATCTGTGACCAATGGGTCATTATTTGGGCAGATGACAAACCGTGTCAGGGCGCTTTATCAAACTGTACGATACAACACAAATCCGCCTATTGGCGGGCAACCCGTACAAACTGACTGGCTCGATGATAAGACAAGCCAGGATATTTATGGCATCCTGGAACAAATTGTCAATGGCGGCGAGGCTTTATCATCTGAAATTGACAACCTGCTGGCTACTATTTTGAAAGACAGGGCGTACCCCAAGCGGTCAGTTCGTTATAACAGTTCTGGGGCTGGTGAGACGGTTAGTGTTAACATCGAGGCAAAAGGGTACGTTCATTATTTAACCAAAAAAATGAACACGGCCGTTATAGACAGTACCGCAAACACCGCCATTCAAACCTTGCTGGATTTAGTAACATTGCCCAACAATGTCATTTTTTCTTACAATCTGGAAGAAAACAGTTATCAGATAAAAGTGAACGGGTACGAAGGCAACCGCACTATTTGGGATGAGATACGCCGGATCGTGGCCGTTGGCAGTACGAACGGTAACAAGTACCTGTTTCAGTTCAAAGGCACACCAAACGGAATTACGGCCGTTTATCGTCAGGTCAATAACACACCACAATCAGGATTCGACTACCATCTGAAACCTGATGGAGAATTGAAGGTTTTTGGTAGCAATGACCCGGTGCCGGTACATAATATCAGAGCCGGTCGCTGGCTGTTGGTAGATACAGATACCGGCGAAATACAGGCGATGGATGCAAGTATCCGATTGCGTTCAAATGCTGTTTTTGTCGAGAGTGTCCAGTACACAATGCCAGATAGTGTACAAATATCAGGTGGCACGCCAGAAGTATCAACAATGCTAATGGCCAGAATGGGGCTGGGAGGGGTATAACACAATGCCACAAGTACGTAACACACAATTCCCGCAGTCATGGCGGCAAGATTTCCAGATACGACACGAAGCCAATTTTGCTTGGTCACGGGCGGTCAGTACCCATTTGGCATTACCTGGCCTGTTTTTATACAGCCCGGCGTCACTGGTTGTTGCCGAGTCAGGCGCGCCAGGCGTCAGGTATCACAATTTTGCCTGGTATGTAACAACTATCACACATTTAAGCGTCAATTCAACCAGTGGTTCGGGTGATGTTGACTTAAAGACAGAAGAAAATTTTTTACCGTCATGGTTTGAGTTCAGCGGTGATGGTTATCTGACCGCTGGTGGGTTAGTGCCCGACTTTTCATTTTGTGGCGGTTGCTGGATTAAAAATGATCCCAATGTTACTGGAGCGAAAGGAATTGCCAGTTCTGGCAGTATGTCAACATCCAATCTGGCATGGGAAATATATCAATCAAGCACAGGGTTCATTATTTTCAATATCTCGTTTACAGGCACAACATTGGATGATCAGGCCTTGTGGACACCAGATACAAGGTGGACGTCCGGGGAATGGATGCACTTGTGCTGGCGGTACTACACCGAAAGCAATGTGGAATTTACAGACATCTTTGTAAATGGTGAAAAAGTAGCCTCATCGGTTGATGTAGGTGCGGGTAGATTGGCGATAAACAACATTTTTAACTTTGGGCAAGCAACCCCGTCTGGTGTTGGTGAGGTAACGTTTAACAACGGCCGTATGGCGCATATTTTTTGTTG
>RFGV01000447.1 GCA_003696605.1 Chloroflexota bacterium | reverse complement strand
GACCCGAACCGGCTCGCCATTATCGAACAAAATCAACCGTGAGGCTTTTTACAGCAGTTTCTGGACTTGACCGGCACAGCTCCGAAATGAGCGATGCCCGAACCTGAAATCTGCGGCATGATGTTTAGACAAAATTGTGTCCAGAAAACTGGGGGCGGTGCAGGTGTGAGGTGTGCGGCGCGGCGTCTGGGGAGCAGCGCCCACTGCGACGACCTCCCGTCTTCAGCCAATTTACAGCAGTTTACGGACTTAACTCGACAGGCTGCTAGTCGCCGAATCCTGAATCGTTTTTGCCGAATCGGGTTTGGATGTAGGCACAGCAACCACCAATGCAAATGCCGATCAAATGCCATGGATTCTGTGAAGGCACCTTCTCGGCTTGACCAAAACCAACAAGTTGTTGCAATATTCGCAAGTCTCTGATTAGCCCCAGTTCGATCGCCAAAAAAATAGTACCACCGACTGCCGTAACACCAACCGCCAGCCAGTCTTTTGCGTGCAACATGTGAACAAAAAACAATAACAGGGCAAGCATAAAGGCTCCAGCTGCAATACCGCTGTAACCAGCCACCTGTTGCACGCCAGGCATCAGCAAATACGTTATGGGACCGGAGACAAACATAATACCTAGCACGGTCATTGCGTAGGCGCGTCGAGACAACGTTTCTGCCAGGATCCCTGTTGCTAGCAGCGTGAGCAAATTGTACTGGTAATGGGGCAGCGACCAATGCGCGAACTGAAACGTCCAAAGCCGCCACCACTGGCCGGCTTCAATACCTGAACGATCGTAAACAAGCCATTCCAGATTGCCGAACCATTCTACCAGCGTGATCGTTGTTGCGAGACCTATGGTTAGCATTATCCGGTGATACGCACACTTACCTCCGACTATCCTCACTTGCACGCAAGCTATGGCGGTAGCCGACCTTGTACAGGTTCTATGGGGTGATCGTTGTTCGCCATCTTACATTGTCGACTACGCATCCGTCCTTCTTTTTCGCCGCAAGGCAAATCCAGCAAACCACATGGATAGCAACGCCACGACAGGATGAACTGCGCCGCTGGAACCCTGGTCTGGAGAAGTGAACGGCACGTTGATCGCACGGTAGTCGTCATAGCCAGAATATTGAGTCGTCTCACTATTGAACTCTATCTCCGCTTCAGAACGGTAGATAGTTCGCTTATGAATTTCTTCACCGTAGGTGCCGTAGGTTACCTCGGTTCCCAGATCTGAAGTGGTTCGAATATCGAAAATGTAACTTGGTTCGGTCCAAATCTGCGTGTAGTATTTCGACACACTTAAATGGTCCGGTACCGGTAAAACCCGCGGTTTGTCACCGGGGAAATATCTTACTCCGCTCTCCTCCAGATCGAAGTTGTTGGTAGTTACACCGCTCCATAGATTGCGTACAGCAATTGTCTCGCCTGGTTGCCAGCCTCTGATGGTTATCTCGTATCGTGCGGTTGCCGGGGTAAAACGCCAAGTAGTCGTTACGCCGTCGAGGTTGGGCGTGCCCTCGTAATGCGATGTGTTCTTTTCAAGAACATCCGGCAGCAAAACCTGTTCAATTGCGACGTTCGAAAGATCGGTGACTTCGCTCAAACGAATAAAATAACTTGCATTGTGGTCAAAACTATACGTAGGCAATAAAAACCTGTGCGCAAAAGCGTTCAGGTTGTCAACACCGCCAGGCAACCTGACTACCTTCGTGTGGCCAATTCCAGCATATAACGCATGATCGTTAAGATCGTTAAGGCCTAACTCGGCACCAACATCGAGCAAGTCTGGCGCCGGTGTCGGCAAACTGGTTGCATCGGGTGAAAGTTCAAATTCTCTTCGTACAAATTTTGGTGATAATTTTTGAACGGAAAATTCACCTCGGGGTGTCTCTTGAGAAAACTGATCTTCACTTCTCAAAAATATTACGACCTCGTCTAATACGAAATCCGACTGGTTTTTTAAATAGATTATGTGACTGCCGCCGGGATTCTGTTTGACTTTTTGAGTGGCTTCGATCACGCCAATGTTATCCGGATCACCACCTGGCAAACGCGCCAAGCTGTTCCTAACAACTTCTGTCGCAGCGTGTGCGTAATGGGGACGGTACCAACCGTATGTTTGGGCAATGGTAAAAGCCAGTTCATCATTGTCCGCAGTTATGCCTGTGATCTGGATGGGAGACGATTTGTCAATAATACGGATAATCTCTGTAACTGGATCGGGCACAACAACTTCAATATTTGTTGTGCCGAATCCCTGGTCGCCATGTTCATCTTCCGCAAAGAACCGAATACCTTTGATGCCGGCAGCATCAACATGGGCGGTAACTTCCACGTATAACTTTGCGTTTTCTAAGTAGATGTCAGAAGCAAAAAATATGTTTTCCGGCTGAACGGACAATAAGCCAAATTTAAGGTCAGCCAGTTCGGTCTGAAAATCACTGGCAGTCCCCAGGAAAATCCTGGTCTTGACGCCGGCAGTTACCGTTTGTTGAGCAGCGGTGACGATGGATGGAGGTGTGTTGATCACGCTGACAGATTTGCTGGCATTGGCTTCGTTGCCAAACGAATCGCGAACAACCCAGGCCTGGCCAAAACTGGTCACCGTCGCCTGCGTGCTCGCCTGCACTGAGAACAAAACTTGCCCCTCATTGTCAACCCGCACGACTGCATTGGTTAATGAATTGGGCAATCCAGCAAGCGGATACACCGTAAGCGTAGTCAATTCATCCTGATAGTCGAAAACAGTACCAATATTCAGATCAACAACCTCTCCCTTCAGAGGGATAACAATCGGCGTACTGTTCATTTCTATCGTCGGACTGGAATCAAACAAATTGACTCCTACACTTGCATAGGTCGTCAAGCCATCGCTATCCGTGATTGCAAAATCAATCGTTTTGATTCCCACACCTGCGATATTGGCAGTCAACAACGACGCCGTTACGGCACCACCACTGTTGACGACACCGAGCACCTGAATACCGGTCGGCACGGTTATTGCGGCAACTTGCAAATCACCAGCAGCATCTTGGAGATCCGAGACAGTAAAAACAGGAATCGTGGTTACGGGGCCATTCAAAATAACATCTTGTTGAGCCGCCAGGCTAACTGAGGGTCGACTATTTTCGACAAACAATGTGAATGGTATAAATATCGTTCCACCTGCCAGATCGTCTACGCGCACATACACAATGTTTGGCCCAACAGATGCACCAATTTCAGCGCGAATATTGGCGCGAATTTCACCAGCATCATTTTGTAAATTGGTGACGGTCAAATTTGCTGGGGTAGTAACAGCCATGACTGTCAGGCTCGCGGCTGCATCCTGAAGATCCGTGACCGTAGCCAATGTCACTACACTGGCGGCATCATTGCGTACCAGTGTGACGGGTGAAGCAATATTAACTTCTGGTGGCGTATTTACAACCGCTACGGTGTATATCGCATCAGCAATCGCGCCCTGGCTGTCGGTCACCCGAAACGTCACAGGATAATTACCGTACGTTCCCGCTGGTGCCTCAATCCATGCCGAAGCAACGCCTGAGTTGTGCGTTTGCCCCGTTACCACCAGTCCAGCTGTTGCCTCAACCAGCGAGACAAAAAGATCCGTGCCTGAGTCTTGAATATCCGCGACTGTTCCTACAACCAGCTGCTCCGCCTGCCCATGCAACACGACCGATCCGGTTGGCGCCGCGACAAAACTCGGCGGTGCATTGATCACTGCGACGGTCACTGCTTGCTGGCTGGTGCCAGAAACGGAATCTTGGGCCTCGAAAATCACAGAATATAAGCCATAGCTGGCTGGTGATGTTGCCGCAAAATAGGCTGACACTACACCACTATTATTTGTGACCGTCGTCACCGTCAGTCCTGCCGGCACGGTTGTTGTCGTTACCGATATCAGACTTGGTGACTGCTCGGCATCGGTGACCGTAAAGACAGTTGAGAACACCGCATCACCGTTAAGCACTGTTGTCGCGCTAGCGACGCCGCTAAACACGGGGTCGCTATTGGTAATGTCTACGTTAACCAATAAGTTGTACTCCCGTCCTTTGGCATCTGTTGCACGGAGATGAATTTGGTTGACACCGGGCCACGACATCAAGCTCGCATCGACGTTCGCCGTGACCACGCCATTGCTATTGGTCAAACCATCAACCAACAACCCTACCGATGAGCTAATGAGTTCAACGGGAATCCCACCGTCGGGTTCGATTGGGTGCGTTACCGTCGCTAACGACACTTCAGCCAACGAACTGTTCCATGGTAACGTGATTGTTCCGACATCCTGAAACGTAGCAGGTTCATATTCAGCAGTAATCAAAAAAGAATCGTATGCTTTCTTGCCATCGGCCGCCGTCACTTCCAATGTCACAACATTTGAACCCAGCGTTGTCGACAGGTCCATGACAATTGTCGCGGTTACAGTACCGGCGTTGTTGCTCAACCCAATCAATTGAATACCCGTAGGCACAGTCACCGCATTTACGGTCAATGACGTTACGGGTTGGACCGGATGCGTGACGGTGGCAACCGTTTGGACAGAATTACGACCAATATTGAGTGTAAACGGTCCGTTTGCGGTAATGCTTGGCGGCGGCGGGTCTTGTACGTTAATTTTCAGCGCTTCCGTGACACCAATATAGCCAAAGCCATAGAAATCTCTGACTTCGAACCAGACGTCTGCATTACCCAGGGGCATCGCTGGATCGATTTCTACCGTGGCCGAAATATCGCCATTGGCATTGGCACGAATGTTGCTGACTGTAATGCCCGCCGGAGCTGAAACCAGTGTCAATATGTCAGGTTCGCTGGCTGTTGAGCTATCATCGGCTGCAGTCAGGACAATACCATTCTTAAACGTCAACTCAAACGGACCAACACCACGGTAACCAGGGGCTGTTGCTCCCGCAGAAACCAGCGGGACACCTCGCTGAAACATAGTTGTTGTACTGCTAACGCCCGAGGGAACAATTCTTTTACCATCGCTGGTTTGAACCGCCATTGACTTGGCTGGACTGAATACCACATTAAAATCGTCGCCCAGTACGAACTGACCGTGATTCGCCGTACGCATAACCGCAAACAGCGTGACGGGCGTACCATAGTTGACAACTACTGATCCGTCCAATTGTGCTTGAAAAAAGTTGTCGCCATCCAGTGTTGCAGCCTCCATCGTCACGACACCGACAAACGTGTCTGACAATGGTCCGCCGTAAGTTGTCGCAACCAGATCCGTAATAAATTGCGGAAATGCGCCATCGCCGTTGTCTCGATAAATACGAATTTCACCGGCATGGTAGCCACTGACGAAGTTGCTGAGGATGTCTGCGCCCATCGAATCGGTCATCTTGAAACCCAGGGAATCCAGACGAATTGGCGCATCTGCAGCGCTACCGCGGTGCTCTGCGGTGATTTTGAACAACCATTGTTCGTGACGTTCATAGCCGGGCATGCTGGCTATAGGTGTGTTGCCGGCGCTAACTGTCCTCAACGACAACAACGAGTTTTGCAGCAAATACAACGAGTAGTCGGAATTGAGACCCAAAACTGCATCCAAATCACCGTCGCCGTCGACATCACCAAGACCCTCGGCTGCGAGCGAATATTGAAATCCAACCGGGGGATCGAGACTTTCACTAAGCACACCAAGACGCCAGCCTTCGCCTTCTCTCAGACGGTTTTCATACCAGAGGACATCGCTGCCGCCAGGTGTATTAATGTGATTCGCGATAAACACGACATCCGGATCCAGATCTCCATCCACATCCACCAGCGAAATATCGCCGGGAACGGAGCTCCAGCCATCGGTATTGCTGTCCCCAATCAAATGCGTGATCGCCGTGGCAAACTGACCATCCGTGTTTTCCCACCACCACAAATCGTACCGTAATCCGCCGTTGGTAGAGCCCAGGCCCGCAAAGTCCATATCGCCGTCTAAATCGACATCTGCAAAATTGCCATCGAAGGAATCAATTTGCGTCACCGGGCCAACGTGTTCAGGCCAATTACCAGTTGCTGTACCAGGATTCTCGAACCAGCGAAAGGCTTCTTCAGTGGTCTTACCGGCTTGCGGTTTGACATTCCACAAATCCAGATCGCCATCATTGTCAATATCATCGACGGCAAACTCCCTACCCCACGTAGACGACGGGTTTGATAGCACATACTTGGACCATGTCGACCCATCGCCGGCGTCGTTGGTGTAGTAGTTCACAGATCCAGCACTGTTATCGAACGCCAGAATGTCCAGATCACCATCAAGATCAAAGTCTCGTGCTTCCATCAGGCGACCATAGAGGTGCGGGGCAAAATAACCGCTATCGATATCCAGCATTGTAAAGGTATTGTCACCATTGTTGAAGAAAATCGTGCCGCCAACTCCGAGAAAGCCGTCTTTGTCGCCATCTCCATCCAGATCAGCAAAGGCGACCATATTGGCATGATCCAACAAGCTGGCTGACGCTACGAACACCCAGAGCCCAGACTCAGAGTCGAATTCGTAGTAGTCCACTTCACCGTTAACCGTATCATCGACCGGAACTTCAATTTTCCCGTTATTGTTGATGTCACGAAACGGAGCGATCGCAAAGACATTGCGAATGCCTGCCAAGCTCTTGCTCAGGAACGGTGCCCCGCGCCCTGCCGACCCTGGCCACCATCGAATCGTATTTGCGGATGGCTCAGCCGCAAGCATATCAGGTGTTCCATCAACGTTGATGTCGGCGGCTAACACATAAGCTGGCCCCGACAATGCATCGGTGACGACCGTGGGCGACCAGTCGTTGCCGCTGTTGCTGCTGCGCGAAATCACTTGCAATTCATTTGCAGATGACACCGCGACCAAAAAATCAGGGATTTGATCACCGTTGAAGTCTGCGACGTCCATATCCGTGATATCAACAGTGTTATCGGTAACGACTGCCTTGCTACCGAAACCGCTGGCACTATTTTGCCACCATACGATACTGCTAATGCCGTCCTCGACCACCGCAATGTCGGTCCAGTTGTCGCTGTTTATGTCGGCCGCAACCAGTACCTTGGGTCGTTGCAGCAAACTTTGGATGTTGTGATTGATCCAGTTCGGTACGGTTGGTGAAGTATTTTCAAACCACCCCACTTGTCCTGTTCCCTCTAATGCAGCAGCAATATCGATATCGCCATCGCGGTCGAAGTCGCCGGCATCAATGTAAACGCCGCTGCCAGGGCTAACGGCTTGAATCAAGATTGCATTGTCCCAACTGGTGACATTGTTGGGCCACCAATAGACAGCACCCAGACCTTGGCCCGCCGCGACCACGTCGAGTGTGCCATTGCGGTCAATGTCAGTCACCAAGATGCTGTTTATCCCAGTGACGCTATTAGCAATGTTGTGCCGAATCCACAGGGTGCCAGCCGTATCTGCATTTTCAAACCATTCGAGAATTTTTTCATTACGGGCAGCGGCCACGACATCTTGATCCCCGTCCAGATCAATGTCGCCGATTGCAACGGCCTCTGCATTGGAAAAACTGGCGTCAGTCACATCAAAAGCGACGTACCCCGCCCCAAAACCGTTGGCTCGGTGTCCGCGCAGCAGAGAGGTTGTCAGTGATCCCGCAACGACATCTATATCGATATCACCATCTATATCGGCAACCGCCGGTCTGGCAACCGACGTATGTGTCGTTGTGAGCGACACAGGGTCGCTGAATAGCGAACGGCCTTTGCTACCGACAACTACAAACAGAGTAATTGCAGCAATAGTAACAAAGGCACGAAGTAACATCCGGGTTCGGCGGGAGGGCATACTGTAACTCCTGGTTCGGCACTGAAACCATAGAATTTAGTGAAGAAGTCAGAAGACTTGTAACGCTCTTTGACACGCGAGTTCAGATGGTATTCCAGATTGAATAACGAACTTGCCCGCCCATTGAACGGTGTGCCTGTCAGACCCAGCACTTTTTGAGCCAATCCCGCCATTCGTCCGAATGCCTCG
>RFGV01000446.1 GCA_003696605.1 Chloroflexota bacterium | reverse complement strand
TTCTCACCTGCTACCCGCTTGCAAAATACAGGAAGTTCTACATGTTCGAAATTACCGAGAACGGAAGCGAAAAAGCTCGCGTCTTAGTGGTAGATGATCAAGCCGGAATCTTAAGGATGCTCAAAGTCATCTTCGAAGCATCTGGCTTTGAAGTAGAAGTCGCCCAAGACGGTGAAGAAGCCTTACAAAAAGTACAAGATTTTGCCCCCGACCTGGTCGTACTTGACGTGATGATGCCGGGTATGAGTGGCATTGACGTTTGCCGCCACTTACGCTCCCAACCAGAAACCGCACATATTCCCATCATGATGCTCAGCGCCAAAGGGCAAGTGCCCGATAAGGTATTAGGATTTGAAGCTGGTGCAGATGACTATGTAACAAAACCAGTTGCCCGCCAGGAACTCGTTGCCCGGGCAAAAGCACTTTTACATCGGGCGCGATTCTCCCCACAATCGGCCGTTGTCCGTCCTACCGCCCAAATTATCGCCGTAGTCGGTGCAAAAGGCGGCGTCGGCACAACAACCATTGCCATCAACCTGGCCGCACTATTAGCAGCTGATGGCAAAGTAGTAACACTGGCAGAAATGCGCACCACACCCGGAACGGCCGCTTTCCACCTAAACATGACACCACGCCAGGATTTAGGTCACATCCTCCAACTCCCCCCCGAAAAACTAAACTGGCGTGAAGTCAACCGACGTCTGGTCAAACACAGTAGCGGAATCCGCCTGCTGGCCGCCCCCCAAAGCCATGATGCACCTGACATGCCGCCAGAGTACGCCACCGCCATTACCGAAGCCCTCGCCCTACGCTGTGACTATTTATTCGTGGACTTGCCTACAATCGCTGGCGAATCAGCCCGCAGCATTTTGGAAACTGTAGACCAAATTCTGTTAATAACAGAACCGGAAGTCTTGTCAGTACGCGCAGCGCGGGCAAAACTAGACATCCTGAAAGAATGGCTGCTGTTTGACCAAACCCGCGTGGTTGTTCTGGCACGCGCACCCTCAGCCATGATGCTAAAAAGAGAAGAAATCGAAGCTTCGCTGGGCGTTGTCCCAGAAGACCAGACAGGCATATCCCCTCTGCAAACACCTGCAGAAGGTGGTGGCCGGGTAGTGGGTGCAATCCCCCCCTCACCAGAAGCATTTCAGGCTGCCTCACGTACCGGCATTCCCGTTGTGATTGGCAAACCAGATTTATTGGCATCCCAGGCAATACGCGACTTGAAAAAATGGCTGGTCGAACAGGTTGCTTTGCCAACCACATCATTACCCTGAATATTCTTTACGAAACTCTGTTACATGATACCATAGCAACATGGCCCGACGCATTTCATACTTGCCACTTTCAGAAAGACCAATTCCAGATATGCCTGCCTGGATAGACGAAATAGGATTTCTCCAGCAGGCAGGCACCAAAAGCTTTCGTACAGAAAACACTTATCGCAGTGCTTTGCGGCTGTTCGCCGACTGGCTACAAACGCGCAAAGAAGAAGGATATTCGCTGGAAGAAGAATGGCCCCTATCCCCCAACCAGCTGACAACGGCCGTTGTTCTCAAATTCCGCCAATGGTTACTAGCAAATCGTTCCCGTTCTACAGCCACCACCTACATATCTGCCATCATCGGTTATCTGCACTATCTTGATGGCCTTGACCGCCTGCCAGCCAACATCCAACTTGGCAAACTCCAGCGACAACTGAGCCGAGTTCAAGTAGAAAGAAATCCCGCCGAATCCGTCATCGACCTCGAACAAGCCCGACAACAAATTCCCAAAATCATTGCCTACTACGACAACTTGCCCTTACCTCCCCAAAATGATGCATTCAATCGCCGTCTCTCCCTGTTGCGCAATCGTGCCCTCGTTCACACCCTTTATTCGACAGCCGCACGCATCTCCGAAGTCCTGGCACTCAATCGCAGCAACGTCAACAATGGTCTTGCCGAATATACAACCATCACCGGCAAAGGTGACAAATCTCGCACCATTCATCTGCGAGATTATGCACGTAAGGCTATTCAAGCTTATTTGGCTGAACGCACAGATAATAACCCGGCACTTTTTATTGCCCACAGCCGCAATGCACGCAATGCACGACTTTCGATTACTTCAGCTCACAACATCATCAAACATGCAGTCAAGGCATTAAACTTGCACCCTTCCCTGTCGGCACATGATTTTCGGCATTTTCGCGCCACCCAATTACTACGCGAAGGTATGCCGCTGGAAGTTGTTCAAGAGTATCTTGGTCATACAGATATTTCCACCACACGCAATATTTATGCCCCACTTTTGGGTGTGCGCATTGTTACGGAGTGGCTAGACCAATTGGATGTTCCCCCCTCTCAAGCCACATCACAAACCTGACACGAAATGTAAACAACTGGTCACATCTGGCAAGTTGCGTACAATTACTCGCCGGGCAACAAAAATCATCACAGGAGGATTACTATGGATCCGGTAGGACAGGTTGTGTTTGTGATCATTGCGCTTCTATTTCTGGCAGCACTAATTTTGCCTCGCCTGGAAGAACGTAGCAACAAGGGTGAGTAACACAAACGCCTGCCTTATAAAGCAAGAGGGCGAGTCTGCACTGACTCGCCCTTTCCTTTGTTAATTAGGGAATAGGGTTATTCTATCTTCTCTTTTTCTGTGGGCTGAAATTGTGTTTCGTACAGATTCGCGTATAGTCCCCCAAGTGCCAGTAGCTCTTCATGAGTGCCTTGTTCTACTAACTGACCTTCGTTCATGACCAGGATTTTGTCAGCAGCAAGTATCGTTGACAGTCGGTGGGCAATAACCAGACTGGTTCGTCCGGCCATCACACGTTTGAGTGCTTCTTGAATGAGTGCTTCGGAAAGTGAATCCAGGTGTGATGTTGCTTCGTCTAGCACCAAAATTTTTGGGTTTTTGAGGATGACGCGGGCGATGGCCACACGCTGACGCTCCCCCCCACTAAGGCGGTATCCTCGTTCGCCAACGACTGTATCGTATCCATCTGGCAAGCGCATGATGAAATCGTGGATGTTGGCCGCTTTGGCGGCAGCAATCATGTCGGCTTCGGTGGCGTCGGGATTGGCGTACATGAGGTTGGCGCGGATGGTATCGTAAAACAGGTAGGTTTCTTGAGTAACCATGCCAATATGCCGGGAAAGTGTGGACAGGCGCAGGTCGCGGATGTCGTAATCGTCTAACAGGACGCGGCCTTCGGTTGGATCGTAAAGGCGTGGGATGAGGTAAGTGATGCTGGTTTTGCCGGCACCACTAGGGCCAACCAAAGCAACGAGTTGGCCGGGTTCAATGGTGAAGCTGACGTTTTGTAGTGCCCAGCGGCGGCTGACAGGGATGAGGTTGTCTGAAGAACGGCCGTTTTCTTCGTCTTCTTGCTGCTGTTTGCCGCGCTTAAGTTTGATGCTCCCACTGTGCCACCCAAATCGTTCTACTTCCCGTAAGCCAATTTTTTCGCCAGCCACATAGCTAAATGACACATTCTCAAAGCGAATTCGTCCCTTAACCTCTGTTAATTCAATTGCATTCGGCTTTTCGGCTATCTCAATGGGAATATCCAGTGCTTCAAAAACACGCTCAAAACTGACCATACTTTGGGCAAAATCAACTGGGGCATTGGTTAGTGCCATCAGGGGACCATAAAGTTGGGTAAGGTAACTGCCGAAGGCAACAATAGTGCCAATAGTAAATTCGCCACGTAATACCAGGAGACCACCAACCCAATAGACAACGGCCGTTCCTACCGCACTAATAATACTCAACATTACGAAAAACCACCGGCCAATGACGGCCGACCGAATGCCAATATCCCGCACCTGTCGCGCATCCCGACTAAACCGTTCCAGCTCCCGCGCCTCACGGCCAAACAGCTTCACCAGCAATGCCCCGCTCACATTCAACGTTTCATTCATCGTGGCATTCATTTCCGCATTCAACTCCATCGAACGACGCCGAATATCCCGCAAAATACGGCCGATTCGCCGTGCCGGCAACACAAACAGTGGCAAAATCGCCAACCCCAACAACGTCAGTCGCCATTCCAGCGTCAGCATAATAGCCAACGTCGCCAACAAAGACACAAAATTGGAAACAATAGAAACCAACGTCTCACTCACAGCCCGTTGCGCCCCCACCACGTCATTATTCAAACGGGACATCAACTCACCAGTACGAGTTTGCGTGAAAAACCGCAATGACATCCGTTGCATATGTTGATATAGTGAGCGCCGCAAGTCATAAATAATCCCCTCCCCTATTTGTGCATTCAAATGGCGCTGCCATACACCAATTGCCCCATTCAAAATAGGAATCCCTACCAACCCAATTGCCAGCCAGTTCAACCGACGAAAATCCTGATTAGGAATCGCATTATCAATCAAATCCCGAAACAACAGAGGGGAAATCAGGGAAACTCCTGAAATCAACGTGATAGTTACCAACAACCCTGCAACCCGCCAACGATACGGTTGCGCAAACGCCCATACTCGCCGTAGCAGTTGCCTGGTAATAATCGGGCGATCCTGCTTTTCGTCATACCGCAGATAAGCAAACCACCCAGCACCATGAAACATATAACACTCCTTTCTCCCATGAGAAAATTAGCAAAACTTATCCGGATTGTAACACAAGAGGAGGATTAGCGCGCCTCGATGTCTATGCGAAGTATCATACTCGACCGACACGAACAAAAAGCGGCATTTGTACCAATTTTTCCTCTTCTGCCGACTGCCACAAAGGCAACAAGTGTTCCCGTAACCGGGCTACGGGATCATCCCCCCTGGCAGCAATAAATCGCTTGACAGCCGACCATGTGGACAAATATGCCAACAATTGGGACATCGTCCATCTTAACTGAATGGAAAACTGAGGAATCTCATGCAATTCATCAACCGGCAAACTCAAATCTTTATAACCTGCCATGATCATTCTGTTGCCTTCTGCCCAGTAAGGATCCAGCAATGTTAACAAGTGGGTAGCAATCACAGCGTCAATATCCGGCTCAATTTCAAAAAAACCATATCCAACTATGGCCAAAATCCCCTTTGGCTTCAAAAGGCGCAAGCATTCTGAATAAAAACGGGAACGATCGAACCAGTGTACAGCTTGTGCCACAAGTATCATGTCAAATGAATCGTTAGCAAAGGGGGTGTTTTCTGCTGCGGCAACACAGTAGGAGATTTTAGGATGGCGCATTGCATGTCTGATTTGTTGTTCACTGATATCAGATGCAATAACGTGGTCAAAATAATCGGCACAAAAAACGGCCGCTTGCCCATTTCCGGTAGCACAATCCCAGGCTCGCTTGTGAACCACGACCTGTTTGCTCAAATAGTCAAATAATTCTTGCGGGTAAGTTGGCCGATGCCGGGCGTATTGGTCTGATTTTACAGAAAACGTTTCTCGATTCTCCACAGGGGCCTCCTTAGTATAGACAATGAATCTTACAAAATGCGGCCGTTTATCTGTTACAATTTTGCCAGACAAACAGGCGGGTTTTTTGTAAGGGTAAAGGCAGGCCAAATAATTGTCAATTGCAAGATTGAGAACAGGAGAAGGGAAAATGCACCAATCAATTCTGAAGGCGCTTGTTGAGATTGCAGGAGAGGGGAATGTTTCCCAAAGTGAGGCCGACCGAGAACAGCATAGTCGTGATCAATCCGCACACGCAGCTCATTTACCAGAAGTGGTGGTCTGGCCGGGAAGCACAGAGGAAGTGAGCCGAATTTTGCAACTGGCGTATGAATACAAAATTCCGGTTACTGGCTGGGGAGCTGGAAGTAGTCTGGAGGGTAATCCAATTCCGGTGCATGGGGGGATCGTCCTGGATTTTCGGCGTATGAATCGCATTTTGGCTGTCCATGAGGCTGATTTTCAGGTAACGGTGGAAGCGGGGGTGCTTTATAAGGATATGAACAGGTATTTGTCCCGGTTTGGGTTGTTTTTTGCGCCAGATCCGGGGGCAAATGCGAGTATTGGTGGCATGATTGCCAACAATGCCGCCGGTATTCGAACTGTGAAATATGGAGCTACACGGGATAATGTGTTGGCGTTGACGGTGGTGCTGGCTAACGGCCGTATCTTGCGTACAGGCTCTCGGTCAGTCAAACAATCTTCGGGGTATGACCTGACGCACCTTTTTACCGGGTCAGAGGGGACGCTTGGGCTTATTACAGAGGCCACGCTCAAATTAGCCCCTATTCCAACACATATCAGTGCCGCAACGGCCGTTTTCCCCACTGTTCAGAAAGCCGCAAAAGCAGTCTTTCATCTTATCGGCTCCGGACTTCAACCTTCTGCCCTGGAACTGCTCGATAAAAGCAGCATCCGCATTCTCAATACCAGCACTGATCTCAATTTGCCAGAAGCCCCTACGTTGCTCATGGAATTTAACAGCGCCACTACTGAAAGCCTGCGCACCGAACTCGCGCTGGTTGAAGAAATTTGCCAGGGCTTTGAGTGCAGTAATTTTCAATCAGGGCTAGGGATGAAAGCCCGAAATCAGCTTTGGACAGCCCGCCACCACCTTTTTGAAGCAATGGTGAGATATTTTCCCGGCTGTACCTGGCTGGTTACTGATGTAGCTGTTCCCATTTCTCAGTATCCGGAACTGGTGGCATTTGCCGCAGAATTGCTTCCAAAGCTGAACCTGGATGGAGGGTTGGTGGGGCATGCCGGGGATGGCAATTTGCACGTTACCGTTTTTTATCCACCAGATGATCAAACGGCCGTTACCAATGCCGCCTATTTGAATGAACAACTTGTCAACAAAGCCATTGCCCTCGATGGTACAAGCACAGGTGAACATGGCGTGGGGTTAGGCAAAAAACAGTTTATGGTGCAGGAACATGGTGAAACGGCCGTTACACTCATGCGTCAGATTAAACACCTGCTTGACCCACACAATATATTAAATCCAGGCAAAATTTTTTGACTATACAAAAGGCGTGATCATCACTCTCTGATCACGCCCGGCACTATCCAGCAAAATTGTCTAATTTACGGCAGACAAGGCATCACCTTATTTGCGCAACATAGAAAGCACCTGTTGCAAGCTCTTAACGGCCGTTTCCTGATCTAACCCAGTCTCACCAGCCAGATCATCCACCACACCAGAATTTTTCAGATAATCCTCATCCAGCAGACTGTCCAAATCAAATCCCCGCTGTCCCCCAGCAGATGCCCCCTGACCACCAGAAAGCAAGCGAGAAACCACAAATTGCACCACAGTCTGCACAACTTCAGGCGGCAACCCCAGTTTGTCTGCCAGGCCACTTGCAATTGCATTTTGTTCAGATGCACCGCCACCCAAAACTGAACCTAAAATATCAGCAAGTCCCCCACCAGCTCCTTCACCGCCAAGCAAACCACCAATCAAGTCAGCCATTGGGTTTTCATCCTTGTCTTGCGAATCATCACCACCCAAAAAGGCATTAAACAAATCATCCATTATTCATTACTCCTTACACTAAATTTGGGAAAAGCTCCCCCACACTCTAACAAAATACATAAAACACGTTAATGATTAGACGCCAACTCTGGCTAAAAAGTCACTTATATCCATCCCAAAAGACAAAAACGGCCGTTTCCCAAGCTATTCCACATGAGAAACGGCCGATTTCATCACTGCAAAACCACCACTTACCACTCATTCAAAATATGACGGGCAATCACCAGCCGCTGAATCTCACTCGTCCCCTCACCAATTGTCATCAACCGCGTATCCCGATACATCCGTTCCACTTCATACTCAGCACTATACCCATACCCCCCATGAATCTGAATTGCATTCCTGCAAACACGCTCACTCACTTCCGTTGCAAACAACTTCGCCATCGAAGCAGCTTTCGTATACGGCTTGCCCTGCTGCTTTAACCAGGCCGCCCAATAAACCATCAACCGGGCCGCCTGAATCTCCGTCGCTGCATCAGCCAGCATCCACTGAATAGCCTGATGCTGAGCAATCGGTTTTCCAAACGTATGCCGCTCCTTCGCATACGCCACCGCTCGCTCATAAGCAGCTTGCGCCAACCCCACAGCCAAAGCACCAATGCCAATCCGGCCACTATCCAGTGTCGCCAACGTTTGGTGCAAGCCACGCCCCTCTTCGCCAACCAAATTCTCCAGGGGCACCCGCACTTCCTCAAATGTAACTGCATGTGTCGGTGACCCCTTCAGACCCATTTTCTTTTCCGGTGGACCGATAGTAATGCCAGGTGTATCTGTGGGAACCAAAATCTGGCTTAAACTATGGCTACCACCCGCTGGATCAGTGCGGCAAAGCACAATAATCACATCGGCAATGGAAGCGTTGGTTGTCCACATCTTGCTACCGTCAATAATCCAGGAATCACCTTCTTTAACGGCCGTAGTGCGCACACCACCCTGCAAATCCGAGCCAGCTCCCGGTTCAGTCAATGCCAATGCTGCCAGCTTACCTTCCCCAGTAGCCAATCGTGGCAACCATTGTTGTTTCAATTGCTCCGAACCATAACGAACAATTGGCCCTAATCCCAGGGTATTGTGAGCACCAATAGCCAAAGCAGTAGAGCCACATCCCCAACCCAGTTCTTCGGCAGCGATGGCTGCACTGACAGCATCTACACCTGCACCACCATATTTTTCAGGCACCTCAAGCCCCAACAAGCCAATTGGCCCCATCTTTTTTACCGCTTGCCAATTAAATTCGCCTGTCTCATCGGTATGTCGAGCCAATGGCTTCACCTCTTTGGCCACAAACTCATGCACCAGATGACGAAACTCTCGTTGTTCTTCAGTCAGTTCAAAATCCATGGTAACTCCTTTATTTCAGGTTCAGTGGTTTTTTATTGTATCATGGCAGCTTGCCGTGCCTAACTGGTAGCATATCGAGCAGCTGCCAGGGTCAATAACAATAGTTGAGCCAATCCATTAGGCAAGTGAGTAACATCCAAATATTCATCCAATCGGTGTGCATTGCCGGATTCGGCCAGGCCGATGCAAACAGCAGGAATACCTTGGCTTAGCGGGATATTGGCATCGGTGCTGCTGGCAATGTAGCTAACGCGCGAGCAACCAACCTGATGTAAAGCGGCAACGGCCATTTTGACCAGAGGGGATTGGCGAGGGATGCTCCCGGCCGGTCGATTCCCGATTTGCTCCATGGTTACACGAACACCAGTGTGTTTGTGTTTGGCGGTTTCATTTGCCTGTGCCACAATTTCACGAACGGCCGTTTCTAGTTCTGCTAACGCCTCCGGTGCTTCAGACCGCAAGTCTAGCAACATACTTGCCGTTTGGGCAATCGTATTAATTGAAGTGCCGCCCTCAATAACGCCAACGTTGTAAGTGGTTTTTGGGTTCTGCGGTACAGACAGGCTGGTAATTTGAGCAATTATCTTGCCCAATTCATGGACAGCACTGGCATTCCCAAAATTACCCCACGAATGCCCTCCTGGCGCTTCAATCTCTATACGGAAACGACGCACGCCAATAGCCTGATGCGAAATCTGCCCGTAAAGGCCACCTTCGACAATGATATAGCGTGCTTGCTGTCCGAAGCGTTTAACAACAGCCCTCATTCCGCATAAGTCACCCAATCCTTCCTCGCCGACATTTGCCACTAACCACACATCTGCAGGCAGAGAGAAGTGATACGTTGTCAGCGTGCGGGCCAGAGCCAAAAGGCCAGCCAGACCAGTAGCATTATCACCAATACCGGGGCCATAGAGAAAACGGCCGTTTCGCCTGGCAGGCAATGCTGTTCCCGCCGGAAACACTGTATCCAGATGAGCTGAAACAACGACTGGCGGCCGTTCAGCAGATGAGGCGGCCGGAAAACGGCCGTAAACATTGTGCAGCGAATCCTCTTCAACATCCTGCAACCCCAACGCCTCAAACTGTGCCCGCATATAACTGGCACGTTCTGCTTCGGCAAAAGTTGGTGCAGGAATTTGCTGAATAGCCACAATAGAATCCAAAATAGCGGCAATATTCCCCTGCAATTCTTGCAAGGCAGCCTGCACTATCTCCTCATGAGCCAACAATTTCACTCGCTTCATTGTCATCAGGTTAACGCCCGAATAAGCAAAATACCAATCAGCGACACAATCAACCCCAGGTGCAACAACAAGTTACTATCAACAAACCAGCCACTACCTGGACCTGGAAAAATCTGTAAAAGCAAATTCAAAAATATAAGCCCCAAACCAACAAGAGGTAACAAACCAGGGCGATCACCTAAATAATTACTTAAAAAATCCAACAATTCGTTCATGGGCTATCCTCTGTGAATTTTTATGCACGATATGGTTCGAAATATGGCAAAAGCCGTTGGGGGATACGGCCGTACAACCTTATTCCACCTGCCTGATGCTCCTCATCTTCCACCTGCCCCCGCTCATGAAACAGCGAAAGCAAATCGCCACGTTGATAAGGCAAAAACACCCGCAACGGTGACATATACCGCACCATCGCCGCCTCAATGGTCAAAAGCAACTCATCAATCCCTTCACCCGTTAACGCGGAGACGACCACAGCAGGCTTATCTATCTGCAAAGCCTCAATTGGATCCAAACCTTCTGGCAAACGGTCTGCCTTGTTCAAGGCCATCACACAAGGTAAATGATCCACTTCCAGTTCAGCCAACGTATCTTCCACAGCTTCGATTTGTGCCGCCACGTGAGGATGCGTCGCATCTACAACATGCAAAATCAAATCTGCATCCATAATTTCTTCCAGTGTAGCCCGAAAGGCAGCAACAATCTGAGCCGGCAATTTTTGAATAAATCCGACGGTATCCGTAAAAAGCACTTCCCGCCCACCGGGCATGACTACCTTGCGGGTGGTCGGGTCCAGAGTGGCAAAAAGCATATCGGCCGAAAGCACATTGGCGCCACTAATACGATTGAGCAAGGTGGATTTGCCCGCATTGGTATAGCCAACAATAGCCACAACTTGCAATTCTGTTTGTTGCCGTTTGGCGCGATGCCGTTCTCGATGAGCCCGCACACCTTCCAGTTGGGCTTTGATGCTACTGATGCGGCGACGAATTTCACGGCGGTCCACTTCCAGCTGGGTTTCACCAGGGCCACGCAAACCAACGCCACCAGTAGAGCCACCTGCCCGTCCACCAGCCTGCCGTGCCAGGTGGGTCCACATACGGGTTAGCCGGGGAAGGCGGTATTCTAATTGGGCTAATTCTACTTGCAACTTACCCTCACGAGTGTGGGCATGCAAGGCAAAAATATCCAAAATGAGAGCCGTGCGGTCAAGAACTTTTACTTTTTCGCCAAAAATTTTTTCTAGTTCGCGTTGATGCCGCGGGGAAAGTTCATCATCGAAAATGACGACATCGGCATCCAATTCGTTGACGAGTGTTTTGACTTCTTCGACTTTGCCAGGGCCTATGTAGGTGGCGCTGTTGGGCATGTTCAGTCGTTGAATTGTTTGGCCAACTACTTCCAGGCCGGCGGTGTCGGCAAGACGGGCGAGTTCGTCGAGGCTGTCTTCTACGGGTAGTAACGGCCGTTCTTGCCGCAATTCTACACCGACCAAAAACGCCCGTTCTCGCGGCGCCCGTGTTTCATGCATTTGTCCGGTAATATTCACCTCCCGCAATCTTTTCCTGCCCTTGTGCGTGCATGATTGCCAGTTTGCCACTAGTCTTGCAACCCGCCAATGGTTAAATGGCGAGGTGACTCAATATAAAATTCGTATGTCACTATCTTTTTTTCATTTGCAGCCAGCGCCAGTTCCCAATTTATCAGATGCAAGTCGGATATTTCGATGGGATCTGGCGACATCTGTTCTAATTTTACCTGAATTTCCTCATGACGGGAGACAGGTATTTGATCCTGAAGTTCTATTTTAGCTGTGTGTGGCAACAAATTGTGCAACTCAATTTTGTATCCGTATTTTATTTGTCGGCGATCTCGCAAACGCCGCCTATCAACTTCACGTTTTACCAGTTCTCGCTCAACCTGAATGCGCTCTTCTACCCCTAACAATAATTCCAGTTCTCCTCCAACAGGCGTGTATTCTATTTTGTTCTGACCGATATACTCTTCGCCGACAAATAAGTGAACGGAGCCGGCCAGCAAGGGGGCATCTGTGATGTTGGTGACTTTGCCCCGCCGATATACGGCGTCGGTGTGGCGGGGAATGGTAAGGTAATCAATGGTGGGTGGTAATGAGAACTGGGACATGGTTATTTTGCGTGGTGTACCGTTTCCGGGGATGTCGGTCTGGCCAGAAATATGAAAGGTAACGGCCGTTTGTGAGGAACCAACTTCGGCAACGGCCGTTTCCATTGCCACTTGCACCTGTTCCGGCTCGGCTACAGACTCAGGGGGCGCTGCACTCTCTGCCATACTTTGGGGCATGGGGGCAACCGGTCTGGCCATGGCTTTCATCCTCGGGTGTGGTTGGTGAGCGTAAATATACCAGGGTTCTAATTCCGGCAATCGCTGATTTAGTGCAGGTCGGGCAGTTGACACTGCCAATTTCACGTCCTGCCAATCCTGACCAGTATTTTGAATAATCTGCGCCATGTAAGTTACTTCCAAAACGGTTGATTTGCCATTACTTTCGGCCGTTTCTACCAAACGCATATCATATAACGGCCGCCAGCCCGCATGTCCCGTGACGTAAGATAGCGACAAGGTGAAGTGCCCCGCCGCCAAGACTTCCACCTCCACCACTGCCTGATACCGCTCTCGCGGTCGGGCCGACTGGACTACCTGCAATTCCCGTCGTAATTTATCCAATTCCCGATTGTATGCTTTGATTTGGGTGTCCAATTGGCGCATTGCGGCCCGAATTTTCAAATCCTGTTCGCGCAAGAAAGTCAACAATTGCACCTGGGCTTCAATAGAAGTGCGGCCGCGTGCCAAACCGCGAGCAAATTCGGCCGTTTCCTGCCGCAACCCGGTCATATACTTCTCATGAGCCAGCCAACTCTCCTTCTCATCCGTCAACGCCTTAACCTGCTCCTCCAGCTCCTCAATACGTGCCTCCAGCTCTCTCACTGATTCAGCTGGCGTTTCCACATAATGCTGTCTGGCCACATCCACCCCCAAAAGACGCACTCGAGCAGTGCCACGGCCACCAGCCCGAACTGATTCTGGCTCCAGAGACAATGGCAGCTCATCCACCAGCAAACGATGCACACCTTCAGTTAATTCCGCCTTCCCAACGGCCGTTACTCGCGCCCGATCCGGGTACACAACCACCTCTGTTATCCGTACGTGCACATTCACATCCATATTTCTACTCCGGCTTCTTCAAATAGATCGGCAACTCAATATGAAAAACACTACCAGGGCACGACACCTCATCACAACCCGGACTCTCTGCCCAAATACGCCCCCCGTGCGCCTCAATAATCCCCTTGGCAATTGGCAGCCCCAAACCAGGCCCCCCACCCTTAAACTTAATTTTGCTGGAAGAATGCAAATTCACATTCGACGTACTTGTAAAACGCTCAAAAATACGCTCCAAATCTTCTGGATTAATACCAATACCAGTATCAGCAACCCGGACATCCATATATCCCCCAATAAACTCATTCCTTTCATCCTGCCGGGTCAACACACCTGTTATTGTCACCTTTCCCCCATCCGGCGTATATTTCAAGGCATTCATAATCACCTTGTTAAATGCCTTTGCCAACATCTCCGGATCCCCATAAGTCCGCACTTGTGCATCAAATGGCATAACCAACAAGTCCACATGCCGCTCAAAAAAGTATTTAGAAACATTATCAGCCACCAGCAAAACAATCCGTTCCAGATAAAACTGCTGATAATTCAACTCAAATGATTTCAAGTCAATCAACGACACATCAATCATGTCATTAATGATTTCATTCATGCGGCGAATACCATTTTCCAAACCATCAACATAAATGCGCAATTGAGAATCCGGCTCAGTTTCCGCGCGCAACATGTTGGCATATCCTTCCAGGATAGTCAGGGGGGTTTTCAGTTCGTGGGCTGCCACCGTAATAAAATTGGATTTACTTTGCTCAAATTGGGCTATTTGTTGCTTAAGCTCTACCATATGTTCCAGCAAAGTAGCCCGTTCCATGTCCGAGGCGATTTGAGAAACTTCAATCAGGGCATAGGTTAAGACGTCATCAATCAGCCGCCAACAACGCAGCGCATCAACAGCAGACATCTGATTTTCCAGGCCATATCCGATTTCTTCTTTCAGGACGCGCAAAATTGTCAGCCAATCATTGGCGGCTGGTGCATCATGCCCGATCGTGGTCAATGCCCAAAATTGAATCGCCGAAAGTTGTTCTTCGCGTGGCTTACCAATTAACTCGATAACCCTGTTCAGGAATTCTATCGTTTCTTCTGCACCGGGCAGCATATTTGGTGCCCGGTGCAAAGTAGCTGTCACTAATGTTGCAGATTCTTTTTGCAACCATTGTTTCAGGTCATCAGACACTGACACCATCTCCTGTAAAGTCGCCTTGTCGGCTAATGCAAACCAGATTCATCACACTGTTTCTGCTCGTCTGGCTTGTAATTCTGCCAGTAAATCGGCCTCTGCCAGGGCACGATCGTATGGGAGTTTGGTGGTGCGAGCAAAGCGCCGCATGGCTGTCAGTGCCCGTTCTGTGTACCAGCGGTATCTTTCTGATTTGGGCATTTGGTGTTGTGGCGGAGGCAAAAGGCCAAAATTGGCTTTCATGGGCTGGAAGTTTTTGGCCTCGGCGTGGGTGACGTAGTGGCATAATGCACCCAACATGGTAACAGTAGGGAATATGAGGGGGTGCAGGTGGTTAAGCAGGCGGGCGGCGTTGACTCCGGCTACGAAACCGGTACCTGCGTTACCCATGTATCCTTCTACTCCGGTTATTTGTCCAGCAAAGAAGAGGTCAGCCCGATTGCGGTATTGCATGGTGGGGTGTAGGAGTTGCGGGGAGTTGATAAATGTGTTGCGATGCATCATGCCGTAGCGCATGAATTCAGCATTTTCGAGGCCGGGTATAAGACGAAGGACGCGTTTTTGCTCGCCCCATTTGAGGTTAGTCTGGAAGCCGACGATATTGTAGAGGGATCCAGCAAGGTTGTCCTGACGGAGTTGTACGATGGCAAACGGCCGTTTTCCTGTGCGTGGATCTATCAGTCCAACTGGTCGCATTGGTCCAAAGCGCAAGGCATCCCGTCCCCGCCGTGCCAACACCTCAATGGGCATACACCCTTCAAAAAAATGTGGATCTTCTTGTTCAAACTGACGCAAAGTTATTGTTTCGGCGGTGAGTAATGCCTGATAAAAGCGATCGTATTCTTCTTCATTGAGGGGACAATTAATATAATCCCCATCATCTTCCCGCCCGTCGTCGTAACGAGAGCTACGGAATGCGATTTCCATATTGATGCTTTCTACATTAACAATGGGCGCGAGTGCATCATAAAAGTAAAGGTATTCCTGACCAGTCAGGCGGGAAATATCGGCCGTTAGCGCCGCAGATGTAAGTGGGCCGGTGGCAATAATACAAGGTTGATCAGGAACGGCCGTTACCTCTTCCCGAATCAGCTCAATATCAGGATGACTGGCAATCTTCTCCGTTACCAGTTCGGCAAACAAATTCCGATCTACGGCCAGGGAAGAACCAGCCGGAACGGCCGCTTGTTGGGCACACGCCAAAATCAGCGACCCCAACCCGCGCAACTCTGCCTTCAACAAACCGGGCGCCTTATTCGGTGCCGCCGATCCCAACGAATTGCTGCAAACCAATTCTGCCAGCCTGTCCGTCACATGAGCTGGCGTCTGCTGTTTGGGACGCATTTCAAAAAGCAACACATGTACACCAGCATTGGCTGCTTGCCATGCTGCTTCCGTCCCTGCCAAACCACCACCAATTACTATCAATTCTTTCTTTGTCATATTTTTATTGTAACACAATCCAGGTCTGGGCGTTTATCCATACTGATACTCCCCCTCCAACACCATTCCATCCGCTATTTTCACCTGTTCGTTTGTTTGGTTCACCAGCGTCACTTTCCCTCGACACACCACATTTTGCCCAAAGCAAAAATCCCCCTCTATGGAAAGGCTGGTGCAATGGCGCAATGATGGTGGGCCATAGGGAAAGCGAACATCCAGGTCGTTGGCAAATTTATAGTATCGATCGTCGAGTGTAATCACAACAGGCTGATGTTGCTGCTCTGGTGATGGTTCAATATGAAGATCATCGGTCAATACATAAGCATCAGACCGGACTGCCAGCAAGTCGTCTGTCTTTTTAACCGGTGCGAAGCGGGTTCGGGGCACACGCACAGCAGCAGCGCGTTCAAAAACGGCAATGGCTGATCCCATCGCTGTTTCCAGTTGATAAACTGGTGGTGAGGTTGGATCGCGTGGGTCAACTGTTTTGCTGTTGCGAATCATCGGCAAGCCCAAACGATAATTGCGCTCTCTCATTACTTGCTGCAAGGTTGGTAAATGGAGCCACAAATTGTTGGTGTTGAAGTAACGGTGGCGGTGGATGTTTTGAAAGTGGTGTTTGTCTTCTGGGGGACATTGGGCAGATTCACGCAAGACAAGACGGCCGTTTTCCAGCCGTGCCAGATGCCCACCCTTGCGATCCATTTCAGTCCGATCTGCCACTTCCATCATAAAAGGGAACCCCTGCTCCACAAAGTAGCCTAACAACAATGGATCAATAACCGCTCCCAAATTATCCGAATTGGACACAAACGCATATTCATAGCCAGCAGCCACCAGCTTTTCCAGTGTGCCACTTGTAACCAGGGCTGTGTAAATGTCTCCATGCCCTGGCGGACACCACTCCAGTTCCGGATTGGCAGGCCAGGAAATGGGCGATAAATCAGCCTGAGCAATCTTGGGAGCTTTGTGTTGCAAAAAGTCCAGGGGAATATTGCCACATAATTCGGGGTAAGCCTTAAGGGCGGCAAGTGAATCCTGACGAGTGGCAAAGCTGTTCATCAGGATAAGTGGTACACGGCGCAAAATAGCCTGACGGGCAATAATATCCAGAAAGGTATATCCATTTTTAACAGGCAAGAGGGATTTGGCGTGCTCGAGTCCCATACTGGTGCCCAAACCACCATTGAGTTTAATAACGGCCGTTCTGGCCAATGCCTCTTCACCAATCTGGCACAATCGCAGTGGCAAAGCTTCCATATCCGGCAAATCTGTTACCGGCTCAATCTCCAGTTCGGCAATTAAACCAGTTACTCCTTCTACAAGCTGGCGATAATACCAGGCAAACGTCTCAATAAAAAGCGAGGGCAACCCCTCCTTTTTCATCCGTTCAGCAAATGGCGCGAATCTAGTGGGAAAGTTATCTTTCATAATCAATTCTCTTCAGATTTGTCCAGGGTATTTTGGTCTGTTTTATTTTCCAGCTTTTGTAAAAGAGCGTGAGCATCCCGATCGCGTGGATTGGCCTGAATAGCCCGGCGAAACCACTTTTTGGCTGTCTCATATTCCTGGCGGTCACGATAGATAAGACCAAGATTGTATGCCACATTCGGCGCGATGGGATCGATTGCCAGTGCTTGTTCAAAGGCGGCAATTGCTCGTTGTTGGTCTTCGTCACTCGCCAAAATCGGATTACCCAGATAAGCTGCACCGAGATTAGTCCAAATCATGGCGTTATCAGGCGCGATTTCTGTTAGTTTTTCTAAAATGGGCACAGCCAAGCGAAATTGGCGAGTAAGGATGTAGGCTGCACTAAGATTGAGGGCAGCATCAATATGTTCCGGGTTTAGAGCATGTGCCTTTTTTAGAACAGATATGGCTTTGTCGGCCTGTCCGGCGTGGAGCATTTCTGTGCCGCGCCGAAAGAGCGCCTCAAAACGGGCTTGTAAAGCTGTGTCGTTTTCTGGTTTATTTGCATTCATTGTATATCTCCTTGTCTATTGCTGAGCAAAAGCAGGGTGGTGATGGCAAAACTGCCCAACAACAGAATGAGCCAAAGACGGTTTTCTAACCAAAAACGGGTGAATGGTGAACGAGTCTGTTGCTGGTCCAGCCAGTCGGAAACAAGATCGTTGAGGGTGAGGTTGAGTGTGCGAAAAACGGCCGTTTCACAATCCGCGCCGTCAGCAAATGCATCTACCATCTGACGAATAGCGCTGTCACCATACCGCAGTTGAATATAGGATACAAGTGAGACACTTTGGGCATAAGCCAACAATGCCTCGTCTCGGCTGGTGGGGAATTGGTGGCAAAGTTGGGAAAAGGGAATCAGGTCATTGTTGTTGACGGCCGTTTCCAACAACAGATCATACACCGGATCGGGCGATGATTCGGCCAGAGTGGCCAATCCTTCATTAAACCACAAGGGCACGGATTCATAATTCGCAGTTACAGCCTGATAGAGTAACCAGTGAGTCAGTTCATGGGGAACACTACGACGCAAATCAGTAGCAGCTGTTCGGCTATTAACGGCCGTTACCAACAACACCCCCAATTCCGGTTCCGCATGTGCCCCCACCCAGTCACGCCCAGTCAGGCGCAATGCCGCCCGCAAATCTGCGGCCGATGGATACACATACACATCCAACACCATCGGCTGCTCTACCGGTAACCAACGCGCCAAACGAGGCGTCGCTTCAACGATAACATCCACCACCAATTGCCCCAAAGTGGCATCATCCCCTGTCCAGTGAGCGGTTATGCCATCTCGTGTCACTTCTCGCCATACAAACTGATTGTCCTCATAGCGAAAATGCTGCTCTGCTGTCTCCAGCTCTTCCCCGCTAACAAAACGTACCGACCACCAATAAGTCACTGTGGTAAACGGAGCGAGTCGAAGCTGTGTCAAATCAACCGTCTGCCACACATCTAGCACATCTGCAGACGACTCAGGAAGTGATACAGCCACAGCAAAAGTATGTGGTAATTCTGGTGCCTGCATAAACAGGTTGATTTCTGCTACTGGCTGATCTACCTGGCCAGTCAGGTGGAAGCGAATTTCTTGCCCATAGGTATAATCAGCCTCAGAAGCCAGGGCAAGCACAGGAGATTGGGCGTGGAGAACGGCCGTTTTTCCCGCTAACATTCCCCCAAAAATAATCATCCAGATATAACGCCAACCTCGCCACCGCCAAAAGTCAGACACACCAAACACCTCAAAGTCCTAAAAAAGTAATCGTTGCTGCCACGGTCAACAAACTAGCCACCGTTGACACGAGTACAATACTCGTAACGGCCGTTGGTTGCAAGTCAAATTCCGTCGCCAAAATAATCGTAAAAACCGCCGGTGGCATACTGGCCTCAATAATCGAAGTCGCCCGACCAATCCCCTGCAAACCCAACAAACTCGCAATCCCCACACCCAACAAAGGCCCACCCAACAACCGCAACACAACCGCCGGAACAGCCAGTCGCCAATGAGCCCCCCCACGCAAATCCGCCATCTGCATACCCAACACCAACAACATCACCGGAATCGCACCTGCGCCAGCAACTTCTAATCCGCGCATCAAAGGGACAGGCACAGGAATTTGCCACCAATATACAATCAAAGCAAAAACTGCCGCATACACTGGGGGTAATCTTAACAACCGACGTACAGCCTGTCGCCAGTCCAATTGCCCCATTGAAGCCACAAACATCCCCACCGTGTAAACCACCAATGTACTTGTCGTGAAATAAACAATCGCCCGTGCCAATCCTGTTTCACCATATCGTAGCTGAATCAATGTCAACCCATAATTTCCCCCATTCACAAACATCAACACAATGAGCAAAGCCACTGTGTTTTTCCGAGAAAGCCTAAACAAACGGGCGGCCAACAACCCCAAAATAGCCATACCCGATATTGAAAGTAAAGTAAATGTTGCCAGTCCTATCAGTTCGTCCCCATCCAACCGGGAATTTACCAGCGAGGTAAACACCAGGCATGGACTAAGCACATTCATTACAACGCTAGAAAGCACGCGTTTATCCAAATTGAGCCAGCGTTGCAGAGCAAACCCCAAAAAGGCTACAACAAAAATTGGCAAGATATTCTGGGAGAGAACAGCTATGATGTCAGTCAATGGTCAGGCACAGGGGAAAAGCTGGCGAACACATGCAAACATGCAGGCGCTCGCCAGCTTGTCGATCAATGTTTACTCTAAATCAAACGGGTCCTCAAAATCAACTTCAGAAAGAGACAACCAGTCAAAATCAGCCAGCCAGTCCATGCTTTCCAGAGCTTCTTCCAGCACTTCATGGAAAGCTTCGTACGCTTCGTCATCGGCCATGCTGGAAAGTGCGTTGTAGGCCTCCTCACCACCAATTTCAGCCAGTGCACCAATTGCGGCCAGAACAACGTCTTCGTTTTCGTCAGCCAGCAGGTCGATCAGATGAGGGACAGCGTCTTTATGACCAATAGCACCCGCAGCGCGGGCAGCTTCTTGTCGAATTTCGGCCGAACTGTTCAGCATTTCGTCTAATAGTATGGGCAGCCAACGAGAATCGGCCGTATTGCCCATAGCAAAAATTGCGCTAAGTTGCAGGTCGGGATCGTCTCCTTCATAAGCGTCTTCAATCAGGGTGGCAATACGGGGATGGGTGGCAGCGCCTAATGCTTCAAGTGCAGCCCGCCGAATAGAAACGGCCGTTTCCCGCGACTCATACACCTCCAACAACGCCTCTACAATCGGCCCTGACACACGTCCGGGCAACTCCCCCCACTCTGCCATCAACACATAATGCGCCAACGCCGCTGCCGACGCAGCCCGCACCTCAAGATCAGCATCATGCTTTAATAGCTGAATAATCGGCTCAATCAACAACACATTCGTCGAATCCCACACCCCATCCAACGCCGCCAGGCGAACAGCTGGTTGTGGATCCACCAAACAATAACCAAACACGGGCGAAAAATCCACCACAAAATTATTCTCACTCAAGTCAGCCATATGCCGCACCAGCACCCGCCGCCGCTCATCAGTCACATGCGGCCATCGGCTTTTGAACTCACCAAACTCCTCCGGTGTCATATCAGACAACCGATACAACAAATGAATTGGTAATTTCTCCTCACCAAATAACAAGTCTAAAACCTGTGAAAATGGCAAATCTTTCTTCTGTGCCATCCTAAAATCTTCCTTTTGCTCCAATAGTTTCCTGTGTTTCTGCTTTAAATTAACATAAATAAACCGCAAAGCAATCAGACAAGTGCTCCTTTGCTGACATCGCTCTGCGGTTCTGTCTTCAAGTTTGCTTATGGTAGAACCAGATGAATTTTATCTCAATCCAGTCAATTTAAAAATTCTTTTCCTCTGACAAATCTCACTGAATTATCGGATTAACAATATCCTGAATAACCATCAAAAACATAAGCGCCAGCAACAAAATCATTCCCACAATGTGAACCTTGCTTTCATTTTCAGGCTCAATCCGTTCTCCACGCAGTGCCTCAATAATCACAAACAAAATCCGTCCCCCGTCCAATGCCGGAATCGGCAACAGATTGGTCAATCCCAAAGCCACACTAATAAACGCCATCATATTTAAGACTGGAAACAGATTGTCATTATTTACAGAAACTTCAAGCGCATCACCTGCAATTTGACTAATCCCCACAAAACTGACAGGACGCGCTTCGCTAGGGCTGATTTGCCCGGAAATCAGCATGGCGGGCAACTGCACAAACAAGCGAGCATAGCTACTGATACTGCCAGCTGCATCTTGAAACGCTTCGCCGGGGCCACGAGACAGGCGTTTACCTCCAGAAGCCCATTGCAGGGAGACACCTAATGGTCCTTCAATTTCCGGATCGTATTCTCCCTGCTTGCGGGGTACAACTGTGATTGTCATTTGCTGGCCATCCCGCTCAATCACCATTTCAACGGGTTGGCCGCCATAAAGATACATTGGCTGGGCAACAACATTGCTGGTATCAGCTTTACGGCCAGCGACTTCGAGAATAATGTCGCCAGGCTGAAGACCAGCAGCCATGGCGGGGGTATTTGGCCGAACTTCGGCAATGGCAATGGCTGGCGGACCGACAAGATAGGCAACCCAAAAGATGAATAAGGCGGTGATGAGATTGGCCAGCGAACCGGCAGATAATACAAAAAAGCGAACCCGTTTACTGGCCGCAGCTAACCCGCCCGGAATAGATGGATCGTCTTCACCTGCGGGACGTACAAAACCACCTATTGGTATCCAGTTGAGGGTGTAGAGTGTGCCGTTTCGTTTGCCTAGTGTTAGGGCTCTAGGCGGAATGCCTAACCCGAATTCTTCGATTTGTACGCCGGAGAGGCGGGCAGCCCAAAAGTGACCGAGTTCATGAATGATGATGATGGGTGTGAGAACGATAAAAAAGCCAATAATAGACCACAATACTGTCATGAAATTTCTCCTGAATGTAGATAGCACCGCAAACTTGCAGAGTGTGCAATGAGCGAAAAGTTTTTTGCTGATGATGTGTCCGCTCGTGGGAACTCCTTATGTGCAGATTTGCTTTTGTCGGGTTTATTATACGTCTGTGGCGGATGTAATAGCAATATGACTCTGGGGGAACTAACCTCTTTCTAACGGTATGAGTTGATTGGGGTTCAGGCTTAGGTGGAATGGTGTTTGGGTGTTTCGTAAGTTGACGCTGGAATCGAATTCGAATTTGAGGGTGATGGGGGTGTGGGGGGGAGCCAGGGTGAAGGTGGCAATTTGGTATCGGCCGCGGAAGGAGTGTGATGTGAGATGGGCTGTGATTTGGTTTGGGGCGGGGGTGTTTGGGGAGATGGGTTGAGCGGCTTCGGGGCGAATGAGGAGGGTGATTGGCTGGCCGATGGTGAGGGATTCGGCCGTTTCTATGTGCAGTTCTCCAATTTCTGTGTGTATGATACATGGGGCGGTGGATTTTACTTCACCTGGCAAGAGATTCTCCATGCCTAAGAAGCGGGCGACAAAAGGGGTGGCTGGTTGTCGGTAAAGTGTAACCGGGTCAGCTTGTTGTTCAATTTGTCCCTGATTCATGACGATGATTTGGTCGGCAATGGCAAATGCTTCTGCCTGATCGTGGGTAACATAAACGGCCGTTATCCCTTCTGGCCGTCCCATCACCCCACCAGCACGCTTAAGAATATCGCGCAACTCCAACATCAAACGTTCTCGTAATGCTCTATCCAGTGCCCCCAGTGGTTCATCCAGCAAAATGAGGCGAGGAGCGGGGGCTAAAGAGCGGGCTAATGCCACTCGCTGTTGCTCTCCGCCAGATAATTCATGTACGGAGCGTTGGTCGTATCCGGCCAACCCGACCAGTGCCAACACTTGCTGTACTCTTTCAACAATTTGGGGGCGCTCCCATCCGGCCATTCGCAAACCAAAAGCCACATTTTCAAATACGTTGCGATGCGGAAACAGGGCGTATTCCTGAAAGACCATGCCAAAGCCACGCTGGTGTACAGGTATGCGCGTGAGGTCTTCTCCTTGCAGTAATAAACGGCCGTTATCTGCCTGGTCCAGACCAGCAATGATGCGTAATAAAGTAGTTTTGCCGCAGCCACTTGGGCCTAAAAGCACGACTACTTCTCCCATAGTTACATCCAGGGAGACGCCTCGTAACACTGACTGGTTATCAAATGATTTGGTGATGTTTTCCAGTCGTAACACATTTGCTCCCGAAAGTTATTAAAATTCGCCTATATCGGCGTATCGGAATCGTTCGATGGCCATAAAGCCAACGGCCGTTACCAGCATTAGAATTGTACTCATGGCCATTGCCTGTCCAAAGTTCAGCGCCCCAGGCTGGGACAAATACCGTTCAATCGCAATTGGTACAGTCAAAAAGCCACTGTTAGGCCGAACAATAAAACTGGTGGCACCAAATTCACCCATGCTGACTGTAAAAGCAAATACTGACCCGACTAATAAAGCCCGGCCAATAATGGGTAAGTCAATCTCGCGCCACACTTGCCAGGGAGATGCCCCCATCACGGCGGCTGCTTCGCGCAGGCTGGGCTTGATGCTTTGTAACACAGGCAAAAGGGTGCGAACAACAAAAGGAAAAGCTACCAATGTATGGGCAATTAGCACCAACCAGGGGGAGGTACGTAATTGATTGAGGGTGATAACGTAACCGAAGCCTAACGTAACGGCCGAAACGCCCAGCGGCAACATGAAGAGGGGCTCTAGCCAGTCGCGCCAGCGAGATGGCCTGGCCAGGAATGAAGCGGTAATTACACCCAGCATGCCTGCACTAAAGACAGTAAGAAGCGCGTAACCAATGGAATTGCGAACGGCCGTTAATGGCGGTACAAAAATAATACTTCCTCGTCGTAACACGGGCAATGCTGTGTAATAGGCAAGTGTCAGATTTCCTTCACGATCTACCAGCGAACGCCAGACCAATGCCAAAAGGGGTAATACCAGAAAAAGAATCAGATAGCTGGAAATGATGAGCAAAATAATTCGTTGCCGCCAGGTTTTTACCGGCTGCAAATTGGTCTGGTGGGGGCGGAAATCAAGGGAAACGGCCGTTTTCCGTTGCCAGCGTGCATAAAGTGACATCAATCCAAAGGTAAACACAATTTGCAACAAAGCCAATACGGCGGCAATATCTGGCTGCAAAAAGGTGACATACTGACGATAAATTTCCGTTTCCAATGTACTAAATGTTGGGCCGCCCAAAATAAGAATCACACCAAAACTGGTAAACGTAAAAAGGTAAATGAGAATAGAGGCACTAACCAAAGACGGCCGTAACAAAGGCAACGTCACCTCCCTAAAAGTCCGCCAGGGTGATGCCCCCAATGTTTGGGCTGCTTCCATCACCCTCGGATTCAGATTCCCCCAAAATCCGCCAACTAGCCGCACCACAACCGTCACATTATAAAACACATGCGCCAACAAAATAATGACAATAGACTGCTCCAAACGAATCAATGGCACATCCGAACCAGTCAGCCACATAAGCCAGGCGTTTAGCAACCCATTTGCCCCCAACAATGCCCGAAAAGCCGCCGCCACAACAACCGTAGGCATCACAAACGGAACAGTTGTCAATGCCTTAAGCCATTGTTGGCCACGAAACCGATAATGGGAAAAGAGCCAGGCAGCCGGAAACCCGACAATCAACGTCAAAACAGTAGAAACGGCCGCTTGCCAGACAGTGAACCAAATAATACGGCCGTAGTACCCACGGGTAAACAACGTACGAATTGCCGTAGCCGTAATACTCAACCGCAAAATATTAATTAACGGGGCGAAAAAAAAGAACCCTAAAAAAAGCACCGGTATCAGAATTAAAAGCCACCACCCAGACACCGGCGCACGACGAATTCCTTGGGCAAAACCAGTCATTTCTTCCCTGCACCTGACTAAAATGGCCAAAAAATGGGCAAGAATATTAACATGAGCAACCAAATAAACAGCGTCAGGGGCAAGCCCACCCGCGTATAGTCAAAAAAGCGGTACCCCCCAGGCCCATATACCAACACTGAAGCCTGATGACCAATGGGAAACAAAAAAGAATTAGAAGCAGCAATACCAACCCCCATTACAAAGGCTCGCGGATCAGCCCCTACACTCACAGCCGCACTAATGGCAATCGGGGCAACCAACACAGCTGCTGCCGCATTAGACATGAATTCAGTGATAATCGTAGTGAGAACAAACAAGCCAACCATGATACCCAATGGCCCCATGCTCCCTACTGTGCCCACGATCTGATCGGCCAGGTATTGCGCTGTGCCTGTCTTATCCATTGCAATGCCCATTGGTAACATTCCGGCAATGAGAAACACACTTTGCCATTGAATGGCGTGATATGCTTCTTCCATTTTCAAACAGCCAGTCAACACCATCAACATAGCAGCCAGGACGGCAGCGGCCGAAATGTGTAACCGGCCAGTTGCTACAATACCAATCATGAGCAAGAAAATGATAACAGCGAATGGAGCTTTGCTTAAACGCCGTTTTTCCAGTGTAACAGGCGCGAGTAAGAGGAATTCGCCGTCGTCTTGTAATGCTTCTAATCGTTCGCGGCGGCCATGGACAAGCAAGATGTCGCCTAAACGCAAGGGAACATCAGCCAGCAGGCCAACAATGGGGCCTTCTTGCCGCCAAATAGCAAGGACTGTAAGACCGTATCGGCCACGGAAGTCAATTTCTTTGAGGGTTTGCCCCACAAATTCGGCTTTTTGACTAACGACGACTTCGGCAACGGCCGTTTCTGGCGACATCAAATCTGTCTCGCTCAACCGCAAATGTGGGTCAATGGCCACTCCCAGTTCTTTGCAGCGAGGCAACAATTCCTGTACAGAACCCTTAACCAATAATAAATCCCCTGCTCTAATATGGGCATTAGGCAAAATACCTAATCGGGCACGACCATCTCGGATAATACCCACAATAGTCAGGTCATATTCTTCGCCCAATCGGCTTTGCACAATCGTTTTACCAATGAGGGGAGAACCTTGTAATACCTTTAGTTCGGTCAGGTAATTGCGCAACTGATAGTTGTTAACCAGAGAATGCTCTTCACGTGTACTGCGATCAGGCAACAAGTGACGACCAATCATCACCATGTAAATGATGCTGCTTACCATGATGATCAGCCCCATTGGGGTATAGTCAAAAAGAGAAAATGGCTCAAATCCGGCATCTGCCAAAGCTGTACTGACAAGCAAGTTTGGTGGTGTGCCGATAAGTGTGGTAATGCCTCCCAGGAGTGACCCAAATGCAAGCGGGATGAGGAGTTTGGAGGCCGGGATGCGGGCACGACGGCCGATATTAATGACAGCCGGGAGCAAAACGGCCGTTGCGCCAATATTGTTCATAAACGCCGACATCCCTCCCACCGTCACCATAATAACCCCAATCAACCGCTTTTCCCCAGTGCCAGCCACCTGCAAAATACGCTGTCCAATAAAATCCGCCACCCCAGTCCGCATCAATCCAGCACTCACAATATAAATAGCCCACACAGTAATAACCGCTGGACTGGAAAAACCGGAAAAAGCCTCTTCGGTAGAAAGAATGCCAGTCAACAACAGGGTAAGCAAGACCATCATCGAAATCAAATCTACCCGCAACCGTTCAGATGCAAACAAGACAATGGCGATGCCCAAAATGATAAGAACCAATGTCATCTCGCCAGTCATAACCCCTCCAACATCCACAGCCCTCAAACAAAAATTTGCCCAATCTGGTATTTTTAAGTGCCTGACTGCTCAACTTTTAGCAATCAATTATTCAACCATCAAACTCCTTAGATGTCACGCTCAATTTCAAACTACAACGCACCTGATTGCGGGCATCTTTAAATATACCAAGACCCCACCATTTCTGGAAATGGGTGGGGTCTTTCAAGTGCCAAAAGATAATGCAACAATTAACTAAAATTGAGGTATAAATTGATTAGCGCGTGAGATTGACTGGCGATCTTTCATACTTACTACCAGATCAATTAAAAAGGCGCGGAATCGAAATCCCGCGCCTGCATATATCGGACTATCTGCCCATCTCTATTTCACCCGATTTCTGGAAAGCCGCTTGCTCAACCATTGCCCAAAATCATCAATCAGGCTGTAAACGACAGGCACAACAATCAATGTTAAAGCTGTACTTACCAACAACCCACCCATTACAGCACGGGCTAATTCCGATGCAATAATCGCACCAGCTTCGCCACTAACTGCAAGAGGAATGAGCGCCAAAATCGCAGCCAGAGCCGTCATCCAGATCGGACGCAAACGGGTGCGACCACCTTGAACCAGGGCATCATACGCATTACGGCCTCGTTTCCGCAATTGCTGCACCAGCTCCATCAACACAATACCGTTGGTTACCACAATGCCAACCAACATCATGAAGCCAACCATTGCCGAAATACCCAATACACTGTTCGTAATGTACAAGGCAATAGAAGCACCGACCAATGCAAAGGGCAAGCTGAACAGAATAGTAAAGGGGTGGATCAGGCTGCGGAATGTCAGGGCCATAATGAGGTAAACAATGAGAATGGAATACCCAATGGCCGTGACCATGCTCCGGAAGCCTTCCACCTGTTGCTGTGAGTCGAACCCTTCGGTTACTTCTACGCCAGCAGGCAAGGGCAGGTTTTGGACAGCTTCTTTGGCTGCGTTGGTTACACCAAGTGTGTTTTCTGTTTCCAGCTCACCGTTAAAACTGATAGCTGGCCGACCATCAATGCGGATGATAACGCCGTCACCAGTCGTTGTGGCTGTGTCAAGGTTGCTGGTTACATTGGCAATATCGGGCACACCATCTTCATCCACATCAACGGCAGCAATGGCCGCTTTGACGTCTGGCGCAATTTCCTGCAAGGTTTCGAGTGAGTCGCCTGTTACGATGAGGCTGAAGCCGCTGAAGCCACTTTGCGCCGCAGCAGAGACACGCACATGGTCCGGGCCAAATATACGCTCGGCCTCTTGCCGTACCTGACGGGTCAGTTCTTCTATACCGTCCTGATCGTCTACAGTAATGGTTATGTTGGCCTGGTTTTGGTTGATGCCCCCACCACCAAAGAAGGCTTCGAAACCACCAGCACTGCCGACTTCTACCTGAATGGTCTCAACGCCGGGCATTTGGGAAACGGCCGTTTCCAACTCCCGCACCAGTGCATCTGTTTCCGCCATCAATGTATCCTGTGGCAAATTCACCGTTACATTCACTGTCGGCTCACCCAAAGCCGGAATAAAGCTGCGCGGCAATTGTCCTAGCAAGAACAGACTACCCAGGAAAATTGCTAACGCAATCACCAACGTCAAAGCACGATGGCGCAATGCCCCCTCTAAAATCGGTGTGTACCATCGCTGCATTGTTGTTTCCCGCTCTTCCGGCAAATGCTCACGCCGTACAAACAGGTACATGAGGGCAGGCACAACCGTAATAGACACCACAAAGCTGGCAGCCAGGGCATAAGTGACAGTCAGACCAAAGGGCAGGAAGAAGGAACCGATGATTCCCCCAATTAGCCCCAAGGGTAAGAAGACCGCTACAGTCGTCGCCGTGGCCGAGAAGATAGCGATGGCGACTTCTCGTGTGCCTTCAATAATGGCATGTTTGGGATCATCCCCCTGCTGAATATACCGATAAGCGTTCTCCAACACCACAATCGAGTCATCCACCACACGCCCGATAGCCACCGTCATCCCACTCAATGTCATGATGTTCAGAGTAACGTTGGTGGGGAAGAGACGCGTGATGAAGGTGAGGATGCCGTTGTTACTGGATTCGGACACGCTGTGCAGCCAGACGCCTAATGTGGGCGGAAGCCAACGCATGAGCAAGAAGGCAGTAAAGACAGAGAGCGGAATAGAAACGGCCGTTACCAGCGTTGCCCGCCAGCTCAACCGATATTTACCACCCACATGACCACTCAGGAACAACAACACCACAATCACCGCAAAGACCGCACCCAGTGCCCCTTCACGCGACACACCTTCAATAGAATCCTCAATAAAGGTCGCTTGCTCAAACACCAGATTGGTTTCAATCTCCGGATGTTCTTCCTTGAACGCCTCCAGCGCGTCAAACACCCGATGCGCGACCTCGACCGTATTGGCATCCCCATCCTTAAACACATTAACAATCACACTGGGGTTGCCATCCGTACGCGTAATAGAAGCCTCAGGGACAAACACCTCAATTTCACCGGCGGCAATGCCCCGCAAACGTTCCACCTCTTCTGGCGCAAACGCATCAGGATACGTATCCAGCAAGAAAGTCAAAGCCTCCGGTGAGAGCATTTCCAACACAACTGGCGACAAATTCGCCACAAACCCTTCTTCATTCTCGGCCAAATACTGCAATACTTCGGGCGACAAGGCAGCAAACCACGGCACCGGATCTGCAACATTCGGGGAAGATGGCAACCGGTTCAGCAAATCAGCAGCTCCTACTCCAAACGGATTATTCAGCAGATCATCGGCCGTTTGGAACAAGGGGGGTTCACCATTTGGACCTGGTTCCAGCCAGATACCACTCAGGGCTGGTGATGTATCTGCCTCTGCTTCGGTCTCTTCTGCGGCGGCCGCTTGCAAGGCCAGTTGGCCAGCGCCACCAAATTCAGCTGCCAGTCCATCCAATTCTGCCCGCAATTCTGCGTCGAGTGTGTCCAGAAATTCAGCTGGTAACCAGGCAATGCTTTCTGGCGGCAAAGCGCGCAAATTGTCAGGCGTCAGCATACTCAAGAACTGAATGCCTTGTGGACCAAATCCGCTCAAGAGTTGGACAAGTTCGGGGGTGATGTCGGAGGCAAATTCAATGTCCAAACCAGCGGCTTTGGCGCCTTGTACCAATAAATCGGGCAAGCGGGCAGGATCGGCGGCCGGTGTTTCGGCCGTTTCCTCACCACCTGCACCAGTCTCAGCCTGTGCCACAAACCGGGCGTTAGCCACCTGAATTGCGGTCAAAGTCTGCTGCAAACCATCATCCAGGGTGGCCACGTACTCTGGCGGCAAAGCAGCCTGCACATCTGGTGTAAAGGCCAGCAAGATTTCTGGCGTCAGGGCATCCAGCAATTCTGGTGTGCTGCCGGCAATCAACGTCATGGCGTCGGCAGAAATATCGACCGTTGTTTCTATTGTCAGCCCCGCATAGCTGGCTGCTGCAATCCAGGAAGAAGGCAACGGAACTGGCTCTGGGGCAGTGCCGGAAGCCGCCAGTTGAATGGCTTGCAATTGGGCCAACAGTTCTGGCTCCAGCATATCTGCCACCGCCGGCAACGCGACCGCGACAGCTTCTGGAACAATCGCCCGCCACATTTCCGGGGTCAATTCTGCCAACAATTGGGGCGCAAATTGCACAACACCTTGCATAATTTCCGGTGTCAGATCGGCCGTTGTTGTCAGCTCTAATCCCATGGCGGCACTACCAGCTACCCAGCTTTCGGGCAATTCCACCGGTTCCATCACCGGAAGCTCAACAGTTGCTTCTTCGGGTGTCGGGGATTCTTCAGCCACTTCCTCGCCCGCAGCATCTTCACCACGCAGAACGGTAATGGCTTCGACAATGGTATATTGCCCCACCCCTCCATAATCAGCAGCAAGTGTGTTTAGCTCTGCAACAAGTGTGGGATCAAGTAAGCTGATATATTCAGATGGTAAAAATGCCAAAGTCTCTGGCTGGGCAAAAGGAAGCAAGTCTGGGGGGATAAGCCGCAAAAGTGCCATGACTTTTTGGGCGGCAACTTCCGGATCGCCGCTCTGAGCCAGCTCTTGCAGTAACTCTACTGTAATGTCCTGGACGTTTTCGATTTCCAGGCCTGCATCTTGTGCCTGTTGCACCAGGATGTCAGGCAAGCGGCCAGGTTCGGCGGTAGCAGTTGGTTCTGGCGTAGGTTCGGGGGTTGGCTCAGAAACGGCCGTTTCCGTTTCCGCCACCTCATTATCCCCACCTTCCGCAACCACTTCTTCCGGCAATTCCTGGCCACCACTAACCGTAACCTGACTCACCTCCTCCAGTTCTGCCAACTGCGGCTGTAACTCCTCTTGCACCAATGCCTTCAATTCTGGCAAACTCAGTTCAGCCGAAGATACGCTGGCCACAACGACGGGCAAATCCGAAAGACTAAAATTAACAATCTGAGGCGTCTCCATATCGTCCGGCAAATCTGTTTCGGCCACTGCTGCTTCAATAGCAGCCACCATCGCATCCTGGTCCAGGCCAAAATCATTGCGAACGATAATAAACGCAAACCCACTATTCGTGGTAGATTCGACATTTACCACCCCATCAATGGCTTGCAATTTCTCTTCCAGTGGAATTGTGACTGCCTGGGCAAACTCTTCGGCCGTTTCAGCACCTGACCATTGAGCCACAACCACCGTTTGTGGAAATTCAATACGAGGCAATAGCTCCAGATTCAAATGCGTCATAGACCAGGCACCCACCACTAATACAATTGCTGCTATCGCCAACGTTACCCAGCGATAGCGAAGTGATAGTCTTGTAATTCGGTCAAACAACGATGAAAGCATCTTTGTTACTCCTTTCGTTCTCCTGAAATATTTATGATTGGGAAAAATATGCTTTGTAAAACATTCAATCCATTGTGCAAGGCAACCAGCTCTTCTCCAGAAAGAGGGTCTAGCAACTGACTGATATGGTGGACAACCAGCTCTCCTATTTGTTGCAGCAAGGCCTCCCCTTCAGTCGTCAGGCTTAACAAAACCATACGCCGATCATGTAATGCGCGCGTGCGTTGTACCAGTCCCATTTTGGTCAGTTTGCTGACCGTGTTAGACATTGTAGGCAAACTGACAACATGCAATTCAGCCAGCTGGCTGAGATTACATGGTTGTCTTGACAAGATGTACAAAGCAGCTACATGCGGTGGTTGCAATTCCGGCATAACCCGGCGCAACTCGGCCGCCACCACACGCATCACTAAAGGAACAACTTCTAATAATTGTTGGGCAATTTGTTTTTTGTCCTGCATATCGTTTGCTCCATTGTCAATCAGTAGTTAGCAGGGCTAACTATTAGGCCAGCTAATTATATAAATTGGTCTGAAACTGTCAAATGGTTGACAAAAATGTAACCAGCAGTTACCATGTTGCCCGTTGACAATCAAATAGGGCCAGATAGCGCATGGGCCCCGGTGTTTGCCGGGGTTGACGAGGTGGAGGTTCTCCGTCGCGAGGCGGAGCTAAGGCCAAGCAGCCGAAAATCGAGAGATCAGCGGATGCCTCCCAGGGTGGCCACGCCCTGTGTCTGTGCCCCTTCAGCAAAGTGATGCCACAAACCGGTGCGGGTAACCCACCGACAAAGGGTGTCACAGTGGCCGAATTGCCGGAATAGTTTGCCGTCGCCGGTGATTCGTTTCCATCACAAGGGGCGTCCCCTCTTTTGTCTCAAAATCGGGTACGCCACGCATATATCTTTTACAAGGCTGTCTCTGGCAGGTGTTGCCGGACGTCGCACACTGGATCAAGGAGGTTTATCATGTGTGGTATTGTGGGTTATATTGGGCCACGGCCAGCGCAACTGGTGATTATGCAAGGATTGAAACGGTTGGAGTATCGCGGGTATGATTCGGCTGGGGTGGCTGTTTTGGAACAAAACGGCCGTATTGCTATCCGGCGTGATGTGGGCAAGCTGGTTAATCTGGAAAATTTGTTGGGGCGAGAGCCAATTCATGGCCATATTGGCATTGGTCACACACGTTGGGCAACACATGGTGAACCCAGCACACGCAATGCACACCCCCATATGAGTATGAACGGCCGTGTGGTGGTGGTTCATAATGGGATTGTGGAGAATTTTCTGCCTTTGCGAGAGGAATTGCAGGCCGAAGGTGTGCAATTCAGTTCCGATACTGATACAGAAGTCATCGTGCAAATGATCGAACGGTATCTGGAAGCCGGGATGACGATGGAAACGGCCGTTCGGCAGACACTCAACCAACTAAAAGGAGCCAACGCTGTGGTGGTCATGAACATTGACGAACCAGACACCCTTTACTGCGCGCGGCTAGGCAATGCTGGCGGTATTACGTTGGGCATTGGCGAGGGAGAGATGTTCGTTGCTTCCGATATTCCGGCCATTCTGGAATATACACGGCAGATGGTTTTTTTGGAAAACCGACAAATGGCTCGTCTTACCCGGCATGATTTTACAGTGACCGATCTGGCCGGACAGCCAATTGCCCCCTCTGTGCATACTATCTCCTGGGATCCCGTCAGTGCGGCCAAGGGGGAGTACAAGCATTTCATGCAAAAAGAAATCTTTGAACAACCCCGGGCGCTGGTGGATACGTTGCGGGGACGGGTAGATTTTGAAACCGGAGACGTGCTCTTGCCGGAAATGAATCTGACGGCCGAACTGGCACAACGAATCAACAAACTGTTTATTGTGGCCTGTGGCACCAGCTATTATGCCGGTCTGGTGGGCAAGTTTATGCTGGAATCATTGGCACGGCTACCCACAGAAGTGGCATATGCTTCTGAGTTTCGGTATCATGATCCAATTGTGGATGAAAAAACGGCCGTTTTAGCCATCACCCAGTCCGGAGAAACGGCCGATACCCTCGCCGCCAGCGAACAAGCCAAAGCTCAGGGAGCCACCCTCTGGTCAATCGTCAACGCATTCGGCAGCCAATCCATGCGCATCGCCGACGGCTACATCGCCATGCAAGCCGGCCCCGAAATCGGCGTAGCCAGCACCAAAGCATTCGTCACCTCCCTCGTTGACCAATACCTGCTGGCCCTGGCTCTTGGCACCTTGCGGGGAATCCTAACCACAGACCAGCGCCGCCAATACGTACAAGACCTGAGTCAACTTCCCGACCTGGCTGGACAAGTCCTGGACCGAGACGAAGAATACCAGGCCCTGGCCAACGAACTGCACAAAGCCCAAAACTTCCTCTATTTGGGGCGTGGTATCAACTACCCCATTGCCCTGGAAGGCGCCCTAAAACTCAAGGAAATCAGCTACATTCATGCAGAAGGGTATCCGGCTGGCGAAATGAAACACGGCCCCATAGCTCTGATTGACGAATCCATGCCAGTATTAGCCATTGCCACCCGCGACCATCTGTATGACAAAATGATTAGCCAGATTCAGCAAGCACGGGCACGTGGTGGCACTGTAATTGCCTTGGCCACCGAGGGAGATAAAGCCATTCGGCATGAAGCCGATTATGTCATTTATGTGCCAGAAACACCCCCCTTGCTGGCGCCAGTCGTCAATGTTATTCCCTTACAGTTGCTGGCCTACCACATTGCCGTACGGCGAGGGTGTGATGTAGACCAGCCGCGAAACCTGGCAAAAAGTGTAACGGTAGAATAAATACGATACAAAGCAGGGCACGGCGGTGCCGTACCCTTACGTTTCCATCCCGCTTGCCGGGATTTTTGTATTTCTACAATCGTTACGACAAAAATTGTATTTTTGTTGTTTCACGGTTTCAATCCCGCTTGCCGGGATTTTTGTATTTCTACGCAATGGCTACGAATATGCCCACACCCCCGTCGACCGAATCGACGTTTCAATCCCGCTTGCCGGGATTTTTG
>RFGV01000445.1 GCA_003696605.1 Chloroflexota bacterium | reverse complement strand
TTCATTGGGCGCTCACACCTGGTTGTGGGATTTTGGTGATGGTGATACTTCTCATGCGCAGAATCCGGTTCATGTCTATGATTCTTCCGGTACTTATACGATATCACTTACAGTGAAATACCTTCCAACGGGTTGTACCGATTCCCGTTCCATACCTGTTACGGTTTCAGATCCTCAGGCAAATTTCACAGTATCAGACAGCTTTGGTTGCAGACCGCTACCTGTAGACTTCACCAATCTGTCAAAAGATGCGGTAAGCTGGCAATGGCAAAGTGCCGGACTGACAACCCAGGTAAAGAACCCATCGTTTACCTATCGTGATCCGGGTGTTTATGATGTCCAACTCATTGTCACCGATGTGAACGGTTGTAAGGATACGCTCAAAGTTGATGATTTAATTACCGTTATTGGCCCTGATGCTGAATTTGGGGTTTCGACAACCACTGGCTGTGCACCCCTTGCCGTATCTTTCCAGGATTCATCCACGGCATTTATGGGAAATATCGTGAGCTGGAAATGGTATTTTGGCGATGGTGACAGCTCAAGCCTGCAGAATCCTTCCCATTTTTATGATCAGCCTGGTAGTTATGATGTAACCTTAACCGTTACCGATGATAATGGATGCAGTCATACCCTGACAAAAAACAATTTCGTTCAGCCAACATATCCCGCCCCGGATTTCACCGCCAACCAGGAATCATGCTCCGGTGCTCCTGTCACATTCACCAACCTGACAACGGGGGTCGGATTGTCATTTCTGTGGGATTTTGGGGATGGCAATACGTCAACCGATCCCAATCCCGTCCATCAATATGCACAACCGGGGGTATATACCGTTACATTGACGGCTACTGACATCAATGGTTGTGACAGTACAATTGTCAAACCTGATTATATAACCATATCCGACCCGGTGGCGAATTTCACAGCAACACCAACATTTTCACCATGTCCGCCATTACTGGCGCAATTCCATGATTCCTCTACATCAGATGTTGTGAGCTGGCTGTGGGATTTTGGGGATGGTTTTACCAGCACCGATTCAATGCCATCACATCTGTATGTCGAACCGGGTACCTTTACTGTAACTTTGATCGTAACTAGCCGCTGGGGTTGCAAAGACACGATAGTTGCTCCCGATCTGGCAGTGATTCTCGGACCGAATGGGACATACACCTTTACACCCAATAAAGGCTGTATCGATCATGAGGTTACTTTTACCGCAGTAACTACCAATACCGCCCTAAGAACATGGTATTTCGGGGATGGTTATTCACAAATCGGAGGAGATACCATTACCCATACATACACAACCACCGGGATTTTTCACCCTGTACTGGTCATGGATGACGGCATGGGCTGCCAATTTGCCCGTGCGGCAAATGATTCAGTTATCGTTGGCAAGTTAAATATCGATTTTAATGCTTCAAATACTTATAGCTGTACGCCAGGTACCGTTGACTTTACCGCCATAATTCAAAGTACACCAAATGCTGTAGGCAACCTATGGGATTTCGGTGACGGAACCACAAGTTCAGCTGCCAATCCATCACATTTTTACACCACCCCTGGCGTATATGATGTTACGTTATATG